>NZ_JBIJDC010000031.1:0-42810 GCF_044344315.1 Zoogloea sp. | reverse complement strand
CCCACGCACACAGCAGGTTCTCGCCACTATCGGCGAGACGCTTGAACGGCGACCGGGCCACCGGCCCGGGCTGGCTGCGGGCCCGCAGCTTGAGGGACAGCCCCTGGCCCTGCACCCGGGCGAGGAGCAGACGGAAGCCATCCGCCATGGCGCACTCCATGGCCGCAGTCATCTCCGGTGCATCTGCCGGAAACAGGATGTCCACCGCGCGCTGCAAGGTGGAGGGCTGCAGCCCGCGGATCAGGGTCAGGTCACGCCGGCTCTGGTAGCTGCGGCTCATCAGGTGCCCGAGGTCGTGATCGTCCCGGGGCGAGGGAATCAGCTTGGACGTGAGGCGGTCGCCGAACTCCGACAGGAAGCCCCGGTCGCTGGGGATGCCGACCTCGCCAAACAGGTTGGCGCCCTCGGTTTCCTCGAGGATGCAGCGCAGCGCGCCGCGAACGGCCGCTGCCAGCGCCGGATTGGCCGCCAAAACATCCATCAGCACGGCAAAACGCTGGGTCGCCGACCCGTGCACGTCAGCGGAGTCAATATAGACGTCGTTCCACAGGGATCCGCCGGAAAGCCAGGCAGTCATTGAACGCCAGGCATCCAGACGATCCGGAAGATGCTCGGCCAGCACAAGATTGGACAAACGCTTCGCCAGCCCGGGCAGGTTCCGCTGGTTATGGCGTTGAGGGGGAAGCGCTGCGTGGATGCACGCCAGCACGCTGTCCGGAGAGACGGTAAAGGTATTCTGCATAGGGCGAGTATGACTCAGCCCGTAGCACTTGGTTCACTGCAACATGCCGCAGAGCAGCCCTCTCCATAGGCGGCGCACCCTAGCACCATCCGCGGTTACCATTCCGCCCATGCTGCCCATCCTCTATCAGGACGACCACATGGTCGCCATCCACAAGCCCTCAGGCCTGCTGGTCCACCGCAGCGAGCTGGATCGTCATGAAACCCGCTTTGCCGTGCAACTGCTGCGCGACCAGCTCGGTCGTCACGTCCACCCCGCCCACCGGCTCGACCGAGGCACCTCCGGCGTGCTGGTCTTTGCGCTGGACAAGGACAGTGCCCGCCACCTGGGCGGCCAGTTCGAACGCCAGGAAGTGAGCAAGACCTACCTGGCCGTGGTGCGCGGCCACCCGGCCGAGCAGGGGCGCATTGACCATGCGCTCACCCGCCGCCGGGACGACGCCGAATGGGTTGGCAGCCGCAGCGCCGACGACGCTCAGGACGCCATCACGGACTTCCGGCGTCTGGCCACCTGCGAACTCCCCCATGCCGTCGACCGCTACCCGACCAGCCGCTACGCCCTGGTCGAACTGAGCCCCCTTACCGGACGCCGTCACCAGATCCGCCGTCACCTCAAGCACATCGCCCACCCGATCATCGGCGATGCCACCTTCGGCAAGGGCCGCCACAACCGTCTGTTCCAGGAACTCTTCGGCTGCCAGCGCATGCTGCTGGCGTGTGCCCGGATGCAACTGGTCCACCCCGTCAGCGGACAGCCCCTGGATATGCTCGCCCCCCTCGACGGGGACTTCGCCCGCGTGGTGGATGCCCTGGGCTGGCAGGCGGCCCTCCCGGCCACCCTCGTGACCCGCCGTGACGCCGGAGCAATCTGACTCAGGTGTGGCACAGCCCATGGCGCCGGGAACAAGGTTTGCAACGGCAGTACCGACAGGCGGATTGCCTCCATCAGCGGCACGCGCCCCCAGGGCGACAGCAATTCGCTTGCTGTCGGCAGGGCACGCAAACACGCCGCGACAAAACGGAGCTTTCGCCCGTAACACAGGCCGGCTAAGATTGTCGGCCTTTTGTGCCGTGCCCCCGATGAAGCTCGCCGACCGTTTCGATCCAACCCGCCTGAACTGGCAGCTCGCCATGCGCATCGGCCCCGCGCTTGCCTGGGGTGCGGCGCTGGCCGTCACGGCCTGGGTGGGAGCCGATCTGTTCTGGCGTTTCAGCGCCCCACGCCCCCCGGCACTGCCGGTAGTCAGCCCCAGCGACCCCCAGCTCGCCGCCCAGGCCATTGCCAGCCGACACCTGATGGGCAACGCTGCCCAGGGCGCCGGCCCTGCCGGGATGGCTATCGCCGCCCCCAGCCGCTACGCCCTGCAGGCGGTGGTGACGGGAAGTGGCGGCCGCCCGGGCTGGGCCGTACTGAGTGTCGATGGCGGCCCCCAGCAGGGCATCGTCGAGGGCCAGGAGTTCCAGCCCGGTGTGCGTCTTGCCCGGGTATCGGCCGAGAGCATCGAGATCACCACCGGCGGTGCCGCGCGCCAGACCGTCCGCCTCACCGAGCGGGGCAGCGTCGGTGGCGCACCCGGCAGCAGCCCCCCCCTGCCGGCCGGCATCGCCCAGTTGCCCCAGCTGCAGCCCTCATCCTTCACCGAAAACAATACCGAAGCACCGGACTCGGGCCCGCGCCCCTCTCCCATCGGCCTTCCCGCCGGCTTTCAGGTCCAACCCGTCCCCAGCCAATGAAACACGCCCGCTGCAACCCGGGGTTCGCCCGCCGGCTTCTTGCCGCCTGTCTCGCCACCACCGTCGCCCTGCCCCTCGCCCTGCCGGCCGCACCGGCCCTGGCCAACGAAGCGGGCACCGGCGAGACGGTGTCCCTCAACTTCGTGAATGCCGAGATCGGCGCAGTGATCCAGGCCATCTCCCGGATCTCGGGACGCAACTTCGTGGTGGACCCGCGGGTCAAGGGCACCCTCAACATCGTCACGGCGCGCCCGGTGCCGCGCAACCTGAGCTACTCCATCCTGCTCTCGGCCCTGCGTCTGCAGGGCTACGCGGCCATCGAGGGCCAGGGCGTTACCAAGATCGTTCCCGAGGCCGATGCCAAGCTGCATGCCGTGCCGGTGGGCAAGGGCCAGGGCGCTGGCGGCGGTGACCGCCTGACCACCCAGGTGTTCACCCTGCATCACGAATCGGCCTCCCAGCTGGTGCCGGTGATCCGCCCCCTGGTGTCCCCCAACAACACCGTCACCGCCTACCCGGGCAACAACTCCCTGGTAGTCACCGACTACGCCGAGAACATCGGCCGCATTGCCCGCATCATCGAATCCATCGACGTCCCCCAGGGCGACATGCGGGTCATCAACCTCAAGCATGCCTCGGCACTCGACCTCGCCCAAACGGTCAATCGCCTGCTCAACGACACCGGTAGCGGCAATGTCGGCGGCACGCCCGGTGTCGGCGGTGACGCCAGCCAGCGCGTCTCGGTAATCGGCGACCCGCGCACCAACAGCCTGCTGGTTCGCTCCGAAAACCCCTCCAAGCTCAACGCCGTGCGCCAGCTGGTGGCCAACCTGGACCAGCCTGGTGCCGCCGGCAACATCCACGTGGTGTACCTGAAGAACGCCGAAGCGACCAAGGTCGCCCAAACCCTGCGCGCGGTACTCTCCGGCGAAGCCGGCAACACCGGCCAGGGCAGCACCGGCAGCAGCACATCCGGCAGCAGCTTCGCCCCCACCTCCACGGGCAGCAGCAGTGGCACCTCCACCGGCAGCAGCAGCGGTGTCGGCAGCACCTCGTCCTTCGGCAGCAGCAATAGCAGCACCTCCGGCACCGGCATGGGGGCCACCGGCAACGGCATCGTCCAGGCCGACCCGATGAGCAACGCCCTGATCATCACCGCCCCGGACGCCATCTACAACAACGTGCGCAAGGTCATCGACCAGCTCGACCGGCGCCGCGCACAGGTCTATGTGGAAGCCCTGATCACCGAAGTCAGCACCGAGCGGGCCGCCGAGATCGGCATCCAGTGGCAGGCCGGCAAGCTTGGCTCGACCACCGCCTTCGGCGGCACCACCTTCAACAGCGGCGGCAACAACATCCTCAACCTGGCCACCAGCCTGGCCTCCAGCAGCTCCACCGCCCTCCCCGGCAACGGTCTCAACCTGCTGCTGGGTGGCGGCACCATCACTGTCGGCGGGCGCGAGATCGCCAACCTCAACATGCTGGCCCGCTTCCTCGAGTCGGACACCAAGGCCAACATCCTGTCCACACCCAACCTCGTCACCCTGGACAACGAGGAGGCCAAGATCGTCGTCGGCCGCAACGTGCCCTTTGTCACCGGCACCTATGCCACCACCGGCAACACGGCTACCGCCAACCCCTTCACCACCGTCGAGCGCCGCGACGTGGGCCTGACCCTGAAGGTCAAGCCGCAGATCTCGGAAGGCGGCACGGTGCGCCTGCAGATCTACCAGGAAGCCTCCTCGGTGATCGACTCCACCGCCACCAGCACCACCGGCCCCACTACCACCAAGCGCTCCATCGAATCCACCGTGCTGGTGGACGACGGCGCCATGATCGCCCTGGGTGGCCTGGTGGAAGACACCTACAGCGGCGGCCAGGAGAAAGTCCCGCTGCTTGGCGACATTCCCTATCTCGGCCAGTTCTTCCGCTACGACTCGCGCAAGCGCGGCAAGACCAACCTGATTGTCTTCCTGCGCCCGGTCATCCTGCGTGACGCGGCCAGCATCCAGGGCATCTCCGCCGACCGTTACAACTACGTGATCGGGCAGCAGCGCGCCAATGACAGGGCCGATGCGCTGATGCGTGGCGAGACCAACCCGCCGCAACTCCCGCCGCCAGGCAGCCCGCCGCCGGCAGTGCCCTACAACCGCCCGCAAGAGCCCCTGCCCCCGTCACCCCAGGTGGTCCCGCACGTGCCCCAGCAGGCCGGGCCCACCTACACCCCATGAGCGCCCCCGCCCTGCCCTACGCCTTCGCCAAGGCCCATGGCATCCTCGTGGCCGCCCTGGGCAGCGAGCACGCCGAGGTGGTCATGCGTGAAGGGGCCGACCTGACGGCGGTGGCCGAAGTGCGGCGCAGCCTGGGGCTGCCGCTGCAGATTGAATGCATAGGCCGTGCCGCCTTCGAAGCACGCCTCGCCGAGACCTACTCCGGCACCGACGACAACGCCGCCGAGGTGGTCGCCGACGTGGGCCAGGAGGTGGATCTCACCCAGCTGATGACCGAGCTGCCGACGGTGGAGGATCTCCTCGACACCCAGGACGACGCGCCGATCATCCGCATGATCAACGCGCTGCTCACCCAGGCGGTGCGCCAGCAGGCCAGCGACATCCACATCGAGCCCTACGAGCGCAATTCGGTGGTGCGCTTCCGCCGCGACGGCGTGCTGGTGGACGTGGCCCAACCTCACCGGGCCCTCCACGCCGCCATGGCCTCGCGCATCAAGATCATGGCCAGCCTGGACATCGCCGAAAAGCGCCTGCCCCAGGATGGCCGCATCGCCCTGCGCCTGGCCGGCCGCCAGGTGGACGTGCGTGTCTCAACCCTGCCCACCACCCACGGCGAGCGCATTGTGCTGCGCCTGCTCGACAAGGGCAGCGGCCAGCGCAGCCTGGACAGCCTGGGCATGGCCAGCGACACCGTGAGGCCCTTCGCCGAGCTGCTCAAGGAGCCCCACGGCATCCTCCTCGTCACCGGCCCCACCGGCTCGGGCAAGAGCACCACCCTCTACGCCGCCCTGCAGGGCATGGACGCGAAGCGCCGCAACATCGTCACCGTCGAGGATCCGGTCGAGTACGACCTGCCCGGCGTCGGCCAGATCCAGGTCAATCCGCGCATCGAGCTAAGCTTCGCCAAGGCCCTGCGCGCCATCCTGCGCCAGGACCCGGACGTGATCATGATCGGTGAGATCCGCGACCTGGAAACCGCCCAGATCGCCGTGCAGGCCAGCCTCACCGGCCACCTGGTGCTGGCCACCCTGCACACCAACGACGCTGCCTCGGCCGTCACCCGACTGGTGGACATGGGTGTCGAGCCCTTCCTGCTAGCCTCCACCCTGCGTGGCGTGCTGGCCCAGCGCCTGGTGCGCAAGCTGTGCACCGCCTGCCGCAGCGCCAGCCCCAGCAGCGCGGCCGATCGCGAGCTGATCGGGCCGGACACCCCGGCGCAGCTGTGGCACGCCACCGGCTGCCCGGAATGCTCCCGTACCGGCTACGCGGGGCGCAGCGGCATCTACGAACTCATCGTCGCCGACGAGACCTTCCAGCGCCTGATCCACACCGGCGCCGGCGAAGCCCAACTGCGCGCCCACGCCATCGCCAACGGCACCCGCAGCCTGCGTGACGACGGCCTGCGCCTGCTCGCCAACGGGCAGACCTCGGCCGAAGAACTGCTCCGCGTTACCCGCGAATGACCGCCTTCCGCTACCGCGCCCTCGACGCTGCCGGCAAGGAAGCCGCCGGTGTCCTCGAAGCCGATACCGGCAAGGCCGCCCGCGGCCTGCTCCGCGAACGCGGCCTCTATCCGCTGGAAGTGGCGTCGGTGGCCCACGGTGCCACCGGCAACAAGACGGTCCGGCGCAAGCTCCGGGATGCCGACCTCACCCTGCTGACCCGCCAGTGGGCCACCCTGCTGGCCTCCGGCCTGACCGTCGAGCAGGCCCTGGCAGCCCTCATCGAGCAAGCCGAGACCGAGGGCACCCGACAGCTGCTGGCCGGCGTGCGCTCCGAGATCCTGGCCGGCTACAGCCTGCGCGCCGCCCTCGACCGCTATCCCCAGGCCTTCTCCACCCTGTACCGGGCCTCGGTGGCGGCGGGCGAGAAATCCGGCGAGCTGGCCAAGGTCATGAACCAACTGGCCGACTATCTGGACCGCAGCCACGCCCTGCGCACCAAGACCCTCCAGGCCCTGCTCTACCCGGCCATCGTCGCAGGGGTGGCCGTGCTGGTCATCGTCGGCCTGATGACCTATGTGGTGCCCCAGGTGGTGTCCGTCTTCCAGCAGGGCAAGCAGGCCCTGCCCCTGCTCACGCGCAGCCTGATCCTGGTCAGCACCCTGCTGCGGGAATGGGGCTGGCTGATGGTGCTGGCCCTGGCCGGTGCCTTCTTCACCGGCCGTGCGGCCCTGCGCGACACCAGCGTGCGCCGCCGCTGGGATGCCTGGCTGCTCGGCCTGCCGGTACTGGGCCGCCATCTGCGCACCCTCGACGCCACCCGCTTTGCCAGCACCCTGGCCATCCTGGCCGGGAGCGGCGTGCCCCTGCTGGCCGCGCTGGAGGCCGGCCGCCAGGTGATCAGCCGTCTGCCCCTGGCCGATGCGGTGGGCGTGGCCGCCGAGCGGGTGCGCGAAGGCCAGCCCCTGTCGAAGGCCCTCGGTGCCAGCCGCCAGTTTCCGCCGCTGCTGATCCACATGCTGGCCAACGGCGAGGCCACCGGCCGCATCGACGAGCTCCTCGACCGGGCCGCCAAACTGCAGCAGGCCGAACTGGAAAACCGCACCGCCACCCTCACCGCCCTGCTCGAGCCCGTCCTGCTGCTGGCCATGGGTGGCTTCGTGCTGCTCATCGTGATGGCCGTGATGCAGCCCATCATCGAAATCAACACCCTGATGAAATAAGGAAACCACAATGCTCAAGACCCTGCGCCGCAGCCGCGGCTTCACCCTGATCGAAGTGATGGTCGTGATCGTCATCCTCGGCGTGCTGGCCGCGCTGGTGGTGCCCAAGGTCATGAGCCGCCCGGACGAAGCCCGGGTCGTTGCCGCGCGCCAGGATATCTCGGCCATCATGCAGGCCCTCAAGCTCTACAAGCTCGACAACCGCCGCTATCCCAGCGGCGAACAGGGCCTGCAGGCCCTCGTCACCAAGCCCACCACCGCCCCGGTCCCCGAGAACTGGAAGTCCTACCTGGACAAGCTGCCCCTCGACCCCTGGGGCAAGCCCTACCAGTACGTCATGCCCGGCCTCAAGGGCGAGGTGGATGTGATGAGCTTCGGCGCTGACGGTGTCACCGGCGGTGAAGGCTTCGACGCCGACATCGGCTCCTGGAGCCTGTAGTGCTTTTCCGTCCCATGAACACCGCGCCCCGACGGCGGCGCAGCACCGGCTTCACCCTCATCGAGGTGATGGTCGTGCTGGTGATCATGGGCATCATGGCCACCGGCCTGAGCATCGGCCTGGACAGCCTGCGCGGACGTGATGCCGACCAAGCCCTCAAGCGCCTGCGCCTGGTTCTCGAGGCCACCGCCGACCGGGCCATCGTGCGTGGCCGGCCGATTGCCCTGGAACTGCTCTCCGACGGCTACCGCTTCTCGGCCCTCGACCCCGACGACAACTGGCGCCCCCTCAACGACCCGCCGGTGTTCACCGAAAAGGCTTTTCCCGCGGGGCTGGCCTGGGCTGGGCTGCGCCTGGAAGGGGGCAGCGAGACCAGCGCCACCCGCTTGCAGTTCGGCTCCCAGGCGCCGGAATACGAGCTGCGCGTCACCACCCCCGGCGGCGAAGCCCGCCTGACCGGCAAGGCCAATGGCGAGGTGCTGCTGCAGATGCCGGGCCGGACCGCCTCATGAGGCGGCAGCCCGGCCGCGCCCGCGGCTTCACCCTGCTGGAAACCCTGGTTGCCCTGGCCATCCTGGCCATTGCCCTGACCGCCGCCTTCCGCGCCATGGGCGTTACTGCCCAGAGCGCCGCCGAGCTGCGCGAACGCATGGTGGGCGACTGGGTGGCCGAGAACCGTCTGGCAGAGCTTCGCGCGACCGGCGCCTGGCCCGGCGCCGGCACCAACGAGGGTACAGCCGATCAAGCCGGGCGAACCTACCGCTGGCGCGAAGAGGTCAAGACCACCGCCAACCCCCTGTTCCGCCGGGTGGACGTGAGCGTCTTCGCCCCCGAATCCGACACCCACGCCATCGCCCGGCTTACCGGCTACGTGGCCCGGCCCCTGCGATGAAACGCGCCGCCCCGGCCCAGCGCGGCCTGACCCTGATCGAGCTGATGGTGGCCCTGGCCATCTTTGCGGTGCTGGGTGTCCTGTCTTACCGCGGGCTCGCCGAAGTGGCCACCAGCCGCACCCACTTGGAGGCGGGCTTCGAGCGCTGGCGGGCCATCGGCCGCAGCATGCAGCGCATCGATACCGATCTGCAGCAGGTCGTCTCCCCTGCCGCATCCGCTTCCAGCCTTCCAAGTGAAGGCGCCAGCCTGGCCGCACCGGGCATGATCCTCGGCCGCACGGCCAGCGGCGGGCCGGAGCTCCAGTTCCTGCGCCTTGACGATGCCCGGGGTGTGCGCCGGGTGGGCTTCCGCCTGGTGGACGGGCGCCTCGAATGGCTGCGCTGGAGCGGCCGCGAGGCCCTCGGCCAGCCCAGCGTCGATCCCCTGCTCGACGGCGTGCGCGGCATGCGCTGGCGTTTCCTGCTCGACAACGTGCGGACCGACGCCTGGCCCCCGGCAGACCGCCGCAGCCTGCTGCCCGACGCCATCATCCTTGAACTCGACCTGGCCGACGTGGGCACCCTCACGCGGCTGATCGCCCTGCGCTGATGAGCTCCCGCCCTATGCACTCTCCTGCCACTGCCGGCCCCCAACGGGGCGCGGCGGTGATCCTCGCGCTGCTCACCGTGGCCCTCGTCGCCGGCATCGCCGCCGCTGCCGTGGGCGACCTGGGGGTGGCCATGGATCAGGTGGTCGGTCGTCACGACCAGGCCCAGGCCCGCCAGCTGGCGCGCGGCGCTGTGGACTGGGCGCGCAACGTGTTGGCCGAAGATGTCAGCCGCAACAACGTGGACCACCTGGGCGAGGCCTGGGCCGTGAAGGTGCCGCCGACGCCGGTGGAAGAAGGCGAAGTCAGCGGTGAGCTGCAGGATCTGTCCGGTCGCATCAACCTCAACAAGCTGGTCCAGATCGATGGCCCCACACTGCAGGAGCGGGACCAGTTCCTGCGTCTGCTGAAGTTGCTTGGGGTGGGAGACTCCGAAGCCCTGGATCTCACCAACGCCTTGATCGACTGGCTCGACCGGAATGACAGCCCGACCCTTCCGGGCGGCGCCGAGTCCTCCTGGTACAGCACCCAGCAACCTCCCCGCAGCCCGGCCAACGGGCCGCTGGCCAGCGTTGGAGAACTGACCCAAGTGCGCGGTTTCAGCCCCGCTCTGGTGGCCCGCCTGACCCCCTTCGTGGCCGCCCTGCCGGGCAGCGACAGCCTGATCAACGTCAACACGGCCCCGCCGGAGGTGCTGGCGGCGGCCATTGCCGACCTGCCCCTGGACACCGCCCGCATCATGGCCGTCGAACGCAGCCGGGCCTGGTTCACCAGCGTGGCCAGCGTCGATGCCTGGCTCGAGAACCGCAACCTCCCTGCCAACACCACCAGCCTGGACGTCCAGAGCCGTCACTTCCTGGCCACCGGCCGCGCCCGTTTCGGCGTATCCATGGTGCGCATGGAAGTCCTCCTGTACCGCCCCACGGGCCAGAAATGGTCCACCATCGTTTGGCAGAAACTGCTATGACCCGCCTCCTCCTTGCCATCGACGAACACTGGCCGACCCGCCCCGAATGTGCCTGGGTGCTCCTCGGGCCCGACGGCCAGCCCCTCTCCGAAGGGCACTCCGCCCCCCGCCACTGGCCGGCCGCCGACGAATGCACGGTTGTGCTGACCGGCGCCCAGTGCCTGTGGCTGGATGTGCTGCTGCCCCGCGGCGCCCGCCGTGACCTGCCGCGCCTGTTGAGTTACGCCCTTGAAGACCGGCTGCTGAAGGACCCGGACACCCAGCACCTCACCCTCAGCCACCGTCGCCCCGCAGATGATGGCGAGCGCGACCTGGCCGGCGTGCTGGTCATCTCCCGGGAGCGCCTGCGCAACCTGATGGCCCAGTTCGCTGCCATCGGGCGAGTGCCTCGGCGGATCGTGGCCGAACTGCAGAGCGCCCCAGCCGACGACGCAGCCTGGCATCTCAGCCTGTGCGCCGAAGGCGCCATCCTGCGCACCGGCACGGGCGCCGGGCTGGCTCTCGACCGGGACATCCTGATTCCGCTGCTGGCCGCCCAGGCCGCCAGCGCCCGGGCAGCCAACGCCGCCCCTGCCCAAGTCGACGTGCATTCTGCCCCGGGAAGCCCCGCCCTCGACCTCGCTGCCGCCCAGGCCGAAAGCGGCCTGAGCCTGCGCCCCGCCGCGCCCTACCTGTGGTGGCAGGGAAACGAGCGCCAGGCCACCAACCTGCTCCACGGCGAGTTCGCCGGCCGCGACCAGGGCGCGGCGTGGATCGGCCGACTGCGCGCCCCCGCCCTGCTGGCGATGGCTGCACTGGGCCTCTGGCTGGCCACCAATGTGGGTGAGGTGCTGTGGCAGCGACATGTTCTGGGCGGTTTCGAATCGCGTATCGAAAGGGTCTATCGCAGCGCCTTCCCCAATGCACCGGTGGTCGCCCCTGCCGCCCAGATGCGCCAGCAACTGAACGTCGAACGGGCCCGCCATGGCCTGCTCCGCGATGACGACGCCCTGGCCCTGCTGGCCCAGGCCGCCGAGGCCCTGGGCACCGACGCCACCGATGGCATCGCCGCCTTGCGCTTTGAAGAAGGCCGCCTCGACCTGACCCTGAGCGGCCCCGCTGCCGCCCGTGCCGAGGCCCTGGTCGGGCTGCTGGCCAGCCGTGGCCTGCTCGCCAACCTGCGCCAGGAAGGCAGCGCCACACACCTGCTGCTGCGCCAGGAGAATCTGCAATGAACGCCCCCCGCAAAGCCGTATCCGGCCCGATCGCCCATCTCCACAGCCACTGGCAGGCCATCAGCCCGCGGGAGCAGCGGCTGGTAATGATCGCCGCGACCGTCGTGACGATTGGCGCGGCGGTCGGCCTGCTCGACTGGAGCCGCGCCGAAGGGCAGCGCCTGGCACGCAGGCTGCCTCGCGCCGAAGCCAGCCTGAACCAGGTCCAGGAGGCCGCCACCGAGATCAACCGCCTGCGCGCCGCGCCGCAAGCCGCCCACCCCGACGGCCCTGCGCTGCTCGCGGCGGTTCAGGCATCGGCAAAGAGTCGCGGTCTGGAGATTGGCGTGCAGGGCGGCGGCGAAGGCTTGCACCTGAAGGGGCAGGCCCGCTTCGACGCGCTGGTAGCCTGGCTCGCCACCCTCCAGAAGGACCAGGGTCTGCGCGTAGTGCGCATGGAGATCCAGCGCCAGGGCAGTCTGGCCAGCGTGGATGCTGTGCTGGCCAGCCCGGCGAGCCCCTGAGCGGCGATGCTGAGGAAGCTGCTTCTCCTGCTGGCCCTGGGCCTGGGCTTTCTGGTGGTCAAGGCGCCGGCCAGCCTGGTGGACGGTCTGCTGGCCCACTTCACCGCCGAGGGCCTGCGCCTGCAACGCGCCGAAGGCACCCTATGGCAGGGCCGTGGCATCCTGGCGAGCCGTGACGCGAGCGGTCGCAGCCTGTCGCCCTGGCTGCCCGTGGCCTGGGATTTCGACATTGGCGCCCTCGCGCGGCTCGCGGCGGCCTGGACCTTCTCCAGCAGTGGCACGCCGATCGGACGCATCGAGGCCGGCATCGCAGGGCTGGATGTAACCGACCTGACACTCCACGCCCCCGCCGACGCCGCCCTCACGCCGATCCCTCACCCGGTTGCCCGGGCCGGCTGGCAAGGCGACCTGAGCATCGCTGCACCGCGTTGGCACTGCGCCCCCAACGGCGCCTGCAGCGGCGAAGCCCGCGTGCTTTGGCGCGGTGCCCGCGCCGCGCTTTTCCCCGGGCGCAGGTTCGGCGACTACGAGATTCAGCTTACGGCCCGGGACGGACACTTCCGCTACACGCTGCGCACCCTTGCTGGCGACGTGATCGCCAACGGCAGCGGCGAGGCAGCGCCTGGCCGCACGCCCAGCTTCAAAGGCAGCCTCAAGGGAGAACCCGAGTTCCTCAACCGTCTGCCGTCGATCGCAGGGGGTGCTGCCCGGCCCACCGGCGAGCCTGGCCACTTCGAGATCCACTGGCCGCCGCCCTGACGAACTTCCTTTCATCCCCCTGCCGATTCCGCCAGAATGTCAGGCTCATTCCACCCATCATCGCCTCCAGGTTCTTCGTCCATGAATCCGATCCAAGCCGCTCGCGCTGCCGGCCAGCAAATCTGGCTCGACAACCTCTCCCGCTCCCTGATCAATGAAGGTCACCTTGCCCGGCATATCGAGCAGGGCGTGGCCGGCGTGACCACCAACCCGGCGATCTTCCACAAGGCCATCGCCGAGGGAAAAGACTACCGCCCGGCTCTGGACGCCATGCGCGGCGAGAACCTGAGCGCCGAGCAGCGTTACGAGCGCCTGGTCATCGAAGACGTCCAGCGTGCCTGCGACGTGATCCGGCCGGTGTTCGATGCCAGCCAGGGCGACGCCGGCTACGTGAGCCTCGAAGTCTCGCCGGCCCTCGCCGACGATGACGCCGGTACCGTCGCGGCGGCCCGCCGCCTGCGCGCCGCCGTGGCCCGGGACAACCTGCTGGTGAAGGTCCCCGCCACCGCGGCCGGCATCCGCGCCATTGAGACCCTGACCGGCGAAGGACTCAGCCTCAACGTCACCCTGATGTTCTCCCTCGCCCACGTGGATGCCGTGGCCGGCGCCTACCAGCGTGGCCTGGAGGCCCTGGCCGCCAGGGGTGGTGATGTGAGCAAGGTGCGCTCGGTCGCCAGCGTGTTCCTGTCCCGCTGGGAAACCCTGGTGGACAAGCTTCTCGAAGAAAAGGGCAGCGACGCCGCCCTGGCCCTGCGCGGCAAGGCTGGCGTCGCTCTCGCCCGCCAGGCCTACCAGCACTACCTGGCCCGTTTCCACGGCGCCGGCTTTGCCGCCCTCGCCGCCCGGGGCGCACGCCCCCAGAGCATGCTGTGGGCCAGCACCGGCACCAAGAACCCGGCCTACCCCGACCTGATGTACGTCGAACCACTGATCGGCCCGGAAACCGTCAACACCCTGCCCGACGCCACCCTCGCCGCCTTCCTGGATCACGGCGTGGTGAGCGGCAACACCGTGGCCAGCGAGATTGATGCAGCCAGCGCCCACATTGCTGCCCTGGACGCCCAGGGTATCGACCTGAACGTGCTGGGCGAACGCCTCCAGCAAGAAGGCCTCGCCCAGTTCGCCACCGCCTTTGGCAAGCTGCTTGAATTGACGGCCTGAGCACCTGCAAGTTTCGGGGCTCTTCCGGATCCGGGGGCAAGGGCCGCAAGGTGCCAGCAACCAGATAGCCGGAAAGCAGTCCATCCCATGCGAGGCCGTATTCATGTGGCAGGCAGCCACGGAATACGGCCTCTCCGTTGCGTGCGCCAAAAAACAAAAGGCCAACCCCGAAGAGTTGGCCTAAGTGCTTTTTCTGTTGGTGCCGCTGACCGGAATCGAACTGGTGACCTTCGCATTACGAATTAGAAGGCTCCAACCTTAATTTAGATGCCCCGACCTTAACTAACCCGCACAAACAAAGGGTTTCGCCCTATACTCACCTTAACGGGGTTACACGAAATTTGCTCGTTTTTTACCGGAACCGTAACCCCAGCGTAACCCCAGACCAATCAGCACACAGGGGCAAGGTGATGAACGACAAGACCCGGTTTCTCTTTGGCAAGGCCAAGATCACTGAACTTCCGCTCCCGGCAGCAGGCGAGCGGGCGACCTATCACGACACCAAGACGCCCGGCTTGCAGTTGCGCGTCACGTCCGGCGGGGTCAAGACCTTTTCCATGTACCGGCGCACCAAGGGTGGCGGACCGGAACGCATAACCCTGGGTCGATTCCCGGCCATGACGGTGGAGCAGGCCCGTGCAGCGGCTGCAGCGGTGAACGCCGAGATCGAGACCGGCGCGAGCCCGGCGAAGGTCCGCCGTGCGGTCCGTGAGGAGCCAACCTTTGCCGAAGCCTTCGACGACTTTCTGACCGGCAAGCGCAAGCGCGATGGCTCGCCCCTGGGGGAACGCACGAAGCGGGACTACCAAGACGTGTTCCGGATGTACCTCTCCCCCATCAAGGCAAAGAAGCTGTCCCAGATCCAGCGGACCGACCTGAAGGCGATCCACAAGAAGACCACGGCCAAGAGCGCTGCACAGGCGGACCGGGCAATAGCCGTTGTGTCGTCGGTCTTCACCTACATGATCGACCAGGAAGTCTTCTCCGGACCGAACCCGGCCAGCCGTGTCCAGAAGAACCCCGCGACTGACCGGGACCGCTTCGCACAGAGCCATGAGCTACCCCACCTGCTCGACGCCGTTGCGAGATCCGGCCAATCCGATTACTTCCTCCTGTCTCTCCTGACCGGCGCCCGCCGCTCCAATGTGCAGGCGATGGCCTGGCGTGACCTCGATTTGCCCGGTGCCGTGTGGCGCATCGGCAACACGAAGAACGGCACGCCGCAGAACGTCCCGTTGTCACCCGAAGCCGTCATGGTGCTGCGCGCCCGCCAGGATCACGCCGATACCTCTCCCTTCGTTTTCCCCGGCACCGGGAAGACTGGCCACCTTGTGGAGCCGAAAAGGGCGTGGTCGACGATCCTGCGCACCGCCAGCCTGCTCAGCCTGCTGGAAGCGCTCAAGCTGGATGATGCCGCCCGCCAGGAGGCCGATACCCTGCTGGAGCAGGGACTATCCCCCGCCGAGGAGCGGTATCACGCCGAAGCCCTGAACGCCCAGATCAACCCCGCCGACTTCTCCATGACCGATCTTCGGATTCACGACCTGCGCCGCACCCTGGGCAGCTGGCAGGCGAAGACCGGCGCCTCGCTGTCGATCATCGGCAAGAGCCTGAACCACAAGACGCATCAGGCCACCGCCATCTATGCGCGCCTCGACCTTGATCCGGTTCGCCAGTCAGTGAACACCGCCACCGCGGCGATGCTGGAGGCGGCCGGCCTGAAGGAAGGGGCGACCGTGCTACCGCTGCCGACGAAGCGAGGCGCAGCCTGACCACCTTGCTGCGGCATCAAGCAGCTGGGCGAGGGATGGGCGCCGGGGCTGCGTGCTGCTTGAGCCCAATTATTGCATCGACAAATATTCTTGACCCGTCAAAATAACGCATCTACAATAAATAAATGCAACCACCCTACACTTGGGATGAGGCAAAGCGCCAAAGCAACCTTGCGAAGCATGGATTGGATTTTTTTGATGCGGGTGAGGTGCTGGAATCGCGTTTTCGATTGGACATTCCCGTAACGCGCGGCGGTGAGCTCCGGGTTCAATCGTTGTCCTACGCGATGGGCTTCTTGGCCGTTTTGACGGTGGTTCATGTCGAGCGTGACCAAACCACGCGAGTTATCAGCTTTCGCCGCGCAAGCGGCCCAGAACGTGAGGTGTACGATGCCTGGCTCGAAAACGAATGCGATGAACCGTAATCAGGTGCTGTCCGCTGTGCGTACCCTGACTCACGATCAGGATTATGTCTGGGACGGTAAGGATGAAGACGACCGGCCGGCCACTGACGATGAGCTGCGCGCCGGTGTTGAAGCCGCCCGCCGGGGTCGCGGCCGGCCAGCTGGAACTGGCTCTAAGGAGCAGGTCGCCATTCGGATTGATCGCGATGTTCTCGCCGCCTTCAGGGCTGGCGGAGCTGGGTGGCAAACCCGAATGAATGACGCGCTGCGTGAGTGGCTGAAAGAGCATTCGGCCGTCTGAGCTGCCTTACCCAGAAAGAGAAGGACCGGGCGCCATGCCGCGGATCTCCAGCTGAATAAACACCGCTGCCTGACGGTTTCAGGCGAATCGGGCCGACCAGGTGCTGCAACACCTGACGGCCCTGACCACAACGTGAAAAGGAACTTCACCCATGGCTACCTCTATTTTGGACAACAACCTCGAACAAGTCATCCGCAGCCTCGCGCAAGCAAAGGCTGTCGTCAGCCTCTTGGGGGCCTTCGACCCCAGCGAGCATGAGCGGGAGACCCTGCAGGATGCCGCCTGGGCAGCCCGCGACCTGCTCGACCAGGCTCTTGCTCAGCTTACCGGCTCATCGGTTGCTGCCTGAGTACCGCTGCGAGATATAGGAAAAGCACGCCGCACCCTTTCACAAGGCGGCGTGCCTGACACTCCATATTCCAATGACGAATACACAAAACACTCCTCCGGACGAGGACGACTATGATGGCAATCCCTTTGTCCGTCTCGGCGATCTTCTTGAACTTGGGTACCCTGTTGGAACACTGGCCAGCGCAGTTGAAAATGGCATCTACACATGGGATCGTTTCGGCCGCTTTCTGCTGGCCGACGAGACTGCAAGGCACGTCGCCCTTGATGCACTGGCGGCTGAGTACGCATGGCAAGCCGGGGGCCGGATTGGCCTACCCCCCCGGGAAGTCGCTCGCGGGTTAGGAAGTCCTTACTCCGTCTTCGGTTGGCGTACTGACAAGCTCCCGGATCTCGATGCAATCGGACGTGGGATTGATCAGCCCCCCCCGCCTCCGCGCCAGTCTTCCGAAACCAAGAAGTACAACTCCGCGCTGATCGTGGTTGCGGCGCTGTGCGAAAAAGCGGACATCAACCATTCCGAGCGAGGGACGGCACAGCGGATCGTTGAAGCAACAGAGATGATCGGCGCAAAGCTCTCTCTTGGGACGGTCTCAACCATTTTGAAGCAAATCCCCTTGGCACTTGACCGCCGGATCGATTAGAACCAATTCGGAAATAAACAGCCAATTGGTTTTTTCGGATCACTGTTAATTCAAAGTTCGCACCCATACCGCACAACAGCGGGACTACACGGATGCGAACCATGCAAACTCAGACCAACACGCCGGCCCGGACCACGCGGGCCGCCATTACGCCCAACCCCGATCTGTTGGACGATATTGCAGCAGCAGCGCTTCTTGACGTCTCTCCCGGCACACTCTCTGTCTGGCGCAGTACGGGCCGCTACAACCTCCCCTATCTGAAGATCGGCCGCAAGGTACGGTATCGCCGCGCAGACCTGGAGGCCTGGTTGGAGCGTCGCACGCATGAATCCGGGGCGACTGCATAATGGGGTCCAAAGTGATCCGCCGCCCCAAAGGCTCCAGCGCAATGAAAAAGCGCCAGCCTTCAAACCACGAAAGCCAGCGCCCGGACAGCGCCAATTCTACCACCCTCACCCGTGGCCATCGTCGCGGCAAGCGCGCCCACGTTGTCGCCTGGTTCGACTCCAGCGAGCGGCCACCAAAGGGCTGCAGCCGGCGCCTTGACTGCAAGCCGAGGACAGGTGGCGGGGTCGCCTTCTTCACGGTCTACGAACCGATCAACGAGCCCCAGAAGCCGACCGACTGCACCGAGGCCGGCGGATCTGCTGGGACCTCGGCACCCACCATCATCGACCACCAGGACGACGACGGTGGGGACAGCTCAGAGGACCCTGAGCCAGCGCGACTCCCTCGATTGCTGCTCCAGGCCATCGCCGCCCGTCACCCGGGCAACGGCGCATCGGCCCAACGCGCACGCATCCTTGAGGCCCTGCACCTCGCCGCCCTGACCACTGTTGAAGCCCGCCGCTGGCTCGACTGCCCGCACCCGGCGCAGCGCGTCCTGGAGCTTCGCAGCCTTGGGTTTCGCATCGACACCGTCTGGACGACGGCGCCGACCGAGTCCGGGAACCTCCACAGGTTCGCCCTCTACACCCTGACGCCGCAGAAAGGAGGCGCCCTCGGCGACGCGCTCGAGTCCATAAAGCAGGCCGGGACGTTCGGCGCAGGCAAACCGCACAAGGTCAGCAAGGGGGGCGAGCGATGAATCCCACCATCCCCGACTCCCTCCAGAGCTCAGAGCCTGGCATAGCTGACGACGCCTTCGCCGATGTCCCGGAGATCATGAAGCAGGCCCGACGCTGGCTGGTGTGGCGAGCCGAACGGTACGGCACGGGCAAGCCGCGCAAGGTCCCCTACTACGCCGACGGCGCGAGGCGCGGCGGAGCGGACACCGAAACCGACCGCGCCCGGCTGGTGACCTTCGATCAGGCCGTGATGGTGCTGAAATCCGGCGCCTATACCGGCCTTGGCTTCGCGCTTGGTCCCGATGAGGAGGGGGGGTGCTGGCAGGGTGTTGACCTCGACAACGTGCCTGACCGACCCGAGCTGGGCGACCTGGTGCCCGACCTGCCGGGCTACACCGAAACCAGCCCCAGCGGGCGCGGCTATCACGCGATCGGCTACGGCCCCCACTTCCCCGCCCTAGGCAGCAACTCGACCGGGATCGAAGCCTATGCAGCCGGGCGATTTTTCACCGTCACGGGCGAGGGGGCCGGGATCGGGGAGCCCTGCGACCTATCCGACTTCGTGGCGTCGCGACTTGCTCCCATGCACAAGGGCATGGCGAGCAATGCCCCCACGACCACGCCAGAGGCCGCCCCAGCGCAGTATGTGGATGCGGCTGTCCAAAGAGACCTGCGCAGCGCATTGACGGCGCTGCGGGCCGATGATCGCGACACGTGGGTGAGGATGGGGCACGCGCTCAAGACCATCGGCGAGCCGGGCCGGGCGCTGTGGCTGGAGTGGTCCCAAACTTCGGACAAGTGGCAACCACCTGATGCACGCCAGTGGGACACGTTCCATCCGGCCACGACTAGCTACCAGGCGGTCTTTGCCGAAGCGCAGCGGGCCGGGTGGCTCAATCCGATGAGCAACGCGGCGCGCATGGGGGGGGCGGACACCTCGGGCATCCTCGGGCAGGGGCAGCCCCTCCCCCAACTCCCCGCATTACCGCAGCTTCCAGAGGCACCAGCGCCTTCGTTCGATCTCGACTTTCCGCCGGGGCTTGTTGGGCGGATGGCCGAACATGTTCTTGCAGCGTCTCGATGCGGGGTTAAAAGCTACGCGATCGTGGCCGCCCTGATCACGGCTTCGTTTCTGATCCGTGGGACCTCCTGGGTGGAGGGCAGCAATACCGCCCTGAACCTCTACACTTGTATGATCGGCGAAACAGGCAAGGGGAAGGAAGAACCTCGCCGCGGGGTGAAGCGCCTGGTCAAGATCGTAGGCCGCATCGGTGGAGTGGTTGAGGGGGTCGCGTCTGGACCAGCGCTGCTTCGAGCCATGGCGGTCGAACCGAACCGGCTTCTGCTCACTGATGAGTTTGGGATGTTCCTGCAGGCGGCACTTGCAGACCACGGGTCGATTCACCTCAAGGAGCTGACAAAGGAGATCTTGAGCCTTTTCGGCCTGGGGAGGAGCGTCTATACCGGCCGGTGCTACTCAGATGCCAAGCTCAATATCGATCCGATCGAGAACCCCTACCTGTGTGTGATGGGCACCACGACATCCACTGAGCTGATGGAAGCGCTGAACCGCCGGTCCGTTGAATCCGGGCTCATGAACCGCTTTTTGTTCGTCGAGGCTGTCGGTATGGAGCCGATCAATCGATTCGTGGACGACCAGGTGCCGGCGGACCTTGAGCGAGAGATCAATGCCCAGTTCGGCAACTTTGGGCCCAGTGGAGCAATTGGCTACGACGACGGAGCTCATGAACTTATGGTCGATCTCGCGACCGCGATGGCCAATGACGCGCTGGGCGAGTTTGCAGCCATGTGGTCCAGATCAGAGGAGCTGATGATTCGGGTTGCGGGAGTCCTCGCCGTCGGCGACGGCAGAACCATCACGACCCGCCACATCGATTGGGCACATCGTTTTGTCCGATGGAGCATTGAAAGCATGCTTCAGCGCATGGGGCGAGAGATGCACGAAACGGATTTCGACCGCCAGTGCAAGCGAGTGGTGGAGATCATCGGCAATCCTCGAAAGTACGCCGACGATAGGAAGTTTTCGGACGATCTGCAGCAGGGCTACATGCCGCACGCGAAGCTCTTGAAGCTGATGAAGATGAAAGCCAAGGAGTTTCAAGACCTGATTTCAACGCTGCTGGAGTCGCAGCAGATTGAAGTGATCAAGGTCCCCAGTAGTGGCAAGGACAAGGTTCTCTACGTTCTCCAGCGGTAGGAGAATTTGCCCCTAGTTCTCGGAGAATTTCCCCCACTTGGCCAGGGGGAAGATCTCAAGTTCTCGGGTAGTTCTCGACTGCGGGAGAACCAGGAAACCCGCGCCAGCACTGGGATTCAAAAGAAAATTCTCTAATTCTCTTCTCTCTCTTTCCTACCTATATTCCTAGGCATTCTGCCCTTTGGCCAGTGGGGGTGTGAGAGAGGGGGAGAATTTGAGAACTATCCAAAATAGATAGACCTGGGAGATCCAGACTTGACCGCCCTTCACCTCCTCAACCGCCAGACCATCCGCCGCAAGGTCTTCGATGTCGTCCAGGCGTCCCCGGTCCCGCTCCGTGGCCGAGACGTGGCCCGCCTGGCCGGCCTGGGCTACAAGCAAACCATCGATGCCCTGGGCAGCCTTCTCGACATGGAGCGGGTGGAGCGCATCGGGCACAAGCAGACGGCCCGGTGGGTCAGGAAGGCAGAGCCGAAGCCACCCGACCCGCTGAAAGCGTTTCTGCTGCAGGTACTCACGAAGCGCCAATCGGAAGGGGTCGAATAGAAATTCGGGGGCGATTATCGGCGGAAATCGACATCACCGAGGACCGACGATGACCGCCCCTTCTCCCTCTCTCCAGCGGCATTACTCCACCCCCGAGCTCGCCCGCCTCGCACGCGTCCAGACAGTCACTATCAGGACAGTCCTGTATCGGAAAGGAAATTTCCTTGGCCTGACACCAGCCGTCAAGCTCCCGAACGGCCGCCTGCTGTGGAATGCCGACGACGTCGACCGGCTGGTGACGCCGCGGGAGGCGCAATGAGTACACCCACCACCGACCTGGCCAGCCTGCTGGTTGCCGACCCCTTCATGTCCGAGCGCTTCGGCTCTTGGGACGACGCCATCAAGGCCGCCCTGACGCACCCCATGGCGATCCAGAACATCGAGGCCCTGGAACGCAAACTGCTCGACCTGGAGCAGGTGCCATGCCCCGTGATCCACCGCTTTGGCCCGGGGCTCTACATCCGCGAGGTGACGATGCCGGCCGGCACGTTTGCCGTCGGCCACTTCCAGCGCTTCGAGCACATGAACATCTTTCTAAAGGGGCGCGTCACGATCCTGAACGACAAGGGCGGCACCACCGAGTTGGTGGCACCGATGATCTTCGTTGGCAAGCCCGGGCAGAAGGTCGGCTACATCCACGAGGACATGGTGTGGCAGAACATCTACGCCACGGACGAGACGGACGTGGAGACCCTGGAAGCCACCTTCCTGGTTCGGAGCGCCACCCTCGACGAGGACCTTGCCCGCCGGCGCCAGCGTGTTCCCCTTGAGGTGGAGCGCGACCGGATCGACTACCGGATGGTCCTGGCTGAGTTTGGCATCCCCCACGAGTTGGCCCGCGCAGAGACCGAGTTTCAGGGCGACCGCATCCCGTTTCCCTTCGGTGACTACAAAGTGGCCGTGTCGGACTCCCTGATCGACGGGAAGGGCCTTTTCGCTACGGCGGAGATTGCCCCCGGCGAGGTCATCGCCCCTGCCAGGATCGACGGTAAGCGCACCCCGGCCGGGCGCTACACCAATCACTCGGCCACGCCGAACGCCCGCTTCGTCAAGAAGCCGAACGGGGATCTTGACCTGGTGGCCACCGAAGACATCCACGGGATGCAGGGTGGGCGCCTCGGCCAGGAGATCACCATCGACTACCGGCAGGCCCTGACCATGAGGAAACAGCTATGTCAGCAGCAATAACCGCAGCCGTTGGCGCAACCGTCGTCGGCTCCATGCTGGCCGATGACAACGGCGCAAGCGCTGCCAACGGCGCCGCAGCGGACAGTTCGCGCCTCCAGGCCGAGATCGCCCGCGACCAGTGGAATCAGTACAAGGAGATCTACCAGCCGCTGGAGAAGCAGTACGTCGGCGAGGCCCAGAACTACGACTCGGACGAGAACTACGCCCGGGCGGCTGGAAATGCACAGGCGACGGTCTCCGGTCAGTTTTCCAAGGCCCGCGAGCAACTGACGCGCACCCCTGGCCTCGACCCGAGCAGCGCTGCCTATCAGGCTGGGATGACCCGGCTTGGCCTTCAGGAAGCCGCGAGCGGTGCCACGGCCCAGAACCTGGCCCGAAAAAACGTCATGGACACCGCCTACGCACGTAAGACCGATGCTCTGAGTCTGGGCAAGGGGCTGGCTGCAACGGCCTCCACCGGGCTGGCTCAGGCGGCAAACACCAGCATGGGGCTTGCCAATCTTGGCTACAGCCAGGCGAGCCAACAAGCCGGGGCGCTGGGGTCGGTGCTGCAACGCGGCGCAACGTCCGTAAGCGGGTGGCTGGGTAGCGGGTCGGCATCGCGACCGTCCGAAGTCAGCAACACCGGCATCTACAACGGTGGCGACATGAGCACCGGCAGCACGTTCGACTGGTAAGGGGGAGACATGAACTTGGGTCTTGGCCTTGTGGCCGCAAATGAGTTTTTCAAGGAAGGCGACCGTCAGCAACTGCGCGACCGGGACGCCCAGCGTTTTGACTGGGAGCGCCAGCGGGCGCAGGCGGAGCTCTCTACCGTGCCGTCTCTGGCCGACGCGACCCGCACCGGCGCCAAACTTCGTGCGAAGCAGAACACGGCGAACCTCGGCCTGGTGGATCTGGAAACCGATCTGAAGCGCAGCAAGGTGGCCCTGGAGCAGGGTGACGTGACCAACAAAATCGACCTTCAGCCCACCCAGCAATCGACGGCGATCAAGCAAGCAGAGATCGCCAGCACCCTGGCTGATTTCCAGCTCGACGACTTGCCACGGGCCATCGCCGAGAAGAAGCGCCAGGGCGTATTCAGCGATGCCGATGCCGCGGTGGCATCGGTGGCCAAGCTCTACGACGTGACCAAGACCGGCGACCCTGGTCAGGTGGTGTCGTTCATCAACGGGGTGAACGCCACGCTGCCGGACAACGCCAGGAAGCCTGCCGCGGTGAGCGCCCGCGTCATCCAGGACCCGAAGACCGGCGAGCCGACCCTGGTGGCCATGGGCGCCGACGGGCAACCCGTCTTCCAGATGGCGCAGAGCCACATGAAGCGCGTGGCCGACTCCCTGGGCAAGACCGACCTGAAGGAGATCAAGCCCGGCGAGCGCCTGGTGGGCGTCAAGAACGGCCAAGCCACCGAACTGTATGCAGCACCCGAATCCAAGAACATGCGCGGCCAGCACGCCCCGGCCGAGGTGCAGACCATGGAATGGCTGATGGAGAAGGGCGTAGCCAAGAACGAGACGCAAGCTTGGGAGATGGTGCGCTCCGCCCGCGAGAAGACCCGGAGCGCCTTCGTCATGGACTACGTGGCCAAGAACGCGATGCCGGGTCGCGAGCGGGACACCGCATCCATGGCCGAGAAGGTCTATGACTCGCTCCAGGGCGGAGGTGGGGCACCTTCAGCTCCGCAGCCCAGTACCGGCAACCCCAGTCGGCCGGCAGTACCCGGCAGGACCGATCCGCGCATCAAGTCACTGATCGGGATTCCCTGACTTCACACCACCACTATAAATCATGAGCACCAGCGCACAAAACGTCCCCATCCCCTTCACCTTCAACCTGGCCCAGGTGAATCTTGTCCTGGAAGGCCTCGGCAAGCTGGCCCATGAGCGCGTGGATAACCTGGTGATCGGCATTCGCTCCACCGCCGTGCAGACGCTTCAGGCTGCCGAGAAGGCGGCGCAGGAGCCGGCTGCCGAGCCGCCCCCCAAGGTCGAGTAACCCAACCACCCCGGCTTCGGCCGGGGCAAAGGAGACCTCGTCATGAGCATGGACACCCTCAATGTCGATGAAGCCGCCGACTTCCTGAAGGTTCATACCAACACAGTACTGCGCTTGATCAACGACGGCACCATCCCGGCGGCAAAGATCGGGCGAGCCTATGTCATGTTGAAGACCGACCTCATGGCGTACCTGGAAGACCAAGTCATCCAGCAGACAGCCGTCCGGCGTGGCATTCCGCTGAGCTACATCACGCGACGCAAGCGCACTCCCCCACGTACCTGAAAGGTCATCACCCGATGCTTCCCCCCGAGAACATGAAGAAGGGGCCGGCGACCACCGCCCCGCGGCCCAATGAGATTGACGCAACCCGGGCGGAGGTGAGGGAAGCCCTTCGCCGCTCCTTGGCGGATTTCGACGAGCTTGCCAAGAACGCATCCCGACCGGATGCAGCCGGTGCGCTGCTGATCGCTGAAGCCATCCATCTGCAGACCGCCGCCATCCAGAAGTCGGAGAGACATCATCTTGGCGCGATTCGGGATCAGACCTGGGTGCTGCGAGAGCACGCCGCCAACATTGGCCGGCTTGAAGGGCTGCTCGTGTCCATCGCGGCTGACCTGCGCCGTCTTCTCGAGCGAGGGGCCAAACGATGAGCACCGCCGGCCTTGAGTCCGACGGGCTCGCAAGTTTCGCACTGCCCGATGCACCCACCACTCAGCCGAGCCAGGACAGGCCGCCCCGCCGCCCTTCCCCCCCCATCGGATTGAACGATGCTCGAGAGGCCGGAGGCACCATGCCCAGCGCCAATGCGCCCTCAGCGCCCCCGGCCGCCTCCGACATCACCAAGGCCCCCAAGTGGGCCGACATCACCAAGAAGCCCGAATTCCTCGCCCTGGACGACGCCACCAAGCGCCAGGCCAAGGAAGCCTACTTCGATCACTGGATTGCCCCGCACGCCGGCGGCGACCGCGACACGCTCCGCCAGCAGTTCCTGGACATGAAGGACGGCCCGGGGCTCATCGACCAGGCCAAGGATGTGCTGACGAAGGCCGGCACCAACATGCTGGACGTGCTCAAACCGACCAAGCCCCTGATGGAAGGCGCCTCCACACCGCAGGGCCAGCGCAGCACGGTCCCGGTGCGCCCGGAAATGCGGGCCGCGTTCAATGCCCAGTGGGATGCCGCGACGCCGGAGCAGCGCCAGCAGATTGCCGCCCTGGACGACTGGCGCGGCCAGCTTGCCCGCGAGCGCGACGCATCCTTCGCCAAGACCCCGGATGCGCCCACCGCTGCCGCCCTGGACCCCCGGGCCGAGGCGCGCCGCGCCCGCCTGGTGAAGGACGGCCTGGACCCGACCGCAGCGGCCGGCATCGCTCCGCGGGCGGCCCGGGCCGGCATCCTCCCGGGCCAGGAGGTTTCCGGGTCGGTGCAGGAATCGACCTACGACTTCGACACCAAAAACCTGTTTGACCCCAACCAGGGCGCCAACGGCCTGAACAACCCGCTTGCCCGGGGTGTTGCCAAGGGCGGCCTGGGGCTGGGCAAGGCCGTGTCCGGCTACACCGAATTTGTTGGCGACGTGCTGGGCATCGACGGCATGGCGGAGTCCGGCAAGCGCGTGGGCGGCACCTTGCGCGGCAAGGAGCAGGCCATCGGCGAGCGCGGCGACTTCATGAGCCGCAACGTGGAGGGCGCGATCAGCTCCATCACCCAACAGCTCCCGCTGCTGCTGGCCGGCGTGTCAGCCGGTCAGGCGGTGCCGCTGGCCGGCATGGCCTTCCAGTCCTTCGGCCAGGAGTACAGCGACGGCAAGGCCCGTGGCCAAGACGCCGGCCAGGCGGCCGCCCGGGCGGGGATCTTCGCCGCCTTCGAGGTGATCGGCGAGAAGTTCGGCCTGGGCGAAACCCTGCAGGCCCTCAAGGGCGCGGCCAAGGGCATGCCCACGGACCAGATCGCGGCCTTTCTGTGGTCGGCCCTCAAGAAGGAGGTGCCGGGCGAGCTGCTGACCACCACCGGCCAGTTTGGCACCGACAAGTTCGCCCCCGGCGGCGTGGGCCTGACCCCGGATGCCACCGGCGCCGACTACCTGAAGCAGGTGGGCGACACCATTGCCCAGACCATCCTGCAGTCCGGGATGATGGCCGGAGGCACCACGGGCGCCTCGGCTGCGGTGCGCTTCTTCCAGGAGCGGGACGCTGCGGGTTCGGCCGAAGGTGCCCGGGCCAGCGCCATGGATGCGTGGAAGAACGGGCTGGCTGGCCGGCCGGCGCCCGAGGCCGCTGTTACGCCGGATGGGCGGGTGGAGCTCACGCCACAGGCGAAGCCCGCGGACTCGGACGCCCCGATCCAGCTGGAAGCCCCTGCCGTGCCCGCCCCCGCCCCCGCGCCGGTGCAGCCCGGCCAGCAGCAAGAGCCGGCCGCCGCCGCGCCCACGCCCAGCGCATCGGCCGACCAGATCGTGCGCGAGCTTGCCCAGGAGGCCGGCATCCCCCTGGAGATGGTGCTGCCTTCCACCGTCGGAGAGCCCGGCCAACAAGTTCAACCCGGTCAAGCGGTAGATCCGCAGGCCGAGGCCGATGTCGTCCGCTATCTCGACCTGGTGAACGAGAACGATCCGGTAACCCGGCAGAGGGCTATCGAGGTTGCCGTGTCCAACCCCGAGGCCATGGCGATCATCCGCCAGGAGATCGAGAAGGCAGCCGAGCAGGATGCGATCCGCCGGCAAGATGAGCCGGTCGCGGCTGAGCCGGTGCCCGAGGTGCCTTTCGAGCCGGCCAGGCCCGAGGCCCCTGGCATCGAAGAGGTGTCCGACCAGGATGTCCTCAACTTCGCCAGAACGCGACTCCGGCGCCTGCGCGAGCAGCAGCGTGGTTCCGTGGATTTCGTGCCTGGCATCGATGGAGTCATCACCCAGGAGATTGCACCGACCGGCCTTTCCTCCTTCGAGGCGTCAGAGTTGCGGGCCATCCAGGCCGCGGGGAACGATGCGGCCACGCTCCGGCAGTTCTATGGCTTGGCCCCTGAACCGACGGTGCCAGGCCAGGCCGGTGCCGCCCAGGTCGCCGAAGGTGTGCTCCCTGCTGACCAGGTGACGGCGGCCACGGCCACCGCGAAGGCGGAATTTGAATCTGCGATGCAAAGGGCCGAAGAGGGCGCTGCAGCCGAGCGGGCCAGGGCTGCATGGGAGAGGCAGCCCGCCGACGGGCCGGGCCCGACCACCGTTCGTTCAACCACAACCGCGCACCCCCGCGTGCCTGCAGACCGGCAGCTATCAGTCGGCGCCCTTGCTCAGGTAGTCGAGGAGCGCCTGGCCCAGTTTCGCCACCAGCCGCCCATCGTCATTCGGGACAGCGTTGACGAAGTCGATCTGCGGGGCGCTTCCGAGAATGACGGGAGCGTCACTTCCGGGATGACGATGGGCGGCCGGGTGTTCCTTTTCCGGGATGGCATCACCGACACCGGCGAGGCCGTCCGAACCCTCTGGCATGAGCTGCTCCACTACGGCCTCCGTCGTTTTTTGAACCAAGGCCAGTATATCGCCGAGATGCAGCGCCTCTACGGTCGTGACGCCTGGATCAAGGCGAAGGCAGACGCCTGGGCTGCCACCGACGAGGCGAGCGACGCCAAGGCTCAAGGCAGTGCCTACGCCCTGGCGCGTGGCGTCGATGAGGCCCTGGCCGAGCTGGCGGAAACGAACGAGGGAGGCTATCGAAACACCGGAGTGGTGGCCACGGCCAAGCGGGCGGTTCTCAAGTGGCTGGCCGAGATGGCCGAGCGCCTCGGGTTTCACGAATGGGCCACGGCCTACCGCAGCGTCTCCCACGACGAAGCCCGCGACCTGGTGCGCGAGATCTTCGGCAAGCTCCGCGACGATGCGCCGGCAGCATCTCGCGACGGTGACTTCCCGGCCGAGCCCTCATTCCGCCGCACCCTTCGACGGGCAGCCGACACCCTGGACGAGATTGGGGTCATCGGCAACGCCATGCACACCCAGAAGCGCAAGGCGGAGCTGATGCCGGCCTACGGGCGGGTCTGGCGGCTCGCCCGTGGGATGCAGGCCGCGCTATCTCGCACCGCCAACCGGGCGGCCGAGCTTGCCCCGGGCCTTCTCCCAAAGATCGATTCTCCCGGAGTGGCCTTCAAGACGCTGCTTTCATTGAAGTCGCGGCAGCAGGAGCGCCACATTGCCGCCCAGGCGCTGTTTGCTGGCACCACCAACGGCCAGACCGTTCTCGAGGGCAAGGTCTGGACCCGCGAGGAATTTGCTGCGCGCTTCGGCGATAGCGAGGCGGCATGGGGCTTGTACCAGCAAGCCCGGGCGGCCATCGACGCCAGCCTGGATGAAGTCGCGGCCGCCGAAGCCTTCTCCGCCGCCCATGGGCTGCTCGCCTACCTCAAGGGCGCTGTCCGTGAAGAGACCATTGACGATCCGAGATCAACCCGGGCAAGCATCACGAATCATCTGGAGCGCGCAACCAACGTGACCCGGCTGATTCTGCGTGGCGTGGAAGACACCGACGACCGGGCGAATCCCCTCCGCCGCCTCCTCGAAACCCAGGAGCAAGCCATCGCCAACGTCAAGGCGATCTTCGAGCGGGCGGAAGCCCTGAAGGCCGCCGGCTATGCCCCGCTGATGCGCTTCGGGCGGTACGTGGTCACCGTTCGGGCCATCGATCCCGAGTCGGGCGAGCTGCAGCGAGGGGCCGATGGGCAGCCGATCACCCTGGAGCGCCACCACTTCGAGACGGAGGGCGAGGCACGCTTCGCCAAGGGCCAGCTGGAGGCGAAGTATGTCAGCCGGGATGACGCCGGGGTGAGCTGGAGCAAGACGACAGACGAGAAGTATCAGCTCTACAGCGGCGTCTCACCCGAGACCATCGCCATGTTCGGTGACATCCTCGGCGAGCAGGAGGCCACGGAAAGACTAATTCAAGCAGTCGTGTCGGAACGATCTGTGATGAAGCGGCTGCTCGAGCGGAAAAACACCCCGGGATGGTCCGAGGACATCCAGCGCACGCTCGCGACCTTCATCACCAGCAACGCCCGGTACGCCTCACAGAAGTTGTTCATGAGGGAGATCCGTGAGACCGCACATTTCATGGAGCAGGGCGACGCCCAGACCGAGGCCAAGCGGCTCATCACCGACGTGCTGCAGAGCACGGACGATGCCGGCAGCGGAGTATCGACGGCCGCCTTCACCTGGTTCATAGGCGGCAACATCGGGTCGGCGATCACCCAGCTTTTCCAGGTGCCGCTGCAGACCTTCCCCGAGCTGGTGTTTCGGGGCGGACATGCTCAAGCGGCCAAGCACCTGACGGCCGCCCTCCCCTACGCTCTCGGCAAGAAGGAGATCACCGACAAGGATCTGCGCGACGCTCTCAAGCGTGCCAGCCAGCTGGGCGTGGTCGAGGCGCAGGAGATCTATCACCTGTACTCCGCCGGCGCCCGCAACTTCGCCTCCTGGGCCGCGTCTCGCCTTGCCGCCATCCCCGGAGCGAAGAACACCTTCAACCACGCCAGCTCGAGCGCGCAGGTGCGCCTGCAGGCCTTCGGCAACCTGTGGGGCAGCATGTTCGCCATGGGCGAGTCGCTCAACCGCCGGGTATCGTTCATCGCGGCCTACACCATGGCCAGGGAGGCCGGAGACAGGAAGGCCTTTGAGACCGCTGTAGATGTGGTTGACAACACCCAGGGCATCTTCGACAAGATAAACCGCCCGAACGTGGCCCGCGGTGCAGTCGGGCGCACCCTCCTGATCTTCCAGCAGTTCAAAATAGCCTACCTCGAACAGATGGGGCGCTACCTGAAGGCCGGCGGGCCGGAGGGGCGCCGCGCGCTGCTGATGATGGGGATCGTCATGCTCATGGCGGCCGGGGAGGAAGGCCTGCCCTTCATCCTGAACATCGAGGACGTGGCCACCTTCCTTGCCCGGTGGGCGGGCTATCACATCAACGTGACCAGAACGAAGCGGGAGATGGTCGAAGACCTGCTTCGCGAGGCGCTGGCCATTGGCTTTGATGATCAGGTGGCCCAGGAGTACGCCAGGAAGGGCCGCAACCTATTCATGTACGGCCTCTCAAGCCTGACCCCATTCGATATGCAGCGGCTTGGCATGGGCCGGATTCTGCCCACCCAGTGGATGACGGCCCGCACGCCATCAGAGCTCATGCGCGGCCTGGTGGAGATCGCGGGACCGGTGGGCGGCCTGGGCCAGCAGGTTCAGAACGCCATGGACCGTGGCGCCGATGAGGGCTTCCTGGCCGGCCTGAAGGAGATGGCCCCCACGGCCATCGCCAACGCCGCCAAGGGCGCCAGCATGTGGGAGACCGGCGAGTACCGGAATAGCCGCGGCGCCAAGGTCGGCGAAGTCACGAAGACCGAGTCGGTGTTGAAGGGGATCGGCCTGCAGCCCCAGTCGATTGCTTCCACGAACCGCGGCATCAGCGCCCTAATGAAGGACGTGACCGCGCAGAAGGACATGCAGGCGCAGTTCCTCCACCAGTACGCCGTGGCGGTTCGGGACGACGACCGGCAAGAGCAGGACAAGATCATGAGTCGAATCGACGCCTGGAACCGCCGGAATCCGGAGCTGGAGATCTACCTGCAACCCGAGGCTGTTAGGCGGGCCGTGTGGCAGCTGCACTGGGATGCCAAATCCCGGGCGGTGAAAGCCACGCCGCGGCGGATGCGGGGTAGCCTGGGGCTGGATTCGCTGGAGTGATCGAGGGTACGGCGGCGCCTGGCCGCCTGGAGCTCACTCGCACCGGAAGAGCACTTCGGCTTCCGGCCACCGGCCGAATGCTCCGGCCGGGATCTCCTTGGTATGAACAACCCGGAGCCCCTTGCCTGCCTGGTGGCAGCTGACACCGGCCTCCTGGAGGGCTGCCGCCTTCAAACTGTTCGTGCTGACCCAAGCACCGGCCCCCTGGTGCGTGACGCTGGAGATGCCATCTCCAATCGGGACAACGCCGGTCGATGGCGTGGCACAGGCCTGAAGCAGTAGCGAGGCACATGCGATGATGGACCACCGGAAACACCACATTGGCGCACCCTCAAAAAATGAATTTTGAGTATAGGCAGAGCATCAACTGCCTTCCAACATTCCAACGGATTTCGGCAGAACGGAAACGAAGATGGGCGGAATCGGGAGCGGCCGGCGCTGGACCGGCACAGCCAAGTACCTGACCACGGACTTCCCCAGCCTGGATGTGCGGCGACTTCAGGGCGCTGGCCAGCTGATCCCCGGGCACACCTTCGCATGGGCTTACCGGGGCGAACGTCGGCCCAGCCTCCTGGCCAGGCCTCACGCCGACTTCGTGGAGATCTACCACCGTGCAGCGAGCGGGGCATGGGAGGCCGATTCCGGCCTCCTGGCGCTCGCATGGTCACCGTGCAACCTGGGAGGCCAGCGCGCCTGGTTCGTGTGCCCTGAGCCCGATTGCGCCCGCCGGGTGGGCATCCTCTACGCGAAGGGCCACGGCGCCTATGCCTGCCGGCGCTGCCTCAACTTGGCGTACCCAAGCCAACGGGAGCGGGCAGCCGGGCGGGCACGGTTGAAGGCTGAATCCATCCGGGAGCGGCTGGGGTGGCGGGCCGGGATTCTGAACCCCCAGGGCGACAAGCCGGCGGGGATGAAGTCGGCGACCTTCCAGCGCCTGGTGGAGAAGCACGGGGGGTTGGTGGATGTTGCCTTGCGGGGGATGCTGGGGAGGGGGGGGCACTTGCATGGGGTGCAAGGAGATGCGTGAATGTATGCGTCACCCCGAAACCGAGAGGAGAAAGAATGTCCACGATGAACGTGATCGAAGCCGCCGAAGCGCTGAAGGTTCATCCCAAGACGGTCGAGCGCCTGATCAACGAAGGGATCATCCCCGCGGCCAAGGTCGGCCGGGCCTGGGTGATGATGACGGTCCACGTCATGAAGTACCTGGAGGATCAGATCATCAAGCAGACGGCAGAGCGGCGTGGAGTGCCGTTACCTGCCAGTGCGGGCGGGCGACGTAGGGGGCGTCGTGGTACCGATTCCTACCCTGATCGATAAGGCCAATTTCTGGCTTTACCCGGGAATGAGCCCCCCTTCGTGCCCCATTCATGTAACCCCGGCGTAACCCCAACAAAAAGGGCAACCCCGGAGGATTGCCCTAAGTGCTTGTTTCTGTTGGTGCCGCTGACCGGAATCGAACTGGTGACCTTCGCATTACGAATGCGCTGCTCTACCGACTGAGCTACAGCGGCTAACAACAGCCCAACATATTACATTGCCCGCATAGGCTGTGCAAGCCTATCCAGCGGAAAAGCCGCGCCCTGCACCGTTCTCCGGGTGGGGGCTGCGGCTACTTTACTGTCCGACGATCCGCCAGTTGAGAACGCGGGGATCACCGAAACCACCAACCTGACTTCCAACAAGGGCTGGCGCGCCCCCTTTTCCATCGGAGCCCAGCAGGCGGATGGAGGAGCCGAGGCGAACCATCTTTGAGCCAACCAGGCCGGAGTCCTGTGTCACGAAGGCAATCGGCACCCGCACGTTATCCACGATCTTGGCAAATGTGCTCTTGGCCGAACCATACTTGACGGCATAAGCTGCGCTCTCACCACCGGGATTGCATTTATCCTGGTTCATCAGGGTTCCGATCCAGGATACGACCCCCTCGTTGACCTGCGGATGAATAACCACCTGCTCGGCAAGAGTGCCGCGGAGACCGGTAAGGTCATAGAACCAGCCCATCGGCTTGGACGACTCCTGTATGACACCCGTAATCAGGCTGTCTACCTGAACCATGTTGGTACGCTTTACTGGAAAGCTCACACCACTCGGGAGCGGGTTGGTGGCATTCGCCGCCGAAGAATAAGGATCGGAAGCGGTGCCATCCCGCAATGCGTAGAAAGTCTGTTGTTGCTTATTGTCCCGATCATTGGTGTGCAGGAGCCTCCCCGTTCCGACAAACAGATATCTGACCAGATCAGGGCCAGGATCGACCCGGGGCTCAGTCGTGACGGGCTGGGGGTTGCCCAGCGAATCCCGCAAGTGAAGAATCGGCGACGTCGGATTGGGGACGTTGTTGGTGGGGCTGGAGAAATCAAAACGCCACATATTACCCAGCAGGTCACCCGCATATACGTAGTCAACGGTCATGTCAGCATAGTCCTGAACATAGCCGGTGAAATGCGCCAGACCCGCGGGATTCGCGGCACTCCCCTCGTTGGTGTATATCTTCTGCAGGAGGGTGCCGGTCTTGGGATCAAGCACGAACAGCACGCCCTGGCCCGGAACGCTGGTCTTGGATGTCCCCAAGACATTGTTGTAGCCGCCAGCGATGATGACCACCCAGCCCCATTTGCGGGTCTTGACGATGCCAGGACGTCCGTAGCTGAAGCCCATATCCTCATCGGTGAATTCCCAAAGCACCTTATTGGCGATCGTGGTTTCAGTAGTCGACGTTGTCGGGGTGTCGGTAATATCCAGGGCAACGTAGCTCCGGCCACCCTTGCCCAGCCCGAAAACCAGCAAGGACCTCCAGTCGTGGGAATCGGGGTTCGACTCAATCGTTCCTCCCGCCCGCTTGAAATCCACATCCCGGGCGAAAGGCGTGGCATTCACATAGTAGCGGTGCAGATAGGCATTGTCGCTCAGCGCCTTGAGACCGCTCTCCGCCGGTTTTCCATCCGGGCCAAGGTAGGTGGCATTGGGCACGACCGCAAACAGCTCCTGCCCCCCGGCAGTCGTCATCTGCGCGTCAAAGGCATGGAGCATGCCATCGTTGGCACCCACATAAACCACGGGCTTACGCGACGCATTATTGGCCTTGAATATCGAATAGCCGGGGTTGTAGGCGTCCGAGTAGTCTTGATTCGGAGGACCGACAAACAGCGCACCGGAGTCAACAATGTCACCGAGAACCGAGGCACGGTAGCGGTAGGCTTTGCGTGCGGTGAGAGTGGACTGGTTGGTGGTATCGCCCCGCAGGTAGTTCAGCACCTTAGCCTGCTCTGTCGATGAACCCAGGGCTGCCAGCTGCGCTGCGGACAGATTGGCAACCCGGAATGGAACGCCCTTGAGGGTGCCGGAGCTGTCCGGCGCCAAGGTAACCACCTTGCGGGCCGAATTCCAGCCAGAACCGCTTACCAGCGCATCAAGCTTCGTGGCCGCGCTCCAAACCTGAGAGGTATTGATCGTTCCAGCATTAAGGTCGATCGAATCAATCTTCAGGCCTTTGAGATCACCGGACCAGTACAGGGAGTTATAGACCGTCTGAAAAAAACCATCGGTGGCCAGACTGTCGGAAATTACCGACCCCGTCGTACCCACACCTGCCGCGGCCCCGATCAACGACTTGATCTGGCTAAACGCCGAATTCAAGCCAGAAACAAGACGCTCTGGATCGGACGCAGGAAAGTAGGTGTCCGGGAGGGTAGTTCCTTTGTAATCCTGCCCCAGCGCATTCCACTCGCCCGTATCGGGCACCCCATCGTTGTCCTTGTCGGTAAAACCACCATACTTGGCTGCCTTAAAGTAATGGTTGTTGGCTGCCATGCTCGAATATTCCAAGGCATCCACCCAGAAAGTCTTGATCCGGGATTCGGGGAAATCCGAGCGAAGCGGTGCCGTATTGGCGGCGTAGGCCATGCCTGCAATGTAGTCGTAGGCAAGGTTTCTGCCCGTAATCGCATTCGTCCAATCCTTGGCGGTCTTGCCTGCGAAACGCTCGCCTGCAACCAGGGGGTCCATGGTGTAGCCGCTGCCCGAAAGATTGTTGTCGCACTGATCACCGCAGGTATTGGTATCGCCGATGCCGATGATGAACTGCTTCTGGCAACTCCCCCCGTGGGATGCAGGCAGAACAGGGTCGATCCAATTGGTGATGACGGGAAAATCATCCTTGATTTCCACGCGCTGCGCTGCCGTCACACCAGGGGGGATCACAGAGTAACTCGGCACATGCCCGATTCCGGACGGCCCCAACAGGTAGCGCAGGGCAACGGCGTACATTTCACTCACGTTGTCATAACGTTTGTAGCTCTTCGCCTTGTATCCAAACAGGTTCAGGTAGTTGATGGCACCCGTCCGGGAAACCTCCCCATCCCCTCCCCGGTCAGCAGGAAAGGGGTCTGAAAGGAAGGCACCTGTCTCAAGAATTTCCTCCCTCGTGTCACGAATCTGGGCTTTCAGCACACCCCCATCCCACGCCCTGAGCTTCGTATCATCGCCATAGGTCTGGTTGTTCAGGTTGTGATAGCCGACAGCACCGAAACGCATTCTCTCGATGTTTTTCTGGATCAACCCTACCGGCTTATAGACCCGCTTGGTCTTGTCAGCATTCTCATACTTCTGGCAGTACGCTTGATCGATATGCTCGTGCTTGGTGGTGTCGGTGCCACTGCATACAAGAACCCTGACCTGATAGCTTGCAACCTTGGCCCCACTGGCGGAATCGTTGTCGCTATAGGTGAATTCGATATTGATACCCTTGTCAAACACGGTCCCTACGAGGTTCTTCTTTCCGTTGGTGGCAAGGGGTGTGTAGTTGGATATGTATTCCGACTTCAGGGACTTGTCCGGGAAGTTGCTCTTCCCCCCCTGTCCGTTGGACCACGCCTTCTTGAGAATGGTCTCCCCCGCAGGATTGCTGGCCGAGAAGTCCGCCGGCTCATCCTTGTCCCGCGCGCCCCCCGTCATCGCCCAGCGAAACAGGTCAATCACGTGCATTGTCGCCCAGTTCAGGTAATTTCCAGACCATTGACCCGGACACGTATAGTTGCTTCCCTGGACCTTGTCAGTAGTATAGAAATAGCTATTACTTTCATTGTAGGCATAACAACGGGCTGGATCGAAGTAACCGAGGTATTTTCTGGATGGCTCGAAGTAGGGATCCGCTACAGAGCTGCCGGGCAGTGCAGGAATGCCGGACGGTCCTCCAACACTGAAGTTCGCATGGCTCTGGGCCGTGGGAAACTCCACTGACAGGGCCAGCATCACGTTCGCTGGCACAGCCTCGTTACTTGCAGCGATGGGTACATCAGCCAATGCCGTCTCGGCAGAATGGACCGCCGGCAGCATGGCATTCCATACCGCTGTCACGACAAGTAAGCGCTTCGTAAAGGACTTCCAGCGAGGAGACAAGACCTCGGACGGGGTCGTGGATGCATTCATTTCGTCATATCCCCAGAACGTATTCAGTATCACTCGCCCAGGAATGTCACATTCCACTGGACGTAAGTCTGGCTATTGCGCACACCGTCGGTGCGGACTGTGACGCGATAGACGGGCGAAGCTGTCGAGCCCGGTTTGTCCGCCCACTTGTCGCCGCCAAGAGGTGAATCGGTCGAAAGAACGCAGGTCACCTTGCTGGAGGGTCCATAGGTTTCACACATACGCTCAATCAGGAAGCGCATTTCATTTCCGTTGACCTTGACTGGCGCGATCTTGTTGAACTTTGCGTCGAACTGGGTCTTGCTCTTGATGATCAGCGGAATCCCATTTTCATCCGTTTCCAGGACACGCGGATAGAAGTTCAGCTTCGCCCACTCACTTGCAGCCGTGCAGGCGGCTCCGGTGCCTGCAGGCGGAGGGCAACCTGCGACCGAATCCTGGTACTTTTGGAAACTAGCCGACTTCATGGCTTCAAAGGCTTTGTTAAGGCCCCCGCCAGCGCTGTTGATCGAATCACGCTTGAAACCGATGTTGCCGGACAGCAGGGCCGAGGTGTCAACGGAGTTCAGCAAGGAAACCGAGCCGAGCATCATGACGACCAGCACCACCAGCACTACGGCCAGGACCACGCCGCGCTGTCGTCCATAAGAGAGGTGTTGCTTATTCGAGGACATTCGGATCCACTTCCAAATCAGATATTGGGGGGTGTTCTCATGTTCCGGAGCGGAATCACCCATTCATAGACCTGGTACTGGTAACGCTGCTCGTCCGAGCTCAGGGTCCGGCTGAATTGCCGAGAGTCGAGATCCTGGAAAAGCTTGATACTGGTCATGGGGGCGTCGCTGGCAATCGGTTGAGACGAGCGCACCACCATCGCGATGCGGATCGCCTTGATGCGACCGATGTCTTGCTGGGTCGCCAGCTTGCCGTCCATCAGCTTGGCCAGGGTCCACTTCGAGGGGGAGACCCACTCGTCTACGGCGTTGTCGTTGATATCGCCCCCCACACCGTTATCGAGCCCGTAGAGAGCCTTGACCAGGAAAATGTTCTCACCGACGACCTGAGTATCAACACGCTTCAGCAAATCGTACTGCACCAGTTCCTTGTCGCTATTGACCCCCAGCATCGTGAAATTGGGATTATCCCGGAGCCCCAGATGGAAAGCCGCCGGAGACTTCTCGTAAATGGAAGATTCAATTGCTCCGTAAGTCTGGGTATTCAGGGGAATCACCTTGCTGAATGTGACAACCTTCAGCCCCAGGGAAGCATCGGAGGTCATCACCGGCGCGGTCATGGTATTCGCTGCCTGGACAATTCTGCAGTCACCCGGATCGTCGGCAATCTTGCGTGGCACAGCAAGAAACAGATCGTAGGCAGCCGCAGCTGCTGACGTCTTCAGATTTATTCCGATCGTCGGTGTCTGCACTACCAGGGAACTCCCGCTGGCCGAAGAAAAAGCCAGGCCTTTGTTGCCCGAAGCCGAATCTCCGGCCATCGTGATGATGACATCCGACTCTTCCCCACCATCAATGATGGCCGCCGGAACCGCGCGCAGGGTCTGGGGCACGGATGCAAACGGACTGGGGTAGGCCGATGCGCTGGGGAGCACCGCATTGCCGGAAGAATTGGCAAGGAGCTTGCACCCCCATACCCATTGCCCCCCACGCGCAAGACCGGAACCCGCCTCCTGGATGATCAGGTCAAGCCGCTGGGCAGCTATCGCCGCCGACTGCAACGCATCCCCGGCGCCGGAAATATTCCGGCGATAGGCCTCGCTCGACGAGAAACTCTGCATGATCACCAGACTCGCGATCAGGCCGACGACCATGCCCACCATCATCTCGACGATGCTCAGGCCGGCCTGGCGCCGGCGGAGCTCAGAACAGCATTGCTTGGGTGACATAGATTCCATGCTCCAGGTTCTTCTTGCCCGCGGCAGTGTCTGAACCGCCACTGTTCGGCAGATCCCACTCGATCGTCACCGTGACCGCGAAGGTATCCACGGCATTACCCTTCACCACCGACACCTTGGCCTTGGCGTTGGGCAGCTTGCTCGCATCCTTCACGCGCTTGGAGAACCATTCATGGGCCGAAGCACCGCCGCCTCCAGCCGCCGAGTCATAGGCATACTGCGATACCACGACAGCGCGCTTGTCCACCGCCATCTTGGAGATCAGCTCATCGGCCAGGATGGCCGCCTCGGTCCGGAAACGGCTGTCAGTGGCAATCCGCGTCGAGGCGGCCTGAAAGCCGATCATCCCGAGCAGCCCCAGCGAAAAGATGAGCAAAGCCACCAGTGCCTCAAGCAACACGTAGCCACGTTCCCCGCGGACTCTCATGACATCTCCTAAGCAGCCGGACAATCGGATGCAGACAACATGGGCTGACAAGCCCGAGGATCTCCGCTGGCCTTGGACGGGTCACACATCTTGACCGCGCCACCCGGCGTCACGAACACGCAGTAGGCCACCGCGGCACCGGTCCGGGAGACCCGGAAAATCTGCTTACCACCTACCGGCGCGCTGGAAAGGTCCAGAACCCGTCCGGAGCCGTTGAAGCGCACGCCAGCAGGCCCCTGGTAGGTCACGCCCTCGGCCATCTGGCTGGTGTTGTAGCCATTCACATAACGATTAGGCGCGGTGCTGTCGACCATCCTGATCGCCCAGTTCAGCCCGTTCGATTTGGCCACAAGGCTATTGACTGACGCAGCGCCGGGGGTACTGTCGGTGAGCATGAAATCGACCTCTCCGTTACGCCGAATGGCCTCGCCCTCAGCCTGACGGAGGGCGTTCTGGATGAGCTCCGCCGCAGTACCCACAGAATTATTGCGGATGACCTGGGTAAAGGACGGCAAGGCCACGGATATCAAAATGGCGCCGATCACCATGACGATCATCAGCTCAAGAACGGTGAAGCCCCTCTGGGCCCGACTGGACATGGTCAGCACGACGTTTGACTCTTGCTCATCAACCAGCACTTGCCGGTGGCAGTGGGTGTTGTGGAGGTCTTTTCGCCACTTTCGTTGATGGAGTATGAGTAGCCGGCGGTGCCCTTCGCGGTATCGCCGGTTATCACGAGCGTGAAACTGGTGTCAGTACATGCCGGCGAATGGGCGACCGTGAAGGGGATATCGGCAAAGTAAGGGCTCATATCAGGGCAATTGCCGTCGGGTTTGTAAGTCCGCCGGGAGTTGAACACCTGCTCCATCCGTACCTTGGCCTCGGACAGGGCCTCAACCCCCTGGGCGATCCTGCCGCGGGCGATGTGATCCATATAGGCCGGGATGGCGATAGCCGCCAGGATTCCGATGATCACCACTGCGATCAGTAACTCGACCAGTGTGAACCCACGCATTCTCTTCATGATCTTCTCCTTCGATGATTGATCATCGCGCCACGTTCTGTCGAACGCGAGCACGCGGCGACAGGCGGAGTCCGCCTGCAGACCGGCGGCACAATGGGAATGGGACAGAGAGGCCTATCCTTCCGCTGGGCGCTCTACAGCGCTCGAGACCGCCACATTGATTCGATGACGTCCCCCACAGCCCCTCCAGCGCCCGCTCTGGCCATTGCCACGGCTCTGTCGATCCTCATGCATCTGATGGTGATCACCAGTTGGCCACAGCCACCCTCACCTGGCAGAGCCGCCGATCTGGCGAGCCCCTTGAAAGCGAGGCTGGCGCAATCCACACTTTCTCTCGAAGCGCCCAATCCCCGGCTTGTACCAGAGGCCAAGCCCGCGGCCGTACCCATCGCCCGGGCACCAACCCAAAATCAACCTGTATTGCCTCTGGCAGCGCCGGCGCCCCTGCCTCCCGAAGCGGATATACGCCCCGAACCGATATTTCCAATCGAGGCACTCACCCGCCTGCCAGCCCTTGTCACCGAGATCACCCAGGATGACTGGCCCTCCACCCCCGGCGCGCCGTCTGGCAGCTTTCGGATAGAAGTAGACGTAGGGCCGGACGGCCGGGTGATGCGCGTCAAGTCAGTGTGTGAACCAAAGATCTGCGAGGCGGCCGCAACTTACGCCGGCACCATCACCGGATGGCGCTTCACCCCGGCAGAAATCCTCGGGCACCGGGTTTCAAGCCGCATTCACATCGAATTTGAAATAGGCTCGCCTGAAAGCGAAGGCTTCATCGCCACCCCGGTCTCGCCTCAGACGCTGCCGAGCCAATAATCAGACCTTCCGAAGCAGCCCCGTAGGTGGTCGATGAGCAAGCGCACCCGCAGGGGAAGACGCCGATTCTGCGGAAACACGGCGTAGATCCCCGTGGGCGGAGCGGAAAATGCATCGAGTACCGACACCAGCGTCCCCGCGGCGAGATCCCTCTCAACCTCCCACATGGAGCGCCAGGCCAGCCCGATTCCGCCCAGCGCCCATTCGTGCAGCACTGTCCCGTCATTGCACTCGAAGCGCCCTGAGACCTTGATCGTTCGCGTCTTGCCAGGCGCATCCGGATCAGCAAACACCCAGCCGCGCTGGGGGTCCAGGGACAGGCAGTCGTGCTGCGCCAGCGCCTCCGGCGTCTCGGGCACGCCGCAACGGGCCAGATAATCAGGGCTCGCTACAACCACTCGCCGATTGTCGGCCAGGCGCACCGAAACCAGGCTGGAGTCGCTCAGCTCGCCGATGCGGATGGAACAATCCACGCCCTCATTCACCAGATCCACCAGGCGGTCACTCAGATCCAGGCTGCACGTGACCTCGGCGTGCGCGCGCAGGAAGTCTCGCACCAGTGGTGCCACGTGGCGCCGCCCGAACCCGGCCGGTGCCGACACCTTGATGTGTCCGCTGGCCTTGACGCCGCCCAGGCTGACCGACGCCTCGGCGTTGGCCAGATCGTTGAGGATGCGCTGGCAATCCTCCAGAAAAGCACTGCCCTCAAAGGTCAGACTCAATTTGCGGGTAGTTCGTACCAGCAACTTCACCCCCAGGCGTTCCTCCAGGGCATCGATACGCCGCCCCATCATGGCCGGGGTCACGCCATCGGCCCTGGCGGCTGCGGACAGGCTACCCCGCGTGGCCACGCTGACGAAGGCTTCGATTTCCTTGAAGTTGTTCATTTGATACTAAAAGTAAAAAATAATTTGATTTTATTATGGCTTCTTTTTTCTTTAGTCATTGAATAAACTTCGTATCAGTGAGGTGAAGGAGACTGGATCCCGAGAGGTGCCACCCGGCCACGAGCCCGGCAGATGCACCTCCGAGGAGCCCACCACAACCCTGATTTCAAACACAAGGTCACAGAGCATGGCTCACCCGCCGCGAATCCAGGCTGTCGCATTTGATGCTTTCGGCACACTCTTTGACGTGTATTCAGTTGGCCTTCTGGCGGAGCAGCTCTACCCCGGCAAAGGCGCTGCGCTGGCAGACCTGTGGCGCAGCAAGCAGATCGAGTACAGCTTCATCCGCAGCCTGTCCGGGCGCTACAAGCCCTTCCTGGACATCACCCGGGATGGTCTGTGCTTCGCCGCCGCCAAGCTGGGCCTCGAACTGGACACGGTGCGCTGCACCCAGCTCATGAACCAGTACGCCTGCCTGTCGCCCTTCCCTGAAAATCTGGGCGCCCTCAAGGCCCTCAAGCAAGCGGGCATCCCCACTGCAATTCTCTCCAACGGTACGCCCGGGATGCTTGAGGTGGCCATCAAGAGCGCCGGCATGCACGGTCTGTTCGACCACGTGTTGTCAGTGGATGCAGTGCGTAGGTATAAAACCAGCCCCGACGCCTACGCCCTTGCTCCGGCAGCCTTTAACTGCCCTGCCGAGCGTATCCTCTTCGTTTCCTCCAACGGCTGGGATGCCGCCGGCGCGAGCTGGTATGGCTTCCAGACTTTCTGGATCAACCGCAGCGGCCAGCCCCTCGAACAACTGGACGTGACGCCCACCGTTCAGGGCAGCCTGCTCACCGATGTCGTCGATTTTGTGGCGCGCCAGCGCGCCTGAACCTTTGTTTCCCAACTTTCCCTCACAGGAGTAACCATGAGCCTCACCCTCCCCGCCGGCATGCAGATCAACGCCCCGCTTCAACCGGGCTACGAAACCATCCTCACTGCGGAAGCCCTCGAACTGGTCGCCAAGCTGCACCGCGCCTTCGAGCCCCGCCGCCAGGAGCTGCTGAAGGCCCGCGTCGAACGCCAGGCCCGCATCGACGCCGGCGAGAAGCTCGACTTCCTGCCGGAAACCAAGGCCATCCGCGAAGGTGACTGGAAGATCGCCCCCCTGCCCAAGGCCCTCGAGCGTCGTCGCACCGAGATCACCGGCCCGGTCGAAGCCAAGATG
>NZ_JBIJDC010000064.1:0-25261 GCF_044344315.1 Zoogloea sp. | reverse complement strand
GTCTTGATCCGGGTCACCCGACGCTTGATCTTCTTCTGCTCCATGGCCCCACCGATTTCATCGACTCCGGCCAGAATCCTAGCTCAACGGCGGGGAGAGGGTTTCGCGACACCCTCTTCAGTCGCCCGCGGACTTCAACAAAAGGCTTGCCGGTGATCAACGTGGTGGTGGACGACTGAAGTCGCCCCTACAAAGCGCTGCTACAAATCGCCCGGACGAGGCGCCCCGGGCGATCACATCGACCGATCGCCCCTGCACGTCGTCGCCGGAGGCGGCATCCTCCCGGTGCCTTACTCCTCTTCCTTCTGGGCCACCAGGTAGCCGACGCTGATCTGCACGCTTTCGATCAGCTCCATGGTGGCGGTGGCCTGGCTGGCCAGGAGGGCGTTGAAGCGGGCGTAGAGGTCGCTCTCCTGGTCCATCAGTTTGGACAGGGTATTGACCTTCTTGACGCTGGCGGCTTCGGTGGCAATGGCCTGCAGCCCCTCCAGCCATTCGGCCTGCTGGGTGGCGAGACGCTTCATCACGGCGGCCTGGATGGCCAGGCTCTCGGTGAACAGGCTGGCGTCGAGGCGGGGCTGCGCGGCGAGGCGCATCATGGCCTGGCAGCTTTGCATCTGGCGGGTGACGGACTGGGTGATGAGCGTCTGCCACTGGCTCAGGTGGCCCAGCTGCGGTGTGGACGGCAGCGCCGGCAGATTGCCCGGGGTGGGCGCCAGGCTGGTGAGCAGTTGGACATGGGCCTGGTGAAGCTGTTGCATCTGGCGGAGGGCGTCTTCCGCGAGGGTCGAGAGTGCGGTGTTCATGGCTGGAACTTTCTCGCGATGTCGCGGGTTCATTGGCCGCCAAGGCGCTGCAGCATGCGGTGGATGGCCTGGATCTGGATGGCCTGCTTCGAGTAGTAATCCGGGTTCTGCGGATCTTCCGCCGTATAGCCCCACCAGTCCCAGCACCCTTCCGGGTTCTGGCTGATGGCGTTGTCGGAGCCTTCGGCCTGGGGGTAGAGGATGATCAGGTCGTTGGCATCGGCCATCTCGTTATAGCCGGTGGTCGTGAAATAGCGATTGCCATAGGGCGGGCAGTTTTCCAGGTCGGGCTGGCCATTCACGAAGTTGACGTAGTTGTAGCCCTGCTTGCAGCCATGCAGCGCCACATGCACCCGGCAGGGCGCCCCCTCCTCCACCGCCTTGGGCACATAGGCATAGGCAAACTCGCTCATGCTGGCCCGCGGGTCCTGGTCGAAGAACTCGGTCTGGTCGAAGCGCACGATGCGCCCGCTCAGGCGCTCGGCGGGCGGCTTGAGGGGGCCGTAGATGTGCTCCAGGATCACCCGCGACTGCATGAAGCCGCCCTGGTTGATGTAAGGCGGGCGATTGACGTCGAGGGGGTTGTCCTCGGGGTTGTCGGTGATGATCGAATGCCCCGCCGGCACGGAGTTGTCGTAGTGGATCGCCCCCGGCGAGACGCCCAGCATCTCGTAGAAGCGCCGGGTCGTGTCCACCACGCTGGAATCCACCACGCTGTCCTTCGTGCCGCTGAAGATATAGACCCGCTGGCTGGCCAGGTTCTCCACGGCGTCGATCAGGCCCTGGGCTGCCGTGTCCCGCGCCACCTCAACGAGCCTGGCCGGATTGGGCGCGGCCTGGGGGATCAGCGGATTCATGCACACGTAGAGGGCATTGAGGGTCAGTGCGTCCTCGGCAATCGCCGCAGCAGCCCGATACGACTCGGCACAGCGAAACGGCCCGCCGGCGATGATGCCGGCCCCGACAAAGGTGGACGAATGGGCCAGGTGCAATTGCACCGTCATGAAGGCCCCGGACGAAAGCCCGGACACGGAGCTCTGGCCGAGGTCGGCATTGAAGGGTTTTAGCGGCGGTGCAACAGAAGCTTTCTCGTTCGACATGGCAACTCCCGGGGGTTAGGGTTGATCGACGGAAACGCAAGGCTAGGCGCCAGAAGACGGCACCCGGATGGGGGTCGACTACCTATATTTGTTGCAGCGCAAGAGGCCCGCCGCTGCTCGGGGCAGACGGCGGGCCTCTTGGCGGGGATGCGGGCTGGTGCCTACCGGTCCGCGTCGGCGGCGGCGGCGTCGCCGGTGAAGAAGGACTCGTTCTTGCGGGCGACGACCCGGTATGCCTCATCCTGGAACAGCCCCTGGACGGTGCTCATGGTGCTGGCCTGCAGGTTGTAGATGGTCACGGGCTTGGCCAGGACGGCGGGCACCGCGGGGACGAAGAAGTTGGGCACCACCGAGGTCCGCCACAGCTTGCCTTCCGAGTCGTAGCCATCCACCAGGGTCAGCAGCCAGGTGTCCTCGTCGAAGTAGTAGCGGCGCTTGGGCACGGCGTGCCGCTTGCCCGACACCACGCTGGCCTCCACCTCCCAGACCCGGTGCAGCTCCCAGCGCAGCTTGCCGGTGTTGAGGTGGAACCTGTCAAAGGCCTCAGCCTCCTTCGCCGTGACCAGTTCGTTGTTGTTGTAGGGGATGTACATCTCCCGCTTGCCCACCAGCTTCCACTCGAAGCGGTCGGGGTGACCCATGAAGCCCATCACTTCGTCGAAGTAGTTGGCGCCGGAGGAAACGAAGTCCGGCGTGTCGTAGGCCACCGTCGGCGCCCGCCGCACACGGCGCTGGCCCACCAGGTACTGCCAGGCCTGGCGCGGCACCTTGGCGTTGATGCTGTCACGCAGCACCAGGGATTCCCCCGCCTTGAACGGCGGCGCGGTGGTGTTGAAGCGCTGCAGGAAGTACTCCCCGCTCCAGCCCTTGGCCGAGCCGTCCTTGTAGTAGTACGGGTGCTGGAAGAAGTTGTCGGTGCGCGTGGCCATGGTGCGGGCGCCATTGGAGGTGCCGACGATGTTCTTCGAGCCAAACTCCACCGACTCGGGCTCGATGCGCAGGATGTAGTTCCAGATCACCTCGACGCCGGCCTTGGGGATCGGGAAGGGCACCCCACCAAAACAGCCCTCCACCGACAGGCCGGCCTCTACCGTCCTGCAGGCGGTCGCATTGCGGGCGGTGGCGTCGTACACATGCTGGGGGGCGACGGCCGTGCGGTGGGTGGGGAAGACATTGACGCGGAAGGACTCCGGGTATTTCTTCAGGAGGGCCGCCGTGCCTTCAGACAGCTTGTCGGCGTACTGGGCCATGTTGGCCGCGGAGATCTGCACGACGGGCTTTTCGCCGGGAAACAAGCTGACCGGAATATCCCCTACCCTGGCGCCGGCGGCCTTGGTTACAGCGCCGTTCCAGGCCGGGATGCTGCCGTCCTTGTTGCCCGCCCGCTCGCCCCCCAAGGGGCGTCAGGGCGCTCTTGAGCTGGGCGGCCTCGTCGGCGGAAACCGCAGCGACAGCCGGCTGAAACTGGGCCAGCGCACCGACCACGACCAGATGGATGATTGTCTTGCTCTTCATGTTGGGATTCCTCTTATGGGCGGGTGATCAGAAGCTGCGCTGAATCGACAGCGACACGAAGTCGCGATCCCCGTGGAAGTTCTGGTAGGAATTGAGGCCAGCCGGCGTGGCCACCGACCCGGCGGAACCGATGTAATGGGTGTAGTTGAGGCCCACGTGCCAGGCCTTCTGGTACACGGCCTTGGCCCCGACGCTGACGCTACCGCCCTGCTCCGCCGGAAACAGCACGCCATTCACCGACGAGCGCCCGAACAGGCCGTAGCTCACGCCGATGGGCAGCTGCAGATCGGTCTCGGGCAGCACCTGGAAGTACTCGGGCGTGAACACGAACTGCACGGCGCCCGCATCCCGGGTGGCGTTGGGGTCCAGCGCCTCGGGGTTGTCGGTGACGCGCAGGCGACGGTTGAAGGCAAACTCGCCAAGAAACGAGGCCCCATCCCACAGGGCGTTGGCCCCCAGCACGCTGACGGCCGACAGGTTGAGGTGCAGGGTGTCGCCCTTGGGAAAGCGGGCGTTGCTGCCCCCGTCGGCGGCCGGGTCGTTGATGGGGAAGATGAAGCTGCCCGCCGCCACCAGGGGCTGGTTGCTGCGCACCGATAGCTCCCCCGCCACGTTGGTGTCGCCGAACAGGGTGCTGAAGCTGCCGCCCACAGTGCGGATGTTGCGCCCGAAGACCATCACGTAATCCTGGGGCACCACGCCAGCGGGGCCGGCGTTGAGGCGGGCATAGAACTGGGGCAGCTTTTCGTGGAAGGTCGCGGCATACAGGCCGTACTCGCTGTCGCCAGCCTTGAAGCGCACCTGCACCCCGCCCTGCCCCGCGTTGCCGGGCTCGATGTCCTTGCCGCGCCGGGCCGGGCCGTAGGGCGTGTACAGCAGCTCTCCGCCGTCATCCACGAAGTCGGCAAAGCTGAAGTAACTGCCCGCCGCCGGCAGGCGCGACTTGCGCCATTCGGGCTGGATGTAGGCGCCCACCAGCAGGTCGGGCGTGATCTGCAGCTGGGCCGACACCTGGCCCACCGGCCGCGCCACCTCCTTGAACTGGGAGTTGGGCACCGACAGGGCCCGGGCCAGGTCCAGGGGCGTCTGGGCACCGGCGATGCCGTTGTTGCCGAAGAACAGGCTCTCGCCGTAAAGCTGGGTGAAACGGCCCGCCTTGAGGTTGAGGTTCATGTCCCCCACCGACTGGCGGGTATACACAAAGGCATCCAGCACCTCGGCATTGCGCCCGTGGGTGATGCGCGTGTGCTTGTTGAAGCGGTCGTAGGGGCCGCTCTGGTTAAGGCCGGGGGCATCGGCGGCGCTACGGTCGTTGCCGTGCTGATAGACGTCGTCGTACCACCCCGCCGCACTCACCCGAAAGCCGCTGTCACGCTTGTAGCGCACCCCCAGCTCGGTGAGGATGTCGAGGCGGTTGGAGATGAGCCCGCGACTGAAATTGCGGTCGCCATCATTGGTATTGACCTGGGGCGTGAGCCCGGCCAGGCCCTCCGGCGCCACGCTGGCGCTCACCCCGCGCACGCGCCAGGCGGTACTGTATTTGAGGGTGGTATCCCAGGAGATGGCCAGGTCCGGCGAGTCCGTGTCCACCGAAAAGGACAGGGCCGGCCCCGACAGGGCCATGCCCGCACAGGCCCAGGCCACCGCTCTGGCAAGAAGCTTGATCTGCATGCTCGGCCCCCTCAGACGCGCTCGACGGCGCGGGTGTCCGCGGCGTCGGCCTGGCTGCCCCGCACTTCCTCGGCGATCACGCTGCGCAGGATGCGCCGGGCCCGCACCGCCCCCACGTCGCTGCTGAGCAGCACCGGGTTGAGGCTCAGTAGATCGGCGTTGCCGATGTTGACGTACTGGGCGTCCACATAGGGCCCGTCCTCATCCACGAAGGCGTCGTGCATGCCCTTGATCTTGGCGGCGTTGTAGTCGGCGTCCTCCACCAAGTGATTGCGCCGGGTGGCAAAGAAGTAGTGGGTGGTGCCGTCGGTTTCGGGGGTGGTGGTATGCAGGTCGTACTGGCCCACGCAGTCAGCCAGGTCCAGCGCAGCCCGTTCGTCCTGGGTGGCGCCGATCTGCAGCTGCACGGTGGTGGGCGCCATGAACTTCACCTCCACAAAGTGCCGCGCCTCGGCCATGGGCTCGGGCAGAAACTGGTTGAGGATGAAAATCGGCGGCGTCTGCTTCCACTCCCAGCGGGTGGCCACGGTGCTGTCCGTCTCCTTCACCTGGGGCACCTGGGGGGTGAGCTGGCCGCGGGTCGAGATGATCTCCCCATGCAGGTGGTCCACATGGCTCAGGTCCATCACGTTGTCGGTGATGAGCTCGTAGTAGGTCTTGCGGTGCATGTAGGTAAAGCCGACCCCGTTGGGGTGGCCTGCGGTCAGCGGGCTGACATCCGGCAGTATCGATTCATCGGCGGGGGCATCGCCCGGCCAGATCCACACAAAGCCGTAGCGCTCCACCAGCGGAAAGGTGCGCACCCGCGCCGCGCGGGGGATGTGGCCATTGCCGTGGGGGTTGTGATTGCACACCCCGCTGCAGTCGAACTTGAGGCCGTGGTATTTGCAGACAACGTCATCCCCCGCCCGCATCCCCATGCTGAGCGGCACAAAACGATGGGGGCAGCGATCCAGCATGGCCACCGGGCTCCCGTTCTGCGTTCGGTAGATCAGGACCGGCGTGTTCAACAAGGTGCGTGCGAACAGCCCCTCTGCGCTCACCTCGGACGACAGCGCGGCGACGTACCACGCGTTTCTGAGGTAAGTGACGTTTCTGGATGTCTCCATTTTTCTTCTCCAGGTGTGAATGCCAGGCGAAATGCCTGGTCGGTGAAATGCGGCAACAGCAAGTGCCGCGCTTACAAATCGATGAGCAGTTGGGGCGTACGGGCGCGGGAGCAGCACGGGGTGAAGCAGCGCTGGCTGTCCCGCTCGGCGGCACTGAGAAAGACGTCGCGATGCTCGGGCACGCCCTCCAGCACCGGCAGCACGCAGGCGCCGCAGATGCCCTGCTCGCAGGAGAGGTTGATGTGCACGCCCGCCGCCAGCAGGGCCTCGGCCGCCGTCTGGTCGGCCCCCACCGGGATGCGCAGGCCGCGCCGGGCCAGGACCAGCTCGAAACTGCCGTTCCCGCCCGCCGGCGCGGCGGCGGCCGGAGCCGCGAAGTGCTCGAAATGCACACGCTCCTCACCCCAGCCCGCGCCACGCGCCGCCTCGCAGATGTGGCTGATGAAGCCCGCCGGGCCACACACGTACAGATGGGCTTCGCCGCCGAGGGCACCCAGCACGCCCGCCGCATCCAGGCGGCCCTGCTCCGGCGCGCTGTCGAAATAGAAGCGGACCGGCCGGGCATAGGCCGCCTGCTCCAGGGCTTCCCGGTAGGCGGCCCGCTCGGGGGCGCGGCTGCAGTAATGCAGCTCGAAGGACTCGCCCCGGGCGTGCAGGGTGTCGGCCATCGCCAGGATCGGGGTGATGCCGATGCCGCCGGCAAACAGCACGGAATGCCCCGCCGGCACCAGCGGAAAGAGGTTACGGGGGTGGCTGATGGTCAGCGTGTCACCCACCCGGATGTCCCGGTGGGCGCAGGCGGAACCGCCTCGCCCGTCCGGGTCGCGCAGGATGGCCACCTCGTAGGCGCCACCGGCCGGCCCGGCCCGGCACAGGGAGTACTGGCGGACCATGCCGTTGGGCAGGGTGATGTCGATGTGGGCCCCGGCAGAACAGGGCGGGAGCGGCGCGCCATCGGCCGCCACCAGAACAAGACTCAGGACATCAATTGCAGCGTCGCGCTTTTCGAGCACACGAACAGCGAGCGTGGGTTGAGGACTCAACACAGCCGGGGTCTCCTTTGGGGTGAAAGTGCCTGAGCCACTGCGGGCTCTTCCTCACCTCATCGCAATCCCCATGCCAAGGCCGTTAATCACAATAATTTATTGATTTATAAATAATTTTGCTGACAGCAAGTTCAAAGCTAGAATTCATCTTGCTGAAAACAGCACTTACGCACTTCCTTAAACCGGCAATTTTGCTGTTTTCAAAACCCGGAGACGTCTCCCCCATGCCCCACCCCGCCGCCGGCCATCTGCACTCCATCCCCCGGGAGATCGACGACCGGGAGCTGTCCAAGTACGTGCGCTTCGACCCCGACAGCGGGCAGATCACCGTGCTGGATCAGCGCATGCTGCTCATCCACGGCTTCACCCTGGCGGCCCTGCGGCGTGAGCTGATCGAACGCCTGGGGGTGGAGGCCACCCGCGAGCTGTTCACCCGCCTGGGCTACCAGCAGGGCATGGAAGATGCCCGCCGGCTCAACGCGGCCGAGGGCGGAGACCTGAAGCGGACCTTTGCCTATGGCCCGCGCCTGCGCGAGATGCAGGGCTTTGTGCGCAACCAGGCGGTGGACCAGATCCAGTTCAACCAGGAGACCGGGGATTTCTGGGGTGACTATTACTGGGAGTCATCCTGGGAGGCTGATATCCACCGCGCCCAGTTTGGCGTCAGCGGCGCGCCGGCGTGCTGGATGATGGTGGGGTACGCCACCGGCTTCACCACCGCGCTGATGGGGCGGCCCATCCTGTGGCGCGAGGTGGAGTGCGTGGCCATGGGCCATGCCCGCTGCCGAGTCGTCGGCCAGCCGCTGGAGGAATGCGACGACGCCGAAGCCCACCTGAGCTTCCTGCAGGTGGAAGACTTCATCGCGACTCCCCGGCGCCGGGCCACCCGCCCCGCCCGGGCCACCGGCCAGGAGGAAGCCGCCCGGCAGCTGCCCGACCTGATCGGCGCCTCGAACAGCTTCAACGAGGTGGCCTACCTCATCAAGCGCGTCGCCCCCACCGACGCCACCGTGCTGCTGACCGGCGAAAGCGGTGTGGGCAAAGAGCGCTTCTCGAAAGCCCTGCACGCCCTCGGGCCGCGAGCCGAACGCCCGTTCATCTCCATCAACTGTGCCGCCATCCCCCACGACCTGGTGGAAGCCGAGCTGTTTGGCGTGGAAAAAGGCGCCTTCACCGGCGCCACCGTGTCCCGCCCCGGGCGCTTCGAGCGGGCCAGCGGCGGCACCCTCTTCCTAGACGAAATCAGCAGCCTGCCCCTGCACGCCCAGGGCAAGCTGCTGCGCATGCTGCAGGAAGGCGAGCTGGAGCGGGTGGGCGACACCCAGGTACGGCCCATCGACGTGCGCATCATCGCCGCCACCAACCGCGACCTGCGCAGCGAAGTGGAAGCCGGCCGCTTCCGGGAGGATCTGTTCTTCCGGCTCAACGTCTTCCCCGTGAAGATCCCGCCGCTGCGCGAACGCCGCGAAGACATCCCCCTGCTGGTGGACACCTTCGTCAAACGCTACGCCACCCGCTTCGGCAAGAACATTGCCGGCCTCAGCCGCAACGCCAGCGAAAAGCTGTGGGCCTACGACTGGCCGGGCAACATCCGGGAGCTGGAGAACATCATCGAGCGGGCGGTGATCCTGGCCGAGAACGACGGCAGCATCGACGTGGAACACCTGTTCTCGGGCGGCGAGGAAGTCCCCCTGACCCTCCCCTCCCCCATCCCGGCCGACGCCCGCTCCGAAGCACCACTGCGCCCGGGCGCAGAAATCCCCATCCAGCACGCCATCGACCGCCTGCTGGATGCACAGCTGTCACTGGAGGAAGCGGAGGGGCTGATGATCACCACCGCACTGCGGCGGACAGAGGGAAACCTCTCCGCCGCAGCACGGTTGCTGAAACTGCGGCGCGGGCAACTGCAGTACCGGGTGGACAAACGCGGCGCCGAGGGCAGCGAGGGTCGATAAAGCGGGGCCCGGGCCGGCCCACAGCCGCCAGATCAGCCCCCGGGCGCCCGGTGCGCCGGGTCATCGCCCATGTCGATGGCCTCGGGCGACAGCCCTGTCAGATGGCGGGCCCACATGCGCCCGTACATGGCCTCCAGCGCGCGGGTGTAGGCCACCACGTTGAACAGCGCCGCCGCGTGCCGGTTGCGCTCGAAGCGCCCGCGCAGCTCGCCCAGGCCGGCCGGGTCCAGGGCCAGGCGCCGGGCCAGGGCCGCATAGGCCTCCGGCGTGGTGGTGACCACCTCCGGCAGCCCCGCCGCCTGCAGCAAGCCCCCCGCCACCCGCGAGGCAAACGTTTCCCCAGCACAGGTGACCATCGGCACCCCCGCCCACAGGGCATCGCTGGCGGTGGTGTGGGCGTTGTAAGGCCAGGTGTCGAGCATCAGGTCGATCAGCGGCAAGCGCGCCAGGTGCTCGGCCTGGGGCAGGCCCGGCGCAAACACCAGCCGGTCGGGCAACACCCCGCGGGCCATCGCCTCGTTGCGCAGATTGCCCCTGGCCTTGGGGTCGTCCAGCAGCCACAACACGCTGCCCGGCACATCGTTGAGCAGGCCGCACCACACATCGAAGACATGGGGCGTGAACTTCCAGGCCTGGTTGAAGCAGGCAAACACGAAGGCGTCTTCCGGCAGGCCCAGCGCCGCCCGGCCCGGTGGCGCCAGGGTCGGCACCACCACCCGGCCGTGGGGCTGATAGCTGTGGGGCATGCAGGCCAGGGCCTCGGAATAATCCCCCGCCGCATCGGCCGGCGTCACAAAGCGGTCGCTGATCAGATAGTCCACAAACGCCTGCCCCGACGTCCCCGGATAGCCCAGAAAACTCACCTGCACCGGCGCCGAACGATGGGCCAGCAACATGGTGCGGCTGCCCTCGGTATAGCCCTTGAGATCCACCAGGATGTCCACACCGTCGGCGCGGATGACATCGGCCGCCTCCAGATCCGTCAGGCCACCAATGTCGCGAAAGCGATGAAACGCCGCCACCAGGCGCTCACGCATGCCCTTGCCGTCGTTCTTCCCATGGCTGTAGGCATACAGCTCCACCTGCGCCGCGCTGTGCGCCTCCAGCATCTCCACCATCAGCAAGGCCGTTGCATGCTGATGGAAATCACCGGACAGATAGCCGATCTTCAGCGGCCCCTCCGGCCGCGGCACGGCCGGCCCCTCCACCGCCAGCACCCCGCTCCCGCCCTGCGCATCAAAAGCCGCCAGCCGCGCCTTCAACCAGCGCGTCGCGCAGGCCCGCTGCGTCGCCGCATCAATACCCGGCATCGCCAGCAACAGAAACGGCGGCCACACCGCCCCATCGTCCCGCTCCAGCTCCGCCCGAACCCGATCCGGCCAAAGATCAAAGTCCTCCCACTCACACCACGCCCGGGCGCGAACGTAGTGGAGGATTTGTCGGCTTGCCGACACGCCTACGGGGGATTGGGTGTGCATGCGGGGGTGAGGCAAGAATTGGGCCGTGGGGGCTGACGGGCGGCGAGGGAGCAAAAGGGAAGACGACGAGCAGACTATGCCAAGGAAGAACAGGATCAGCGAAGAAGGGATAGACGGAGTGAACTCGCACGTCGAAGCCATCGCTGGGGGCGGAGGTCTGGTGGTCGGCCGGAGCATGCCTCCAAGCCCACAGACAGCCGGTTCAGTGGCAAACTGTGCCATTACCTGACATTACTTGGAGCGCGCCATGTCCCTCAACGTCTCCTTACCCCCCGAGCTGGAAAATCGGGTGCGCCAGCACGTGGAATCTGGCCTCTACAGCTCTGCGAGTGAAGTCATCCGCGAAGCATTGCGATTATTCGAGGCCTACCACAGTGTGCAGGCGGCAAACCTCGCCAGCCTGAAAGCTGACATCGCCCAAGGCGTCGCCGACATCGAGGCCGGCCGGGTACGCGAGCTCGACATGAACGAGATCAAGCAACGCGGCCGGGCAACACTGGCCGCACGGCGACCGACGTAGTCACAACGTGAGCCAGATTCGCCATTCCGCCAGTGCGGAAAACGATTTGCTCGAGGCTTGGCTTTTCGTCGCCGAAGACAGCATCGTGGCCGCCGACCAGTTGCTCGATCAGATCCAAGCCGATTCGCGAACGCTGCTTTTGCAGCCGAAAATGGGTCGGGCTCGGGACGAACTGGCGGTCGGCCTGCGCAGCTGGCCGACGTCGACGCCCTATCTCCTCTTTTATTTCGTTGATGACGACGGGATTACGATTGCACGCGTCCTGCACCACGCCCGAGATGTTCCCGCGATTTGGAACTGGCCAAGGCACTGAAGACGCACGGCAGGGGCCATGTTTTGCAGAGCGCCGGTGTAGAGCAGGCGCGCATCTGGCCGCTGATGGTCAAGGTCACCAGTCCTCCCTGATCGTACGCGGTGGGCACCTTCCCCGATAGCCGCCAGCCACCACGAGCGCAAGAATCAAGCTCCGATCAACAGCAAGGAGCCGCTCAAACCCAAAGACATCCGGGCTATACGCATCCACCTACAAAATGCGCACGCGGGGAGTCGACTGTGCGGTACTTGGGCATCGAGGTCGATGACGCATTGGAGATCGCTGAGCAGATCGAGATCTGACGCTGGATCGGCTGCCCGCCAGCACCCTTGAGGCGGCGGGCGGCAGCTTATGGGGATGGCTCCATGAGGGCACTATCGGCCCTATCGGGCGCCTGACTCGCTGATCGACTTCCTGCGGACGCTCTGATTATGTGGAGCTCAAAATCGGCGCCTGCCGCTCCAGATGGGTGGTTGGCACACAACAACGGTCGTGGCTCAATATAATCGAGGCATCTACATAATCGGCCAAAGCGGACCTTCGCAAGTGTGGGTTGTTGTGACGGCTTCCTGGGGCAGGGAATGGGCCGGACTGGACTTCGATCCCGAGCGATATGATTGTTTTGCCAGCGAAAGCTGGCATCAAGCGGATGCTTTGGAGCAAATCGATCAAATTAGATAGGCGACCTTGGTGAGCACAGGATAAAAAACATTATCCATTTTGGCCCTGAGGACTTTACCATCTCGTCATGAGCAAAAAATCATGGTTCATCTCTTGGGTAGGCAAGGCTGACCACGATTGCGCTGAGGGCGTGCGGGGTGACGACCTCGGCCCGGTCGCCTCCGCCATCAAAGCACACGCACCTTTCTACAAGATCTGTCTGCTTACGAACTACGAGTTCGACCGCACCGAGGCGTACTGCGCTTGGCTGGAGAAAACAACGGGCTGCGTCGAAACCGACCTGTTCGGGGTTGAACTTAGCAGTCCGACAAATTACGCCGAGATTTACGAACAGGTTAGCCGCGAACTCAAAGCTCTCCGCCTACCGAATGACGATATTGAGCTCACTTTTCATCTGAGTCCTGGCACGCCAGCCATGACGGCCATTTGGATCATCCTGGCAAAGACGCGCTTCCCGGCCAAACTGATTCAGACCTCCAAGGAGAACGGGCTGGAGTCGGTCGATTTCATCTTCGACCTGGCGAACGAATATCTGCCCGAATTCCTTCAGCGCAGCAGCGAGCGTATCGAGCGACTCAGCAGCACCATCCCAATGGCCCCCGAGTTCTCAAAGCTGATCCACCGCAGTCCGGTCATGCGCGAGCAAATCCAGCTCGCACAGAAGATTGCCGCCCACGAAGTCCCCGTAATGATTTTGGGCGAAACCGGCACCGGCAAGGAGCTCTTTGCGGAGGCCATTCATGCCGCCAGTCGCCGAACTGGCAAGCCCTTCATCGCCGTCAATTGCGGCGCCATGCCCAAAGACCTCGCCAACTCCGAACTCTTCGGCCACAAGAAAGGTGCCTTCACCGGGGCGGATTCGGCCCGCCCCGGCCACTTTCGTGAGGCCGAAGGCGGTACGCTGTTTCTGGACGAGATCGGCGACTTGCCGCTCGATTCACAAGTGCGCCTGCTGCGCGCCTTGCAGCAGAGGGAAATCACACCGCTGGGCGAGTCAAAGCCCATCATGGTGAATGTGCGCATCATCGCAGCCACCCACCGCGACCTAGCGAAGGATGTCGCGGAAGGACGCTTCCGCGAAGACCTCTTCCATCGCCTCGCCGTCGGCATCCTTAATTTGCCACCGCTCCGCGAGCGCGATGGCGACCTTGATCTGTTGATTGACCACTTGCTCGCCCAGATCAATCGCGATGCCACCGAAAAGCCAGAGGCGCAACATAAAGAACTTTCTCAGCTAGCAAGAAATTTTCTTGTCGCACACGGCTGGCCCGGCAATATCCGCGAGCTATATCACACTCTGGTGCGCGCAACGATCTGGTCTTCGAGCGCCACGATTGAAGAGGCGGACATCCAGCGTTCGCTGCTGGATATCCGCAAAAACAATGTAGGCCTGCTTGATCACTCACTGGGAAAAGGCTTTTCTTTACAAGAGCTTCTGGATGAAATTTCGCGCCATTACATTAACCGGGCACTGCAAAAAAGTGGCAACAAGAAGAAGCGCGCAGCCGAGCTGCTCGGCTTCTCGAACTACCAAACCTTGAGCAATTGGGCCGGTCGGCTCGGCGTAGGGCTCGACGAAAAAGACTGATAACGGGGGCTGGCACGGTTCTCGCGGATAGAGATGCAATCTGATCCGCCGCGAAGACCACCAGACATGCTGATGCAAGACATCAAATCGCTGAATTTCGAACCGCTCAGGCCGAACTACCCCGAGCTCGCCAACATGGGGGGCTATGCGGAGCACTACGCCTGGTCGGATGCCGAAAGTGCGTTGGTTAAACTGCGTAACTTCGCCGAACGCATGGTGGATGTGATCTACATGCGTCTGCGCCTGCCGCAAGCGCCGCAATCCACCTTCGTCGACCTGCTCAAGAACGATAGCTTCCGTATGGTTGCTGACCCTCTGGTGCAAGACAAGCTCCACCTTATCCGCCGCCTAGGCAACCGTGCCGCGCATGGTGAAGACGTCACTGTCCCCGATGCCCTGCGCTGCGTGCGTGAAGCCTGGCAGCTGGCCCGCTGGTTGCACGTCTCCCAACTGCAAGGGCAGGTTGCTGACTTCACCGACTTCGTCGAGCCCCAACAAGGCGGCATCGACGGCAAGGCCGAGATCAAGCGTATTGCCAAGAAGCTCGAAGAAGACAACGCATTAAAGGAAGCGCGCATCCGTGAGATGCTCGAAGAGCTACAGGCCCTGCGGGATAATGAGCAGGCACTGCGTGCGCAGATCAGCGCCAGCAATCAACCGCTTCCCGCCGCGCAGCTTGAAGCCCTCAGCGACGCAGCACTGGCCGCCACCAAGCAACTCCACTTCTCGGAAGACAACACTCGCAAGTGGCTCATCGACCGCGACTTGCGCATGGCGGGCTGGGTGGTCGGCCATAACGGTGCCAACACCCCACAGGTCGGGCAGGAAGTCGAAGTCCTGCATCAGGGCACCCCGTCCGGCCTTGGCTATGCCGACTATGTGCTGTGGGACGACAACGGCAACCCGCTCGCCGTCGTCGAAGCCAAGAAAGCCATCGTCAGCGCCACCCAAGGCCAGCAGCAAGCCAAAGACTACGCCGATGGCCTGGAAAAGATGCACGGTCAGCGCCCAATGATTTTCCACACCAACGGGCATGACATCTGGCTATGGGACGACGTCGGCGGCTACCCACCGCGCAAGCTCTACGGTTTCTTCAGCAAAGACACCTTGCAATACCGCATTGGCTTCCGGCGCCGCGAGCAGCGCGATCTGCTCACCCTCACGCCGGATGCCAACATCGCAGGCCGCCTCTACCAGATCGAAACCCTGCGCCGAGTGCAGGAGCGCTTCGCCGCCCGTCACCGCAAGGCACTGGTCGTGCAAGCCACCGGCACTGGCAAGACCCGTGTGGCTATCTCGCTCGCCAAGCTGCTCATCGAAGCCCGCTGGGCCAAGCGCGTGCTCTTCCTGTGCGACCGCCGCGAGCTGCGCAAGCAGGCCAAGAACGCCTTCAACGATTTTCTCAAGGAACCGCTCTACGTCATCGGCCAAAAGAACGACGTCGCCAAGCAAGATGCCCGCATCTACATTGGCATTTACCAAGGGCTGATCAACGATTACGAAACCTTCGACGTTGGCTTCTTCGATCTGATCATCGCCGACGAATCCCACCGCTCCATCTACAACCAGTACGGCGACATCTTCCGCTACTTCGATGCGCTCCAGGTCGGCCTCACCGCCACCCCGGTCGAGATGGTCAGCCGCAGCACCTGCCAGCTTTTCGGTTGCGACTACAAAATGCCCACCGCCAACTACACGTTGGAGCAGGCCGTCGCCCAGAAAAACCTCGTGCCCTACCGCATCGTCGCGCACACCACCAAGTTCCTGCGCGACGGCATCAAGGCCGCGCACCTCAACGATGAACAGATCGCCCAGCTCGAAGACCAGGGCATCGATCCGAACACCCTCGATTTCGACGCTGAAGAGATCGACAAGGCCATCTTCAACAAGGACACCAACCGCGTCATCCTACGCAACCTCATGGACCGCGGCATCCGCGATGCTGATGGCCAGCTCCCCGGCAAGAGCATCATCTTCGCCCGCAACATCGACCACGCCCGCCTGCTGCATAGCCTCTTCGACGAGATGTACCCGCAGTTCGCTGGTAAGTTCTGCGCCGTGATCCACTCCAAGGAGCCCCGCGCCGAACAGCTCATCGACGATTTCAAGGGCGGTGAGAACTGCAAGAACGATCAACTGCGCATCGCCATCTCGGTCGACATGCTCGACACGGGCATCGACGTACCCGAAGTCGTCAACCTTGTCTTCGCCAAACCGGTCAAATCCAAGGTCAAGTTCTGGCAGATGATCGGGCGCGGTACCCGCCTATGCCAGAACCTGTTTGGCACGGGGCAACACAAGACCGAATTCCTCATCTTCGACCACTGGGCCAACTTTGCCTACCATGAGATGAATGCCGACGAAATCGAGCCCGCGGCGGCAAAGCCCCTCACCCAGCGCCGCTTTGAAGCCCGCATCGAACTCGCCCGACTCGCCCTCAAGCGCTTCGAGCTTGACGCCTTCGCCAGCCTCACTGCCCTGCTCAAGCAGGATGCCGACGCGCTCGACGACGGCAGCATCGCCATCCGGGACAACTGGCAGGCCGTTCAACTCGCCCGCGATTCCGCCGCGCTGAACCATTTCGCGCCCGCCACCGTGCAGGTGCTGGCCGACAACGTCGCCCCGCTGCTTAATGCACTGGACGTACGCGGCCAGGGCGACGCCCTGCGCTGGGACCTGCTCCTCGCCAAGGCGCAGGAGGCCGCGCTCGCCAAGCCCGGCCAGGAGAACCCGCTCAAGCACGAAATCCTCGCGCTGCTCGACCGCCTGCCCGCCAACCTCAGCCAGGTGCGCGCCAAGGCCGTCGTGCTCAAGGAAATCCGCAGCGATGACTTCTGGCAGGCCGCCGACTTCACCAAGCTCGAAGTCAAGCGCATCGAACTACGCGAGATCGTGCACCTCGCTGAACGACCTCCGTCACCTCCTCCGATGCCCACGCCTGTGCTGGACGTCAAGGAAGACGTCGCCGAATATCGTGTCGAAGAAATCCAGAGCAAGGTCAAGAGCATCGATGCTCGCATCTACCAGCAGAAGGTCGAAGCCACGCTGCGCCAGCTCTTCGGCTCAGACCCCGTGCTCACCAAGATCCGCAACGGCGAGCCGGTCTGCGACGCAGAGTTGGAACAGCTCAACAGCCTGATCCACACCCACAACCCGAATGTTGATCTACACACCCTTGCCGAGTTCTATGCCGACACTGCCGTGCCGCTCGCCCAGATCCTGCGCAGCCTCGTCGGCATGGATGGCGCAGCCGTCGAAGCCCGCTTCACCGCCTTCGCCCAGAAGCACCCGCTGACATCCACCCAGCTGCGCTTTTTGGACATGCTCAAGGAGCACATTGCACTCGTCGGCAGCATCCGTCTTGAGCAACTCTTCCAGGCCCCCTTCACACGCATCCACGACGAAGGTATTACTGGCGTGTTCAGCCTTGACGGACAGCTCGACGAACTGATCGGCATCGTGCGAAGTTTCGGCGAGCCGCCTGCAGAGCGAGGTCAAGCATGAAACGAGTCATACAAGAGGATTCGACGGGATGCGGTTTGGCGTGTATCGCGATGATCGTTGGCAAGCGGTACAAAACGATCAAGAAACAGGCTCATGAACTCCTGCATGGCTGGCCGTCCGGATCGCGTTCGGTCTACACCGAGGCAGCGCATCTAAAAACGCTCCTGAAAGCCCACAGCATTGAATATGGCAACTACCGCCGAGCAGATAACTGGCTTCAGATCAAGGCCAAGGTGGCGATTGCAGCGATCAACCTCCAGAAAAACGGTAACTGGCACTGGGTTGTATTCAAGCAGCAGGCCGATGATGCCTACATTTTCGACCCACGCTCCAAACAAGAAAAACGCAGAGATTTTGGGCGCGCAAAACTCCACGCCTATTTGCCTATCCGCTTGACTGAGCACATCGACGTACTGACACACAAAAAACCATGATCACCGGCGAACTCAAGAACCGCATCGACAGCCTCTGGACCGAATTCTGGACCGGCGGTATCACCAACCCCCTCACCGTGATCGAGCAGATCACCTTTCTCATGTACGCCCGCATGCTCGACATGGCCGAGCGCCGCGACGAGCGGATGAGCAAGGTCGCCGGCAAGAGCTTCAAGCCCCGCTTCACCGCCGACGAGCAAACCTGCCGCTGGGAAACCTGGCGCCACTACGGCGCCGAAGAAATGCTGCCGCATGTGCGCGACCGCGTCTTCGCCCACTTCCGACGCCTCGCGGCAGAGGCCGGCGACAACCCCTTCGCCGAATTCATGAAAGACGCCCAACTCATGATCCAGAAGCCCTCGCTGCTGGTCAAAGCCGTCGCCATGATCGGCGACCTGCCGCTGGAGCGCGGCGACACCAAGGGCGACCTGTATGAATACCTGCTCGGCAAGCTCACCACAGCCGGCATCAACGGCCAGTTCCGCACCCCGCGCCACATCATCCGCATGATGGTCGAGCTCATGGCCCCGCAGCCCACCGACCGTATCTGCGACCCTGCCTGCGGCACCGCTGGCTTTCTCGTCGAAAGCTACGACTACCTGCTGCGCAAATACTCCAGCGCCGCCGGCACCCACACCGAAACCGTCGATGGCGAGCCCGTCACCCTTTACAGCGGCGACCTGCTCCAGGAGCATCGCGAACACGTGGACACCGACATGTTCCACGCCTTCGATTTCGACGCCACCATGCTACGCATCGCTACCATGAACCTGGTCATGCACGGCGTCGCCGAGCCAGACGTGCACTATCAGGACACCCTCAGCCAGAAATTCGAAGAGCGCTACCCGCGCGCAGCCAAGAGCGGCTTCGACCTCATCCTCGCCAACCCGCCCTTCAAGGGCAGCCTGGACGAGCAGGACGTCGCGCCCGACATCCTCCGTACCGTCAAGACCAAGAAAACCGAACTCCTCTTCGTCGCCCTCATCCTGCGCATGCTGAAGATCGGCGGCCGCAGCGCCACCATCGTGCCCGATGGCGTGCTCTTCGGTTCCAGCAAGGCCCATGTGCAACTACGCAAACACCTGGTGGAAGACAACCAGCTCGAAGCCGTCATCTCCTTGCCTTCCGGCGTATTCAAACCCTATGCCGGCGTCTCCACCGCCATCATCATCTTCAGCAAGGGCGGCAGAACCGACGAGGTCTTCTTCTACGACGTCGAGAACGACGGCTTCTCGCTCGACGACAAACGCCAGCCGATCAAGAGCAACGACCTCCCCGACGTACTCGCCCAATGGCAGCAGTTGTACGACCGCAAGACCGACCTCACCGACCGCACGCAAAAAGCCTTCAGCGTGCCACTCACCGACATCGCCGTGCAGAACTACGATCTCTCCATCAACCGCTACAAGCTTCAGGTACACGTGGCTGAGCAGCACGACGACCCGCTCGACATCCTCAGGCGCCTGAAGGCGCTGGAGAACGAAATTCAGCAGGAGCTGGCGGAGCTGGAGAGGATGCTGGGATGAAGATCGAGCGCATCGAACTTGGCGACCTTGCTTTGTCAGGAGGCATGGTCGACGGACCTTTTGGCTCTGACCTCAAAGCATCGGAATACGTTGCCTCTGGCGTCCCAATTATTCGCCTTCAAAACATCAAGCCAGGTTTATTCATTCAAAAAGAAATCCAGTTCGTTTCGGAAAATAAAGCGAAAGAACTTTCACGTCACAATTATCAGCCCGGCGATTTAGTCATAGCAAAACTCGGGGATCCATGTGGAGTGGCTGCTGTTGTTCCGAAAAGCACTTCTCCGGGCATAATAGTGGCTGATGTTGTTCGCTTTCGTGGCGACCCTTCTCGGGTGGATCACTTTTTCATTAGTTATTTCTTGAATTCACCTGCGGGTCGTCGGCAAATTGACGCTATGGCGAAAGGCACTACCCGACAGCGTTGCAACTTGTCTGATTTGAAGTCGATAAAAATCGACCTTCCTCCGATTGAGGAACAAAAACGCATCGCCGCTATTCTCAACAAGGCCGACAGCCTGCTACGCAAACGCCAGCAAGCCATTCGCCTCGCCGACGACTTCCTCCGCGCCGTCTTCCTCGACATGTTTGGCAAGAGAGGTAGAAACGCCGCGCTTGGAGACTATGTCAACGTTTTGTCCGGCTTCGCTTTCAAGAGCGAGAATTACATCGGCAATACTGGCGCACGTCTGCTCAGAGGAATCAACGTCGGTATCGGCGCTTGTGAGTGGAAAAACACCGCTTTCTATCCTCAAGAACTCACCCAAGAACTTGGACGATATGAGTTGATCGACGGCGACGTAGTGCTCGCGATGGACCGCCCCTGGATCTCTGATGGCTTGAAATGCGCTGTCATCAACAAGGATGTTGCCGGAAGTTTGTTGGTCCAACGGGTGGCTCGCCTACGAGCAAAGGGCATTCCTTGCGCTCAGTTCGTCTATCAATGCCTGATCGACGCCGAGTTTCAAAGACATTGCCGCGTCACAGAAACAACCATTCCACATATTTCCCCGACGGATCTGGCAACCTACCCCATTCCAAAGGCCTCACCTCAGGAACTCGAAAGATTTTCGGCCATTGCGGCCAAAGCGACGACTCTCGTACGGTCAGGAAGTGACAGTAACGAAAGAATCCAATCGCTAGCACTTTCTCTCCAGAGCGCGTTGCTCTCGTAGTCTCCAAACGACGCTTATGACTTCACTCATCAAATCCATCTCCCTGAGGAACTTCAAAGGATGTTCCGAAGAAGTTCGCATCGACCTCCGCCCGATCACGCTGCTATTCGGCGCCAACAGCGCAGGCAAGAGCACGATCCTGCAGGCCCTGCAGTACGTGCGCGAAATCCTAGAGCGTAACAACCCCAACCCGGACCGCACCCTGCAAGGTGGCGAGGCTGTGGATCTGGGTGGCTTCCTGAATCTCGTGCATGGGCGCGATCCGGAGAGGCGCATCGAGATCGAGATCGGGATGGACGTGAGGGGTGAGTCGATCCCGGAACTAACTCCTGAATCCTTTGATGAATGGGCTGGCTCAAGCGATACCAATGATTTCTACGAGCTCCTGCATCGGATTCGCGGCGCAGTCCAGTTCTGCAGCATCAAGCTTGAGATTTCCTGGCATTCACTGCGCCAGACATCCGTCATAACAGGCTACGAAGTTGGCGTGAATGGCGCAATGTGCATCCGACTTGATGCTTCAGCAGATGGCCGAGATGTAAGTATGCGCATGAATAGCGAAAATCCGATTTTCATGCGCGAGCGAACCCAACAAGAGATTGATGATGAAGCCGAGCTGTTGGCGAGTCTTCTGGACGATTGGGCAATCAGCGAAGACCTTCATGGAATCGAAGACTCAACACCCATTCAATCTACTCAAAGCAAATGGGTTTCCATGCTTCCTGACATTTTGTCGGGAGTCAGAGACGTTGGATTAGATCGCCCAGGTGCAGGGTTGCGTTCATGGCTCTATGGCTTCGGTAGCGCAATGCCCAAGCTAGACCGGATGTTGAACATTCCTGTCTCAGGTGTTCACGGGGCTCAAAACATCTACATCGCCCGCGAATTCACAGCCTTTCTCTCCTGGCTCACCGTAGGCCCGGCCATGCTACTGCGCGATCAACTGCAGGCTGCCCGATATGTCGGCCCGCTGCGCTGCATTCCGCCCCGAGGTTTTGAGGCCTCGCTCACCAAGAGTGAAGCCGCATGGTCCAACGGCATGGCCGCCTGGGAGGCTTTGCTCACCCGCTCGCAGGAAATGGTCGAGCGCTGCAGCCACTGGATGCAGGATGCGGATCGCCTGAATTCCGGCTATGGACTTGTGCGCACTGAAGTGCAGGAAACCGACTACAACACCGGCGCCCCGCTTGGACGGGTCAAACCGCGCATCGCCCTCATCGATCAGGCAGGCATGACGCATCAGGCTCTGGATGTGGGCGTCGGCATCTCGCAGGTGCTGCCCGTCGTAGTCGCCGCGCAAGACGACCGCGCCAGCATCGTCTCCATCGAGCAACCCGAACTCCACGTTCACCCGGCAGTCCAGGTCGGCCTCGGCGACCTCTTCATCGACGGCGCTATCGAGCGCGGCCTCAGCTTCCTGCTCGAAACCCACAGCGAACACCTGATCCTGCGCCTACTGCGCCGCATCCGCGAAGCAGCCGAAGAAGGCAACGCCGAGCACATCAACCCGGACTTGATCGGCGTGTACTACCTCGCCAGTGAAAACGGCCACATCACCGCCACGCGCCTGCCGGTGAATTCCGAAGGCGATTTCGATACCCCCTGGCCGAAAGGCTTCTTCGAAGAACGCGGCCCGGAGCTCTTCTGATGATCAAGGAATTCGCCGTCGAGCCGGAGGCTATCGTCAGCAGCTACCGCGATTTCAGCTACGTCATCGAGAAATTCGGGGTTTGGGAAGGACGCGTCATTTCAGAGTTCCCCAGTAAGTGGAAGCGCTTGGTGTACGCAGCGGCGCAAAGCGCACATTCTGGTGGAATAGAGCTAAAGCGCATTGAGGTGCGGCTCAGCACGCTACCCAAAGGCATCCTGATGGCAATGTCGCGCCCCGGAGCAAGTGGTGAATGGCTGGAGCAGGCACTGAATGAGCACAAACGCCAGCCGTTCGACTACATCCTCAGTCTGGCTGAAGTTGACATGCCGGAGGTCGTGCCCATCGATGACTTCGACGGCAATCACCAGTGCTTGGCGCATACGCGCGAGCAGATCATCAAGCGCGAGCCCGCTGTGATGGCCAACGCTTGTGACTTCCTCCTCAAAACGGCAAGCCACGTCAAGTTGGTTGATCCTCATTTCAACCTGATGCACAGCCGCTTTCGTGAGCCGTTCCTGCAGTTTATTCAGCGCCTGCGACCAGGAACATTGATCGAGATTTTCCGGAATAGCGAGGTGAGCCCCGCAGCGCTACTCGAACGAGCCAACCGGCATTTGCCGAAAAGCCTGCCTAAAGACATCCGTGTCCGATTGATTGTGCGACCAGATGACGATCCCATGCACAACCGGTTTTTGATGACGAATCATGGCGGCGTTCGTTTCGGGGTGGGGCTTGATGCAGCCGGAGAAGGAGCCGCTCAGGAAGATGAGGTTTCCCTCATGCTGGCAAACGTCTGGCAAGCCCGATGGACGCAGTACTCAAATGGCTATGTCGTCGGTGAATGGGTTGGTGTCTGACAACATTGACTTCAACTTTGAAGAACTCACAGCAAAGAGACTTTCATGGCAAAGCGGTCCGCAAGATTTCAGGTCAGCTCCCGACTGGCTCATTTGCTCAGTCAGGAGTACTCATCTTCCGAGAAGGCACTGAAGGAGTTGGTCGACAATGCCTGGGATGCCGACGCGGATTCCGTGCGTATCTCTTTGCCCGAGCCACTATCAGACACACCAATAGAGATCGTGGATGATGGTACCGGCATGACCGAAGAAGAGGTCCGTCGTCACTACCTGACTATTGCTGCAGACAGACGAATCGCTCGTGGAGAGCGGACTGCCGGGAAGGCCCGGCGAGTCAAGGGCAGGAAGGGCGTCGGGAAGTTCGCGGGCCTGATGGCAGCATCTGAGATGCGTCTCGAGACTTGGGCTCGCGGAGTAAAGAGCAGTTTCGATCTTCGCTTGGTAGACCTTGCGGGTGTAGAAGATATAGAAAAGCTCCCCATCGAAATCACGTCTGAGCAATGCTCGCGAGAGAAGCACGGCACACGAATCGTTTTGAGGGAGTTGCACGCTGGTTTCGCTTTCCCCGACCCTAAGAAATTCCGGCAAATTTTGTTGCAGGAGTATGGTCGTGAGCCCGGAATCGTCATCTGCGTTAATGACAAACCGCTTGGTGTTGATGATGTCGATGGAAGCTATGAGGATTCGACGTTTTCGGTTGATGGCGTAGGTGATGTTCGCGTTCGTTTTTCGATTGCCGAGAACAAGTCGGTATCGCGTGCGCCGGGAATCGTGCTGAGGGTGGACGGCAAGGCCGTCGGCAAGCCTTCGTTCTTTGGCCTGGATGAGCGTGACGATTTTCCGCAAAAACTGCTAAAGAAGCTATACGGCGAGATCGATGCAGACGGCTTGCGTGAACACGTTACGGCTGGCTGGGACAGCATCATCGCAAACAGCGAACTGCTGACGAAGCTGATCGAGTCTGTGCAGCCCACGCTTGTATCCGCATTCGAAACGCGCTACCGGCGCGATATTCAACTGGCTCAGGCCAGATTGAAGCGATCAGTTAATGAGCGTCTCGCGGAGTTGCCAGAGTACCGTAGGGAGTACGCGCAGCGCGCAATCGAGAGGGTGTTGGATCGTTTCTACGGGGACGCACCGGAAAAGATTGAGCCCTACATCTTCGTTTTGCTCGAGGCGATTGAAAACGCCGACTACGGGACAGTTCTTCGTCATCTCGCGGAAGCTGAACGTAGTGATGTTGTTGCTGTGGCTGAAGCGTTGGCAGATTTCGGCCTGGCTGATTTGGCTCACCTCGTCGAACAAGCCAAGGCTCGGCATGCTTTTCTGGACAAGCTTGAGGCACTCGCGCACGACCCGAAGACGCTGGAGGTGCAAATGCACAAAGCCATAGAAAAGAATCTCTGGCTGCTCGGTGCGCAATACAGTCTGTTCAGCTCGAACAAGACGCTTGCCCGTCAATCTGAGGACTACCTCGACAAGAAATTTACGGGACAACGTTCAAAAGATCGCCCTGATCTCCTGCTGAACGAAAACCTAGATGGGGCTGCGCTGCTGATCGAATTCAAGCGTCCAAAGCATCCCCTGAATTTTGATGACTATCAGCAGGCAACCGGATATCGCCATGACTTGCACAAGGTGATGAACAAGCCCATCGACGTGCTGGTGATGGGTGGCAAGCGTTCTCCGGATTTCCCGCAGAAAGATCTTGAACCCAATGTTCGCGTTTTGTCTTACCTGGATGTGATTGCCACGGCTCGACGTCAGATCGAGTGGCAGTTGAAGGTCTGCTTCTGCTGATCCAAGTTTCCACGCACCTGGCAGTGTCTGGATGAGAACATATCAATGAACGTGAGTGATCGCTAGGGTCGATAGCTCGCGTTCGAGTACCACGAAGCCGGTCGCCCCCTGACGCTTAGCGTCTTACGTCCGCTCTGCACCAGTAAGCAGTCACATCCGCCCGCACCCGCGAAGGTCCGTTTTGGCCGACCTTCCCGCCTCCCCTCACCTCCCACCCGAAAACAACCTCCTATCCCACACCACACGCTCCGCCTTCGTCAGCGCGATCCGTGACGCCTCGGGATGTGCGGGATTGACGAGGGCGTTCCATTCCAGCCTAGCCACCACCGAGGGCACGAGCAGGATGGCGCTGCGGGTCTCGCTCAGCCACTGATCGCCAAAGCGCCTTGCGGCGGCCGTGCTTTCGGCGGTAAGCGTCGCCCCACCCCCGTCTTGACACCTCAGACTTTCAGCGTGTCGAGGCGCTCATTGATCAGAGACAAATCAAAGCGCCCGGGCTCAAACTCCTCCCCGCACCACGCCCGCATGGCGTGGT
>NZ_JBIJDC010000063.1:0-25271 GCF_044344315.1 Zoogloea sp. | reverse complement strand
TCAAACACCTGGTGCGACGCCGCAATGATCACGCGGGCGCCCACGGCGTAGGTGGTGCCGGCCGCCCATTCGGGGTAATCCGTCTCAGGGACAGTCGAGCTCGTGAGCTCCGCATCGCTTACGGTGGTGGGGCGAATGATCCTCATGCGCGCACCCCGGGCAACCCATCTACGTCCCACTGAGCCTGAAGCCGTGCAACCTTGCTCGTAGCCTGGCTGATCGCGACGTGGCCTGTCCGCATGTCGTCACGCAGTGCGCGCAGCTCGGCAATTACCTCGTCCAGCGAAAGCAGGCTCTTGGAATCCCCGTTACTCACGATCTGGGATGGGCCCGTGTATTCGAGCTCCGGGCCGTTCTCGCCCACGACGCGCCAGCCGCCGGAATGGCTTCCGCCAGAGGCGAAGCCCGGCACGATGCCGCGGCGCGAATCCACGATGCTGGCCAGACCGGCAATGGTGTTGGCGGTGCGCAGGCGATCGCGCAGGTACTCCTCGTAGCTGCCAAACATGCCCGTCGATGACTGCCCGACGACACCGAGGGCGCCCGAGATCGCAGCTTCGTCTGGAAGGACAGATCCACCCGACGCCTTCGCGATGGCCAGTGCACTGCCCAACTGGGCCTGCGCCCGGGCGCGTGCGGCAGCCGACGCGGATGCGGTTTCATCGCCGGCCGAACCCAGGGCGCTGTGCAATGCATCCGAGAGGCTGGCCAGGCTATCCACCGCGCTGCTCGATGCGGCCGACACACCAGAGATCGCGCTGGCCATGGCCTGGTGGGCTGACTGCTCATCCTCAAGCGCCCAGACGCGCTCCTGGAGCGCCCGGTTTGCGGGGTCGATCTTGGCGAGCTCGGCTTCTCGGATCGCCTTTGTATCTCCCGTGAGCTGCCAGATGCGCTGCTGGAGGCCAGCTGCCTGCTGCTCAACCACGTCGGCGACGGCCGCGAACGGGCTCGCGAGCGTGATCAGCTGAGCGTAAAGCTGCTGCCCGGCCGTCGTCGTCATGTCGATCGACTCGACGAGCGCCCGAAACGCCGCCTTGTTCTCCGGCACGGCTTGATCCAGGGCACCAAACTGATCCGCAAGCTGAGCACGGGCATCAGCCGTCCGCTCAACGTCCGAGTAGAAAAGCTGGTAGTAGCCGGACAGCGCGGCACCAGCGGCCGAGAGGCCGCCGAACGCTTTGGTGAGCCCATACACGGCATCGGTCGAGATCCCGAGCGTGTCCGTGATCTGCCCGGCAGCGGCCTCAAACTGTGCGATTGAGGCGAGGGCTTTGTTCAGCTGATCGATGCTTGGGCTTGCACCAAGCGCAGACAGCGTGTCTTCAGCCCAGGCCGGCAAATCCGCATCTAGCAGCGTCTTCTGGATCGCCTCACCCGCCTTGGCGGCCAGTTCCTCAAGCCCCTTCTGTGCGCTCTTGTTGAACTTCCCTGCCACCTCGGCGACGATCTCGCCCGCCTGGTTCGTGATCCGGATCGCCCCGGGGCTTCGGTCCTCATTATCTGCAGCGAAGCGCACACCGACCTGGTAGTAGTTGTCCAGCCCGAACTTACCCAGAATGCTGCTCAACGAGCCTGCCACGCCTTCAGCCAGCGCCTTGGTCGCCCCGTCGATGCCCGTGTTGCGATCGGAGTTGTACGCCCCCCAGTCCAGCCCGAAGCCGCCGTAGTTCGTATCCGTCGCCTTGAACCCCGAGCCGTCAGTGCCGGCGACATAGGCGCCGCCCAGGTGCGGAGTGCCACCCGTGACCATACTGCCGCCGATCGCCAGTGCCGCAAGCGCGATCCAGCCCCAGACTGGAATTGCGGCGAGTGCTGCGGAGGCACCGGCAGCCATAGTGCCGCCAGCCATCGCACTCGATGCCGCGCCATAAGCCGCGATGCCGCCGGCGCCACCGGCAAACGTTCCCAACGCATTGCCGTCCGTCAGCTGGTATCCCAACATTGCGCCGCCCAGCGCGCCACCGGCGAGTCCCCAACCCGACATCCCGGCGGCAGTTGTGCTGCCAGCGTCGGCGGCAACCGTACCCCATCCATCCGTCGCAGCGATCAGCCCGTCCAGGCCCGATCCCGTGGCATTCGCCGTCACGGTGCCCACTGCGTTGGCGCCAGACATGCTGCCCGTCGCCCACTGATACCCGATAGATCCGTAACCAGCGAGGTTCGACAAGGTGTTGATGTTGCTGGCCGACCCCATCAAACCACTGCCGCCCCCCGCGCCAGAGGACGACATGTTTGCGCCAGCCACCCCGGAGATACCGCCAGTGACTGGCGACATCACGACCTGCACCACCGCTTTCAATGCTGCCGTCTTGAGCATGTTCTTGATGCTGTCGAGGAAGGCCTCACCGAAGCCCTTGCCGGCCTCGAACGACCGCATCAGGCTGTCAGTGAGCGCCCGCTCCAGGTCATCGGAAAACCGTCGGGCAGAAGCACGGGCATCCTCGCCAGCCTTGCGCGTCGCCTCCCTGCTCGCCTTGGCACCTGCAGCTTCCGCGAGATCCCGGTAAGCCTCTGCCTGCGCTTTCAGCTCCGCGATGATCGCGTCGTTGGCATCGCCAAACGCGTTCATCTCGGCCCGATCCTCGGCCCTTGCCGCGAGCAGCAGATAGACGGCCTCTTCGGTCATGCCGTAGGTCTCGGCCTCTGCCTGGGCTGCATCCAGCTTCGCAAGCAGGGCCTGGGTGTCGGAGCGCACCGCATCTATCGCAGCTTCCTGCGCCTTGGCCAGGGCTGCCTGCTCCACCGCAGCCTTCTTGGCCGCCTCTGCAGCGTCATCCAGCAGCAGAGCTTCTTGCACCAGGCCGGGCAGGCGCGTCTTCTCGGCCGCGGTGAGCTTGAGCTTGCCGTTGGCGAAGTCGGTCATCACCCGGATCGCGGCCCGCTCGGTCTCGGTGAGGGACTCGGTAGCACTGGCCTGCGCCTTCAGCACCTGTATGCGCTGCACCCAAGTCGAATCCAGCCGCTCACCCGGCGTCGATGCAGCGGCCCGGCGGACCTTCGCCGTCGTCTCGAACTCCTTCCGGATCGCAGCCTCGCCGGCGGCCACCTTTGCAGGGTCGAGCATGACGGACTTGGGGTCGGCGGCGCGGATCTTGTCGAGGTTCTCCCGATACTCCCCCAGTGCTTGAGTCAGGGTCCGGGTCTGCTTCGCTCCGCGCTCCTGAGCAGCCGCCACTTCCTTCTCCGTGGCCAGAAAGCCCTTCATGGACGCTGCACGAGCAGCACCACCCTCGGCCGCCTTCTTCTCAGCGGCAACCTGCCCTTCGAGGGTTACGAGATAGCGCTGAGCCGCCCCGATGTCTCCGTTCTGCTCACCGGAGCGGATTTCCTCAATGAGCTTCTTCTGCGCCGCAACCTGTTGCAGCAGCGATTCGCGCCCGACGTCCTTCATCGCGCTCCAGGCGGACTGGACCACATTGACCAGGCTGCGCCAGCCCCGCTCCATGGCACCGGTGGCGGCCTCCACCTCGGCGGCACGCTGCTTCACGGCCTTGGCAGCTTCGGACTGCGCCAGGGCGACGGCCTCTTCCATCTTGCCCTGCTCCTGGAGCGCCTTCACCTGGCCGTAGATGGTGGGCGTCAGAAAGTTGTAGGCGTCGTTTATCTTGAGGATGCCCTTGACCGGATCCTCTGCAATGGCCGCAAACTCCTTGACCAGGGTCTCCACATCGCGGGCGCCGGTCTCGGCCATCGCCGAAATGGCCGCACCCACTTCCTCCATTTGCCCGGCCGCGACCTTTCCGGATCCGGCCAGCTGGTTGAGGATCTCGGCGGCGCTGCCCTGGGTGCCTGACACCTTGCCGATGCTCTCCGCCACCACAGACAGCTCGCTGGCCGTGACACCCGCCCGATAGCCCGTGATCGCCAGGGTCTTCTCGTAGGCCTCGGCTTCGGACGACCCCTGCACCCACGCGGCGGTCAGCACGCCCACGCCAGCAGCAGCCAGCGTAAACGGCCCGACCAGGCCGGCCACATAGCCACCCACGGCTTTCGCCGCCGCGCCTACCCCGCCGAAGCTGTCTTTGAGCTGCCCGCCCTGCTGCATCAACACCATCATGGGCGGCATGCCCGACGCCAGGGACGTGAAGATGTCAGTGAACTGCATGGGCAGTTGCCGCATGGCCTGGGCAGTCTGACCGGCAGAAACACCAAGCCTGGCCACGTGCCCAGCCGCTTCATTGGCTGCACCACCCCCGGCATTGATCCCCGCCACGGCGGCAGGGCTGACCACGCCGGTCATCGCCGCCTGAGCCGTGCCCGCGGCCGACTCAGCACGATCCAGGGTCGCCGCAACCTCGTCGAATGCCTTGTCGACCTTCTTGGCCTCGACCACCGCCGACGTTGCGTCGCCGGTGATACGGATGCCATAAACGATGTCGCGGTTTGCCATGCGGATGTGCCAATAAGCCCCTGGGAGTGGGGCCGATCATCCGCGCGCGCGTGAAAAGGGGTCAGGCGGAACCGCTTCCGCCTGACTTTACCTACTTGAGCTTCTTTAGGCCGACTTGGGTTCGATCCCCAGGGTAAAACGGAGGAAGGAACGACGGATCTAAGATGGTAGGCAAGCGCTCTTTTGCGAGACGCTTGGACAGCGCTGTCTCCGAGTGTTCGAAGACCGGGGCATATCGAGAAGCCAGCAGTCCATTTTTCTGATCATCCAACATCTGAATCACCTGGCCCAGACGGAAGAGATTGAAGGCTCGCTTGTTGATAGCCTGACATAGCATTGCTCTTCGCTCGTCCTCGGAACGCTCACCCAGGCGATCCCCGGGAGAGAGTCTGCGCACGGAGTACCAAACATCGTCGCCTGGCCAACGCTTCGTTTCGCGGAACTGCTGAGCCCACTCTTCGAACCACGGCCAGTCAAAGTAACCGACCGTCAAGGGACGAATGGAGCGCTCATCATTCCGCCCAATCGCGAGCCGCCCGATGTTTGCGACCGCACGATCTCCCAAAGATGATCCATGCAGAATCTCCCGAGCGGCCCTCTCGAACAAGGGCACTTCAGTTGGCGAGATGTAGACATCCATTCTTGCACCCCAAAAATGACAACAGCCAGGATTCTCCCCCGGCTGCGTCACACCAACAATGCTACTGGGAATACATCACAGCCAGCGCCTCATCTTGCATGGCACGCAGGCCGTCCTTGATGCGATCCCACTCTGCCCGGCCAGGCTCGTAGCCCATCAGGGCCCGCACCTGCACCCAGTCCAACCCCTGCCGCACGGGTGGCCCCATGCCACCGCCTACCCACCGCCAGCAGCCCCAGGCTTCGGCCCACAGCGCGAAGATATCCGCGTTGCAGGCATACACCTCGCAGGCCGGCGCGCCGCTCGCCATCCGCTGGCGCGCCTGCTCGGCTTGATCGTGCAGCCCGAACGCCTCCAGGTCTTTCACGAGCTCGTCCGTGCCGGCACTGCGCTCTTTGTTGAGCTCTACCCAGCGGCGGGCGGCGGCACGGAGTTTCCCAGCGCAGCACCCGGCTGATCGGGTGCAACGCCGTAGCGGATCTGGCGCAGGGCCGTGTTGATACCAACCGACAGCGCCCGGCCGTGCACCCCCATGACCTGCGCCTTGAACAGCTCGACGGAGAATGAGATCGCCTCGCCGTTTTCACTCTTCACGTCGTCCCAACCCACCAGCACTTCGGCAAACTTGTCCGCATTGCGGGCCAGCACCTCGGAGAGCGGCAGTGCCGCGACCTGGGCCGGAACAGCCTCGAGGTCTGCGACTACATCTTCGATCACCGGCTTATCGCTCCAGGCATCAAACTCCGCCTCGGAGAGCACTCGGAAGATGCCCGTGAACTGCCACTCCTCGAAGCGACCATTATCTGCCGGAACACAAACAGCCACGGGCCACCGGACGGTGGGATTCGCTACGATGACAAATGCCTTGCTCATATCTTCGTTACTCCAGGCGTTACATGAAAGTGAAAGCCAGTTCGTCGTTACCGGCGACGGGCTTCAAGTCGAAGTTCAGGGTGTAGGCGACCATCTTCTCCACGTCGGCGTAGTTCGCCCCCGTCAGCACGGCCTTGGCATCCACCTTCAGCTTCTTGCCTGCAGCGGAGCCGTGAGTCACCGACAGCGTGATGTCGGCGGCCGTCTTCGCGAGGGTGAAGGGGTTGAAGGTGGCCAGATCGGGCGCCAGCACCGTCGCAGTGCCTGTCGGGGCGCGGTCGTTGATCTCGACGCCCGTCTGAGGGCCGGGCAGGTTCAGACGGGCGCGCTCGGTCGCCAGCGACAGATCCAGGGCACTGAAGGCCATGGCCGTGGCGTTGATCGTGAGCGGCGAGGTGTTCGTTGCATTGACCGGCTCTTCCAGGGGCCAGCCAGTGCGAGTTACCGCCGGCATCGCCACCGCTGCCGGATCCATGAAGACGGCATCGAACTCGAACTTGAAGACCGGAATGGCCTTGGCGTTGAGCGTCAGGCCGACGGTGCCGCGCGAGCCGATCATCTGGTGGTTGGTGCCATCCACGTTGATGTAGATCGAGACGGCCGGAATCGCCTCGCTGATCAAGTTGTAGGTCACCGAGACACCGGCCTCCGTCGTCGCCGCCATGCCGCAGGCCTTGAGCAGAGCATCGACCTTCGGCACCGTGCCAGCAGCGCCCGCACCGGCCGCCAGCACTTCGAAGGTCACCTTGCACCAGTTGGCCACCACGATCTTGCCGGCGTGGCCCATGTAGGGCAGCACGATGCCGCGATCGACGGTCTCGCCGTCGTAAGGGGTGAGGGTGAGGTTGCGCGCCTCAATCCAGTTGGCGGCGCCAGTCGGCACGGCGTCGGTGCCAACGGTGGTCTCCAGCTTGGCCAGCAGGGCCTTCTTGTCGAACTTGCGCGGACTCGCGAGAATGTTGGGCATGGGTTACTCCTGGGGTTGATCGGCAGGCGCCGCAGCAGGCGCAGGCACGGAGGGCACACGGCGACCATCGGCACCGATGACGTAGTCGCCACCCTTGCCCCAATGCTCGTCGCCGACGTGTCGGAACGGATCCACCTGGCTGCCCAGGTCATTGCCGGCGGGCTCGCCAGCCTTGCGCTTGGTACTCACAACACCTCCTGGTAGTTGGTCACAAAGTCGTCCTGCCACCACAGCAGGTTGTTCGATAGCTTGATGAGGCACCCGCCGCCGAACGCGAAGCCCTGAAGGCACCCCTCGGGCACCCATGACAGCAAGGCGGCAAACACAGCCCGGCGCACTGCCACCAGCTCGCTGATGTCGCGCTCGCCGTAGGCCGATGCATTGCTCACCACGACCACCACGCCCACCGCCACATCCACGAGCTGGCTGAACTGGGCGGCAGTGGGCGGCTCGGTGGGTCGCTCGGCGAGTGGAATCACGTAGGCCGCCGGCACGGCTGCCAGATGGTCCTCAACCGCGTCCAGGCCGGCAGCACTGCCCACGTCACGCAGCACCGCACACTCAGCCCGAAGCCGCGCAGTGACCACGCTGGGCAGGTCGGGGATCAACGCACGCCCCAACCGCCCACGCGGGGCGGCACAACCATCTGCACCAGGTTCGCCTGGCTGGACGCGTCGGGCGCAGCACCGGAGGCGAGAGGTAGGCCCGCTTTACCGGCAGCCACATCCCGCAGAAAACGAAGGGCACGCTCGTAGTTTTGAGCCACCGCCTCGCCGGCGCCGAGCCTGTGAAGATGGAACAGAGCGATGTCGCAGCAGTAGCCGCGCACCGTTACAGGCACTTCGGGGAGCGGGGTCGAGTAACGGGGTGACAAATAGCTGTCGATCTCAGCCGACGCGCGGGCGAGCTTTTCCTCAACACGGCTGACGACGACTGCATTCGTCCGCACGGTGTCGATGTCGGTGAGCTTGATGAGAAGGGGTTCGCCGACGGCCTCGATGAGATCGGCGAGAGTGGCGTAGGCCATGGTGCGCGGCGCGTTGTCGTGATGGGCACGATCTTCCGCGCGCGCGCGATGGGATGTCAGGCGGAAGCGGTTCCGCCCAATCTAGGAGTACATAGTTTCGAGGCGAATCTATCCTGGCATACGCCGAGCAAGGAAGCACGCTCTGTGAATTGCGCCAACCCCAGCCAGGACAAGTCCTTGAAAGTAGTAGCCAACTAGCATGCGTTGGGCCGCAAGCGGGTGCGTCTTGTAGGTCTCGACAATCAGCGACCTGATCTCATGCGGCCGGATCCCACCGATCCTCCGCTCGCCCAGGGCGGCGACGAAACGCGCGATATGGGCGCGAGGGTTCGGAAGCTGGGCACCCACCGCCCGATTGTTGTGGAAATGATCGACATAAAGACAAGGCCCCGGTCGATGCCGGGGCCAGAAGACTGGAAGAGAAGGCCCTAGGAATCGGGCGCAACAGGTGCTACAAACAGACTCCAAGGGCGTGAGGAACGAACTTCACTTAGTGCTTGAAGTTGAATTGTGCAATTTGCATAATCATATGCCTGTGAAAATTCAAGTTTTTATGCGTGCAATGACAATACTAGACCACAAAAACTTCAGGCTGTCTCTTGGGGAAAGGAGGTTCCTCGAGAGAATTGGATACCTGGAGTTCTACTACCGCAGAGTTCCACATCAGATAACGAGTGCTATCTATAAATTTGTTAGGGCGCCGGAACACGCGGACGCACTAGCAAAAGGCGATGTTTACGTCAGTACGTTGAACGCGTGTCGCGCATATGAGTGCAGCGAACGCGGCGACCCAGGAGAAGGTACCCTCACGCATTTCATCAATAGATTTGTTGGAACGGGAGACGAGTGGAAAGCCGCCGACCCGCTTCGCGGCAGGCGTCTTGATATTGCTGGACCTATGAACGTCGTCATTTCGGATTGCGAGCTAACGCTGGTGGCTCGCGATGGATACGTGTTCTGTGCGACGGATACCTTCGATTTTGAACGCATGGCGGAGAGCTTTGGCCATTATTGCGTGAGAATTAGAAATCCGCTGTTCTTTCAGTTGGCGCTGTGCCACCGACTGGCCATTAACCTGCCCGTCCTGGAGCACTGGGGCCAATTGGTTCAATACACAGGCAGGAACATAGTCGACACTCAGCCGCTGGTATCACGCGAGTTTTTTTTAAAACCGAAGCGGTATGAGGGACAGCGAGAGTTCAGAATCGTTGCGATGGCTCACGATCCAGCGCATCGATACGAACCACACACTGTTCGCGTTGATAATATTTCAAGATTTATTGAACGCATTAGGTAATTTTGGTGTTGTCGTTAATTTGATAATAATCACAGAGCTGAAAATATAAGTTGGATATGCCCCTAGCTTGCCGTACAGGCAATCGCGATCTGGCCTCCATGTACAACAGGTGAATCAAGTGTTACCTCCGTTGATTCGATTACTGTTACGGCCCACCCTTCTGCGACAGCAGGCAGCGAGATTAAACTCAGGGAGCTGCTTTTGTGGAAATCCAGCGTGACGATGATGTCGTCACCCTCCCAATACCACGTCGATACCGTCGCGTCAGGCACCTTCTGCGGGTTGTAGGTGTGGCGGTACGCGACCCCCGTGCTGCGGAGATCGTATCAGCGCAACAGTGGATTAAGCACAGACCCTTTGGAAGGAGAAGTTTCGATGGCAAAGAAAGAACAACGCGAACAGGAACGGATTGCCCGCCCCCCGGAGGAGTTACAGCAACTGCTAGATGAACATCTCGATGTACTCGTCACGTTGTGCGAACACTACGACCTTGGCAAGCGACATTTTGCTGCGGACATAGCACAGAATCTTCGGGTGCTGCTTCATCACAACCCGAAGGGGCGGATGCCATCGATCTCGCTTTTGCACCAAGCTGGCCTCGAAGAAATAGCATTCCTCGACACAACGAAAACCATACTTAATAACTCCGGATCGTCTCCTGCACATCGATTCCATGTTGAGCCTGCAGCTGGATTGGTGCTGCTTTGCGTAAGAGAGTCTGATGGCGTTCAGTTGATAGAATGCGAGCCAACTATTTCCGTCATTGCCCCGATGGAGGCCATAGGTAGCTCATACTCTGATTGGTGGACTTCCACCATACTGACTTCTGCGACTGGCGCTGTATTTTCTCGTCAGAAGATCGTCACTCAAATGGCGAATCAAGATAGGGGTGCGCACGTCGCTCCTGGCATCGAGAAAGCCTATTTCGAACTGACGAGATGTGCAGCCGTTTCGATCCAGGTTGCAGTTATAAATGGCGGCAATGCGGTGACGAACCTCCATGTCTCTGACAATCCAAAGAACGTGATACTCCCCGCGCGAGACGGCCTAGGGGTAAAAATGGCGCGAGCACTCATCAGACAGATTGCCAACGAGGCCCTCTCTACGCTCCTTCCACCCTATGCGCCTTACCATCAGACAGCCCTCGAAAGAGCGAATCTATCCGGCGCCATGCCTTTCGTGATTGCACATCTATCACCTACCAATTCAGCTTGAGGCCTTCGTTGCGATGCTGCGTAAACCTCAGAGTAGGACATTGGAAATGTTGTAGCAGTCGAAACAAGCGAACGAGAATGAACCTGAGAATGTGCCCGATCCACTTGCAGGCTTGTAGCTAATCCACAGTGTTGCCTGGGTGAGATCCGGTGGCACGACGATCTCACCCTCATAATACGTCTCTCCGAAACTGGAAGACGTGTCAAAAAGATACAGGCTAAAATTTGGCGCCACGGATCGGACGAGGCTTAGTCGCGCGGCGAGCCGACAATTGCTGGAGTTTGTAAATTTGAAATATCCACTGATCTTCACGCGATCTCCCGCGGCAAACTGACCACCCGCGTGCAGGTAGCGGTAAAAATCTCCACTTCCCGCCAGGTTCGTCAGCATCGCATCAGCCCAGTTTCCCCGGACAGGTGCAGAGGCTGCAGATGGTGCGATTGAGGTTGGAGCTATACCGTTCTGGCTCCAACCTGCCGGAAGTCCCGCTCCCGTAAGGTTCAAGACGTTTCCGAACGACGGATATATGCCTGCGCTTCCCGCATTCGACCGGGGCAAGAGCGGTGCCGGACGGCGCGCGCGGAGCTGGGCAACGATCTCAGCAGCGACTGCATCGTGCACGGCCTGTGGAGGATGGATGCCGTCTGCGACGCTGGCGGCAGCATTCCAGGTCCCATCCGTGTCGATCCAGGCCAGCCAAGGGTCAACAAAAATGACTTTGTTGTCAGCGCAAAACATTCGCTCAGCGAAAGCGTATTGCTCAGTCAATGCTCTGGACGTCGCAGTCCAAGTGCCCTGAATGTCGACCGTAGCAGCTGCAACAACAATCAGAGCGATGCCGCGAGCAGCACACCATTCCCAAATGGACCTGATGTTTGCAATGTGCTGCGCGACAGTAACAGGAGGCGTCGCTCCTGAATCATTTGTGCCCTCGTGATAAACGACATATCGCACGCCCTTAGGCACGCCGTTAGCAGTGAGTGCGGCAAGCGCGGCTGCAGAGCTTTGTCCACCCACGCCAAGGTTCGCTACGCTCGAAAAAATTTCCGGGCAACGCGTTCCCAACTGCTGTGCAAATGACAGCGCGTTGTTGGTGTTGGTGCCAGCAACAAGACTATTGCCAATGGCCGCCATCGGGTACGGGAAGTCACGGATACGTCCGGACTGGACGAGCCCCCCCGCCATCGGAAAATCAAGCCCACCATCCAAGGAGATTGCTTCAACGTAGGTGCGCGCCTTTCCACCCGAGCCAGTGTCGACCGTCTCCCGAACCACGTCACCGGGGACCGTCGGCATTGTTGGCAGCGCGCCCGCCTGTGCTTGGATTGCGCCGATCGCAAGCAAGGGTGCTGAATAGTCGTCGGACAGCGCCATTGGCGTCCCGACAGGAAATTCACTCCCCGAGTGCTTTACGGTGCGCAGCGTGACGTAACGAGAAACGGGCATGGGGGGCTCCCTTGATTACATGCGCTCAATGGCGCCAGTGGGGTGAAGTGCTTCGGCCTGGGCGACCGGCATGTTGATTTCGTCACCTGCGAGCTGATCAGGGCCATAGAGACGGCCATCGTGTTCAACCTGGCGCAGAGCCCGGACACGGACATGACCAGGCGGAATGACAGGCTGGAGCAGCGAGCCATCGCCTTGATGGCCACCGTCGAGCTGCACACCTTCACCGACCTGAGAAACATGGCCCAGCAGCGCAGGCAGCTCCAGGCGGCCTTCAGCCAGCTTGCCGACCAAATCCGCGAGGCTCTCGCCATCTACGGTCTGGGCGAGCTCGGCGGGCTGGGCGAGCTCGGGGCCGGGGTCTCCTTCAATACGCCCGGGGAGCTGCGGCTCCGCCGCTGCAGGCTCAGTCGGCAGAACAACAGCGGGCTGAGAGGAGCCCTCAGACTGGGAACCATCCTCCGCACCGGCAGAGGAGATGAACGACGGATCAGAATTCGCCTGATCGGCATTGGAAGCGGAAGGGGCCAAAGCAGCCGCAACCGATTTGATCTTCTTGGATGGGGGCATGAAGAATCCTCGTGCAGCCCCAGGGCCGAAGCCCCGGGGTGGTGGGGTTGTTCGGGCGATCAGCCGACGGCGTTCTGAAAGAGGAAGCCCACGTCGCGGGCCGCGATCACTTCCTTGACGCGCTCACCAGAGCGCACCCGTTGGGAACCGGTCAGGCCGATCTTGGGCTCGTCCAGGTTGCCGGCGATCTTGTTGCCCCAGGCCGCCGTAAAGCCGAAGGTGACACCGGCCTGGGGGCCGGCCGCACGGTCGCGGTAGATGAAGGAGGCGTGCTTGCCCCAAACGCGCTGCAGGGTGGCCGCCTGACCGCGCTTGGCGGTGTTGGCAAAGCCGGCGCCCACAAACACTTCCTGCAGTTCGAAGAGTTCGGCAAACTCCTCACGGCTCACCATGCCGGCCACCGTGGTGCCCCCCTTCACCGCGTTGACGATCTTCGGGTTGCGGCGCAGCTTGGTCCAAGTCTGCTGCCCGAAGATGGCGATGTTGCCGCGCATGATCATGCTGTCCAGCGCGTCGCCGATACCGGCCACGGGGTCGGAGTTCGGATCGCTCCACTGGCTGGTGCCGGACAGAGGCAGGACGTTGCCGGGGGCGTAGGACGCCGGGTTGAACACCAGGTTGGCCACACGCTGCTCGCGGCCCAGATTGACCAGGCTGGTCAGGTAGGCCGTGGCCGTGCCGAGGGGATCCACGCCCTGGTTGTCGGCCTCGATGTCCTCATTGGGCACGATGTCGTCCAGGCCGTGGTCTTCGACCCTGTCCTGCACCTCCGTGGCGTTGAAATCCACTTCATTTGGCGCCGACTTCCGCCCGACCCGGGTATCGGGCACGGTAAAGCCCTGCGCCAGGTCGTACTTCAACCACTTGAACTCCTGGTCAGTGGGCGTGCGCGGCAGCACCTGGTCGGCGATCAGGATGTGATCGGGGTTGCGGTAGGCGATGGCGATCGCCGTGAGGGTCGGGTTGATCGGGAACGGACGCACCGCGCCGATGGCCAGCACACCCAGGTGCGCGGTATCGAAGTGGAAGACACCGGCGATGAGCCCAGTGGCGTAGATCAGGCCGACGGCCAGGCCAATCAGCAGCAGGCGGGAGTGCTTCTTGATGAAGTTCATATAGGTAACTCCTGAGTGAATGAATCAGCCCTGCATCACGCCAGGCGCGATGAGGACGGGGGCGATGTCACCGGCGACGGCCGAGACTTCGGCGTAGCCAATGACGCGGACGTTGCTGCCGGCAGCAGGCGCTGCCGCAATGGCACGGCCGGTGGCGTCGGAGGTCACCGGGCCACCGCGGGTCACGGGGCCGCCAAACTCCACGTCGGCGATGCCCACCTTGACGATGTCGCAGCGCTCGCCGGCGGCGGGGCCGACCGACTCACACACGCCCATGAGGGCGTCGGTGGCCGCAGCGGCTTGAAGGACTTCACCGTCAGCAGCGCCCGCCTTGACGATGCGGAAGGCGGCGATGGCTGCCGCCGCGGTGTAGTTGCGATTGAGCAGGGTGATGGCCATGGTTACTTGCTCCGGGTGGATTCGACGTGGCGGACTGCCTGCGCCGTTGAGAGGGTGATGCCCTTGCTGGCCTGTTCCGCCTGATAGGCCAGGGCAGCAAAGGCAATGGCTTGGGGATCGTCGTTGCTGCTACCGCCACCCGGCGGACTGCCCAGGTGCGACAGCGCTGCGGTCTGCATGCCGGCAAGCGCCGGGTTGGGCGTGGCGGTGGCCAGGAAGGCCTCAAGGCTGGCCGGATCCTTTTCGCCAATGCTCTGCGCCCAGTCCTTCTGGTGGGCGTTAAGCCGCCCGTCAGCCAGCGCTGCGGTAACGAGCCCGGTCACCCGGTCGGTGCGCAGCTGGGCAGACAGCTCGGCCAGCTCATTGGCCACGGCCTGGTGGGTGGCCACCGGCACAAAGCGGGCGGGGTCGGGATCGGCCGACACCTGGGCGGCCAGGGCAGCCAGGTGGCCGCCCAGGTCAAACGACGCTGCCGCGGTGGGCGACGAGCCGAGCTGGTCCATGATCTTCTGCAGCTGCGCCTTGATGTCATCGACGGACGCGCCAACAGGCAGGTTGAGCAGCCAGCGGAGCTGCTCGATGAGTTCTTCCACGTGAGAGTCCTCCAGGGGTTGGGATTCGGGTTGCGCCAGAGATGCGGCCACCGCCTCGAAGACTTCTTCCATGTCGTCGAGGGCGGGAATGCTGGTGAGGGCCGCGTTGATGAGCCCGACGACGGCGCCGGTCTTCGGGTCGTACTGGAATAAGGGGGAGATGTAGGCGTACTCGCGGGCGGCAATGTGCGCAGCAGCGGCAGCAGTCCAATCCACGCCGACAGCGAACAGCCCTTCGCCCTCGACCCACTCCAGCTGCTTGAACCAGGCTGCAGCGATAGCCTTCACGCCGCGGTCGCGGTAGAGCACCGCGTGGTCGTAGTCGAGCATGTAGCGATTGCCGCGCTGGTCGGCGGCGGCGATCAGGCGGGCGGCAATGTCGGCGTCCATCCGCCAGGCCGGCACATCGGTGGGGCGGCCATCCAACGCACGGAACTCACCCGCCGGGAACAGCTGGATGCGATCCCTGGCGACGAGCTCGCCCGCAACGATGGCGCAGGCCGCAACGCGGTACTTGGATTTTGGGGGACGGTGCTTTGAGGTAGCCATGCCGCCATGGTGGCGACGAGCCGAGGAGGGCGTCAGGCGGAAGTGCTTCCGCCGGACGGGGATGGTGGCGCTTTTTTAGACTACGCCGGATTTTGAGCGCTGCGCAAGCCACCCCGGAACAAGCGCAGGCGCACAGACCCCGTTACTCCCCCGTTACTTTCCACGATCGGGGGGCGCGGGCTACGGTGGCCGCACCCCGAGGCCAAAAATCGCACCACGGGGCTATTTTCCGATTCCGGACAAACGGCGCTCGATAACCTGCAGGATGCCGGCGCGGTCGGCTTCGGAAATGCCCAGGAAGGGCCGCGCCGGGATGTCGCCCCAGGGAAGGGGGTGGCCCTTCTTGGTACCGGCGTAGCGCCGGAAGTCTTTCTCGTCGAACTGGCGGAAGCGCTTGATGTTGGACGCCACCACACGCCCGAACTCGCCCTGCTTGGCACCCTGCTGCTGGACCCGGGCGTAGGGCATGGACGAGCCAATGACCAGGGCTCCGGATTCAACCTGGTAGAAAATCTGCGATGCCAGCATGCCGGTGTGCCCGACCAGGGGCTTCTTGCCGGTGACTTTGGCCACGCCACGGGCATTGAGCTTGCCCGCCTTGTTGAAGTTGCCACCCTCGCTCACGAAGCGCTCGATGGTGCTTCGGGCGTTGGCGAGCCAACGGGAACCATCGGGGGCGGTACTGGTGACGAAGCGGGCCTTGGAGCTTTCCACCAGGTCTTCACCGATGCTCGCCAGCAAGCCGCGGGTGCCCTCGGGGCTCAGGGCGCTCTGCACCCCCTCCAGGGCCTTGCGAAGGTCGGCGTCGTCAATATCGACGGTTGAGCGCGCTACTGCCATGGGCTATAGTCCCGGTCATAGCGGGATCGTTTCGGACGTACAGGCTGGGGGCGCTGCAAGGCGTGCATCAGCTGCTCGCTGCCCATCATGTCTTCACCACAAACGAGATCAGCGCCAACGCGCGGTTCTTGTGCCCAGGGCGCACTTCCCAGACTGCTCTCAGCGTCTCGGCGCCACTCTCCCAGGTCACCACCATTCGGCTCTGCCCCTCCGGGCCGGGATGGCCGGGGCGCTTGCTGCCAAACCGTAGCCCGTCCATCAGGCTCTCGTAGTCTGCCCCCACTGCAACACGCTGCCCGGCGCCGTCGAACTCATGGCTCTTCACGACGTGGCGCGGCGCATCGGCCGGCACGAGCACAAGATAGCCCGTGAGATCGTGCGTCGACACGGCCTGGAACGCGGCGGCATCCTCAACAAACCCGAGCCATAGGGGCTCGGTGCGTGTGGGGTCGGCCAGCACCGCCTCCACAAACGCAGGCGCCGAGTCGGTGGCGTTGATGTACTTGTTCACCTCCCGCGACAGCGCCTTGGTGATCGCCGGCGGATAGGTGATCAGCTTGTCCTGCACCATTTGGCGCAGCGGCTCGCCGGTGCTGGCGCCGGGGGCATAGCCCCAGCCTTTATCCACGCCGGCCGGCTCGCCCGTGCGCGGGATGATCAGATCCCAGCCGTCCGGCAGGCTGATCATGTCTCCATCCTTGGGTGCCTCGACGGCAACCACGTAGCACCGGCACCCCCAGCCGTTGGGCGGGTAGATGATCTGCCAGGCCGGGTGGTCGTAACGCAAAGTAAGCCGGCCTGCCCCCCAGGCCAGGTGCTGCGGCCGCGGGCGGGCCACGATGTCGTTGTGCACGTAGCGCCAGTAGGGCCGCAGCTTGAGCAACTCTGGGTCCATGAGCTGCTTGTAACGCCCGGCGGCGTAGCTGGTGCGCAGATTGGTCTCGTAGATAACGCGCGTCCGCCAGGCCTCCCCGGCCTCGCTGCCTTCGCCCGTCCAGCCGGTCCACCCCCGGCGGGCGACGATGGCCCGGAAGTCGCGCCGGAAGTCGTCCAGGGTGCCGCGCCCCTCCACGGCCTTTGCAACCGCCGTGCGCAGATCCGCCACCAGGTCGGCCTTGTTGGCACCCGCCACCATGAAGGCGCGGTCATGCGCCCGCTTCCAGATGTCGTCCCAGCGCTCGGAGGGCAGATTGATCTTCTTGCGGAAGAAGTCGATCTGCTCCTGGAAGAAGGCCGTGGCGGTGGAGGCAGCCATCGGTCAGCGGCCGTCCTGCACGTCGGCCATGCCGGCCAGCTCGGCTGCGGCAAAGCCCATGGCCATGACTTCGGCGAGCTGCTCGATGGGCAGATCACCGAACATGCCCAGCAGGCGCTCCTGCACATCCACCGCCGTGGCCGTGGGGTTGTCGGTGAGCATCCGCTCAATGGCAGCAAGCCAGGCATCAACCTCGGGCTGTGCGCCGGCGCTGAGCGCGGCGAGCTGGTGATCGACCACATCTGCAGGGGCTGTGCGCACGGGCATGGAGAGCGCCGCAAGGGCCGCCCTGGCCAGCGGCCGATAGCTTGCCGCGGCAGCGGGCTGCGGCGCGGGCGGCTCCGGCGGAGTGGGCGCCGGCGCCGCCTCAACCTGGAACACGTCTTCCCCGTCGTCTGCCTCCGGAATGCCGGCTTTCTCGTGCACCCAGCTCAGCGGGATCTTCGCGCCGCCCTTGGCCAGCGCCGGCAGCGCCTCGGCCAGCAACTTCAGGTCTGCCGTCTCGCCGGTCTCGAAGCGGAAGCGCGGGCAGCGCAGCATGCCCGCCACCGGCAGGCCATTGAGCACAGCCAGCGGATACACAAGGTCGCGGGTGAGCGTGCCGGCCACCTGGCGGGCGTCGGCCTTGAGGATGTCCCGCCGCACGAGCTGGTGCAGGTCGGCCACGCCGCTCCCCATCCCGGTGACCTTGGCTTCCGCCGACAGCACCTGCCCCAGCAGCGCCTTGCTTTGGGCGCCGTCTGCCCAACCCATCATGGACAGGTGAGGCGTGCCGTCGCCGCTGGCGATGACCTTCATCACTTCCATGCTCATGCCGTCGGGCATGATCGCGCGGGCGTCGCGGCCAAGATCGGTCACAGCGCGCATCAGCGAGGCCTTCTCCTCGTCGCCGGCACCGGGCATGTACTTGCCGATGATCATCGGCAGGCCATAGGTGGACAGGTATTCGGCCATGTCCCCCAGGCTGTACATCTTGTAGAGGAAGGGCCACACCAGCACGCGCCCCAGGCCAATGCGGCCCAGGTAGCCCGTCTTGGCCTTGACGTGCTGGTGCATCACCCAGCCCATCGACAGGGGCACGGCCCCGTCGGCGCTGCCGTCATTGAGCCGCAGCTCCCGGCGGTTCATGTCCATCTTGAACCAGCCCTGGGGCCGCGGATGGAAGCGCGGGATCCACATGCCTTCAATGCGCTGCCACTCCAGCTCGATGGGGGCAAAGCCGTGGCCCACACCGTCCATCATGGCGAGGATCAGGTCTTCCAGGTCATCCACGGCGTTGCGCAGAATGTCCTCAATGGCGGCGGCGGCCTTCTTCTCCTTCGCGCTGGGGCTGGTCGGGGGCTCCACGCTCCACTCCAGGCCGAGCAGGGCACCGCGGCGCTTTTCGTACTCGCAGCGCAGGTGGGCGTCCCGTTCAAACATGTCATCGAACAGCTCGTGCTGGCCAAGGATGTTGCCCTGGTCTGCCGCAGCCAGGCACTGGGCGATCCGTGCGGGGGTCAGCCCGCTCATGTGGGACGCAACCGTCCAGCGCTGCAGGTGCACGAGCCTGGCCGTTTGGGGCTCGGCCAGGGTGCGGGTGCTGATGGGTTTGCCGTACTGATCAATGATGGACATGAGTCGTCTCGGTAGGGTCAGGCGAACATGCTGCGGGAGTTGCCGCCGCTGTCTTCACCCCCACGGCGGGGGATGGATTGGAAGCCGCCGGCGCCGCTGAAGCCGCCACGGGTCACGGCGATCCACCACAGCAGGTGGAGTGCGCACAGACCGTCGTAGTGGTGGCCGGGCTGCTTCTCGGGCCAGGTATCCAGTTCGGAGAGCAACAGGATCAGGTTTGGAGAAAACAGGATGCGGGGCTCCAGGGGGTCCGTTACAAACGGCTCCAGGCTGTCGATGCGCACCTCTTGTTCAACGGTGGCGGTAACGCCCACCAGCGGCAGGGCCACGCCCTTGTCGAGGGCGGCGGTCATGAGCGACGTGCGCATGCTCTCGTAGGCGTTGTTGTTCTCGAAGGCGATACCGTTGCAGCGGAACTCGCGCTGAAAAGCGATCAGGTCGGCTTCCAGCTTGGAGGGCACCCGGCGCTTGATCTCGGCATGCACGACGTGCAGCTTCTTCTTCTCGCGGTCCCAACCACCACCCACGATGGCAGAGGGGTCGGAGGTGGCGCCTTTGCCCATGGAGGGGTCACACGCACCAAAGAAGATCCAGTGCGGCATGCGGCTCACGAAGAAGCGCACGGGCGTGAAAACCTTATCCTCCTCGCTGCGCGGGTCGCCCTGCAGCTCGGTGCCGAAGGCGCGGGGGTTCTTTGCGCGCTGGCGCATCAGCCAGTACAGGGAGCGCACGCCGGGCCAGCTGATCTCGGCGCCCTCGTCCATCTCGACCCGAAACTCCTGGTAGAACACATGGGACGGCAGGGCCGCGTCAGGGGCCACAGCACCACGCTCGGCAAAGGCCTCCATCACGGCCTTGTCTTCATTGAGCATCAGCGTCTGGCACTGCTCCCACAGATCCATCCTGGTCGGAAAGGCTTCGATGGCGCGGAAGTGGTGCACCAGGTGGCCCACGGTGCGCTTGGCACGGCTGATGGGGTCATCCTTATTGAGGATGGTGCCCACACCCACATACTTCACCGACCCGTCCGGGGGGCCGAGGTAGTCGATGGCCTTTTCAAGCCAGTCCCACCGGTTGTCGCGTTCGGTGGGGCTCTTGGCCTCTTTGTCGGTGATCAGATCGTCACCCAGCAGCAGCTTGGGTCGGCTGGCGCCGTGGAAGGTGCCGCGGATGGCCTGCTCGGCGCCGAAGGCCTCAAACTTGACCCCGGCCGCGCTCACGAACTCCCCCACCTTCCACTGCACACCCCGGCCGCACGCCTCCGGAAAGTCCAGCGCCAGCGCTGCATTTACCGTGAGCTCCGTCTTGACCACTTCGAGCAGCTTGGTGGGCAGCTTGGTTTCAGCGCCCAGCAGCACCACGTAATCCACGAAGTACGGCAGCGGCGCATCGTCAGGCCATTCGAGCTCGGCGCGGATGGCGGGCTGCTGGAGCAGCGCGCGCACCGCCACCCAGGCGGGGCCAACCTTGGTGGTCAGCGAGCTCTTTGCCTCGCCGCGCGGTGCGATCCACCATTCTTTCACCCCGCCCGGGCTGTCGAGCAGCTGCGGGAAGCGGGTGAAGAAGTGGCGGTGAAACAGCGACGCGGGCGGCCGGATGTGATGGGGAAAGTACGTGTACGCGAAGAACTCGAAGTCACCCTCCACCAGCACGCGCCGACGCCGGGCCAGGCGGGCCGCCGGCGACGGGTCCAGCCCCACCTGGTGCGCCTGGATCTCGTTGCGCAGCTCCCTGGCCAGGTCGGCCAGGTCGGAGAGAAAGTCCTTCTCGGACGTGTTCTTGGTGCTCACCCGTAGGCCCTCGCGATCTCGTCGCCAAACGGCCCGAGGATCTCGGCAAAGCCACCGGCGAGCTGCGGGTGGTTGGCCCGGACAAACTCCGACAGGCGCTTGATCACATCAAGGGCAACGGCCAGCTTGTCGGTCTCGGGCATCAGCCGTGCATTGGATGCCACGAGCTTGTTGAAACTGTCGGCCAGGCTGGCCAGGGCCTTGCTGCGCTCGAGGGGGGCGATCTGGGTATCGTCCTGCAGCATCTGCAGCGTGGCCTGGGCCTGCTGGCTGAACATGGCCATCGTCTGCCGGGCGATCGCCTCCATGCCGCCGCCGGCGATCATCTGCGCTGTGCGGGCCTTCTCCCAGTCGTCACCCGCCTCCCGGGCGTCGCGAATCCAGCGCCGGGCGGTGGCAACAGGCACACCGCACTTCACCGCAGCCACCTCCAGCCCAAGCTGGTCGTGCACAAAGGCCGCGCGCACCGCCCGGCGGGTGTCGTCGGAGTGGGCCATTACTTGCGCTCGCCGGGCTCAAAGCCGGTTACGCCAGGCACACGGATACGCCCCAGGGCCACATCGGCGCCCCTGTCCGTCAGGCGCACCATGCCTTCGGGCGGTGCCTCCACCAGCTCCATCTCGGCCAACCAGTTGCAGTCCATAGCCAGGCGGTCGAGGCTCACCTCGAAATTGACGGCCTCGATCTGCCGGCGCAGGGCACGGGGCTCCAGGCGGAAGCTGGGCGACAGGGAAAGCGCAACGAGGATCGCCCGGCGGCGGTCCTCGGTTGTGATGCGGTCGGCGGTGCTCATGTCAGTGGTCTCTCGTGCGGACGGTGCCGTTAAAAATCAGCGGGGGAAAGCGCAGATCGGTGCGCGGGGTAACGGGGGCAAAGTGCTCGACGGGCAGGTCGCCCAGGTCCGGCGCCCACAGAAAGTGCGGCCACCAGCCCCAGCGGGATCGCCGAACGATCAGATAGCCCCCTCGCGCGCGCCACTGACGCAAGGCGTAGAGCAGGCAGTTGCTGCGGCGGGGGGCGTCGGGGGTCACGTCATGCCCCGCTCTGCAATGCGGTTCAGGATCATCTGCAAGCTGGTGCTGATCAGCCTGAGCTCGCCCTTCATCTCCCGCACGTCCCCTGATGTCGCGTTGATCTTGCCGTAGAGGTCGTCCAAATCCTTGTGGGTCAGCGCCTTGGCGCTCACATCCTCCAGATCCGATATCTGGCGGGACATATCCAGGATGCGGGCGGAGTGGTCTGCTTCCAGCCGATCCAGGCGGTCCTTGATCTCTTCGGCCGCCTTGGCTTCGGCATCCTGCACAGCCTCCAGTTGCGACGACACCAAGGTGCCGTACTGCTGCAGAAACGTGCGACCGATGGCCCACAAGGCACCGACGAAGGCCGACAACAGGGCGCCGATGATCACGACGGTGAGGTAGTTGATTTCGATGATCACGGGGCTTCGGTCTCGTTGAACTGGATCAGGGCGTCGAGGCGCCGGGCGCACTCGGCGTACTCAAAGTAGGCGTGGCCGGCCCAGCGGGCGACCTCGGTATCGGTGGCAACTGGGCCGGCATCCGCTGCATCAGCGACGCCGGGGGGCGGGGGCAGTTCGGCGCGGAGGCCGGCGGCGCGGTCGAGCAGGCGCAGAGCACCGCCGCCAAGGCAAGCACGGCCAGTCGTGGCGCGGGGAAGCGCAGCATGGAGTTGCTCCTGAAGTTGATCTGCCTCGGCCCGGGCCGAGAGCAGATCCGTGGTGAGGGCGTCGCCGCGGGCCTGGGCATCCCGCAGACGTTCCAGCTGCGCGGCCTGGTCGCGTGCGGCTTGCCGGGCGTGGTTGCGTTCAATCAGCGCGATCTGCCCGTTCTTGACGACGCCGGCAGCGCCTGCCCCAATGGCTACGCCGACAACAAGGGCAAGGCCCAGGGCAGCGGGCAGCACGCCCGGCATGCTGAGCGGGCCCTTCACTGCGCGGCCCCCATGCAGCGCCGGTATTCCTCGGCCCTGCGCCGGGCCAGGCCAGCGGGCTGCTGATCGCCTGCATACACCCAGCGCAGCATCTCGCGGCAGGCGCCGGCGTAATCGGGCGGGGTGGCCTTGAGCTTGCGCACCAGGGTGCTGCCGCAAAAGGCCGGGGTGCCCACGTTGTAGGCGAAGCTCACATAGGCGTCGAACTCGTACTGGTGCAGCGGCACATCGGCAATGCACCGGGCTGCTTCGCGGGCCTTCTCGTCGATGGTGCGCGTAAGGGCCTGCACAGCACGCACCGGGTCGGTCTGGTCACCCCGCTTGACCCCGCCGGTAATGCCGTAGCCGATGGTCCACACGCCTACCACGTCTTGATAGGCATGGGTGCGGTAGCCCTCGTAGCCGGCAATGGAGCCGACAATCAGGGCCGATGCGGTGAGCGTGGCGGCGAGCTTACGCATCACCCACCTCGTCAACCTCGCGGAGCACCAGCACGTCCGCATCCTCCAGCGCCAGGTGCTGGCTGCCGCCCGGCGCCACGATGCGCCGCGAGAGCGTGTAGGGCTCGGCATCGTCCCCCAGCACCAGCTCGGTGAGCAGCAGCGCGGTGCTCATGCCGGGGTCGCAATGGGCAATGGTGAGCGGCAGCTGCGAGCGGCTCCCCACGCGGATCACCAGCGCCATGCGGCAATGCAGGGTGATCTCGTTGGGCAGGCCCATGCGCAGGCGCAGTGTGCGCAGCGGCGTGGGCGACACCTCGCCGCTGTCGAAGATGTAATGCACATCCACCTCAACTGCAGGGTCGATGGGCAGCAGCGTGCGCACGGCAAGGGATACGGTGACGGCCATGGCTTACCCCTGGGAAAGGTGGCAACGGTGGGTGGCCGCGAGGTAACGCCAGCTCTGGCCGCTGATTGCGCAGGGCTTGGCGCCGAGATCCGCCATGCCGGCATCACCGCGGAGGAGCGCGGACGATTCAGCGGCGGGCACTTGCCAGTGCGAGCAGAAGCCGCAGGTCTTGACGATCGGCGGATGGGCAGCGAGGGGAGCGGGAAGGTCGCGGTGCATGGATCGCATCTTCCGCGCGCGCGCGAGGGCGGGTCAGGCGGAAGCGGTTCCGCCGACAGGCGTCGCCAACGCTCTCCGGATGTAGGGAAGAGGTTGGCAATTCGCCATGGCTATCGTGTTGAATGGATCACTGACAGATCGACTTATCTGGGGGAGTCTTGTGAGATTGATTTGCTCAAAGTGATTGCCCACCTTAGTGGCTACATGTCGTCTCCACGCCGATAACATTTAGCGTGCAAGCGCACTCCCTAATGGCATATATTGCTGCCATCCTTTCAAGCCCTCTCTTCTATGTCCCGCAACCATTTCAAAACAGTTCATGCGATCCCGGTTGTGGATCTGCTTCTCGACACTCACAACCCGCGTATCAGGCACGGTGCGGATCAGAACGACTGCATCAGTCGAATCCTCAAGGATGGCGACTCCTTCCTGAATCTGGTGAGGGACATTGCGACTGAAGGGCTGTCCATCGACCACATCCTGATCTCGAAGAACGCGGACGGGAAATGGGTCGTAAGAGATGGAAACCGCCGCGTCACTGCGCTTAAGCTATTGCTCAAGCCGAGCCTTTGCGGATCCGACAAGGCACTTGCCAGTCTGATTACCCGTATTGCGGAATCGGCGCCTCACCCTATCTCGACAGTGGTTGACTGCCAGACGTGCGACGACGAGGCGCGCATCCTCAAGTACATCGCCAGCAAGCACACTGGTGAGAACGCCGGGGTCGGCCAGAAGGGCTGGACGGCCTTGATGATCTCGCTCTTCAACCTTCAACTTGGCATTTCAGATCAGAACAAGCGGGCCGCACAACTGATCACCTGGCTGGAGGAAAACGACCTATCCATCGGTAACGATTTTCCTATCACTACACTCTCACGGGCACTCAACCGTGAGAACTTCCGTCTGATTGGGTTCGACAGCGAAGGCGAGAAACTCGTGAACACCCTGCCTACCCTGCAAGCGTACGCGCTGGCGGCCCGAGTGGTCAGGGCCATAGAGACTGGCGAGGTCAACGTCAAACGAGAGGATGAGGCCGGCTCGATCTACTCCAACGAGCAACAAACTGCCTTCTTCAAACGGGTGCGCAGTGAGATAGGTCCTCCCCTTGAATCTCCTGCAACGCCGGAGCAAAAAACGCCACCAGATGCATCAGGAAGAACGGGAGCCTCTGGACCCACCGCGCCCGATGACGGAAGGACCGCCCCTCCCAGTGCAGGTGAGGCACCCGAGTCTCAAGGCGAGAAAAAGGGCGGATCAGCAGCTGCCGGAATTGAGCGCCCGGATGCCGTAACCCTATCTCCAACCAAGTCAGCCTGGGATAGAAACTACCTGTTTGGCCCTACCAAGAACGCATCGCCGAGGTTGCCCATCGGACGTGAGCAGAAGAAGGCAGCGAACATCGTGGCCGAGCTCCGGGAACTGAATGTGAAAAAAACGCCAATCGCCGTCGGCATGCTGTTTCGCTGCCTGGTCGAACAGAGCGCGGACTACTATCTCGCCAAGAATCCTGACCTCAAGGGTGATCAGACTTTTCACAAAAGGGCGCCTCGAAAAACCTCAGCTCGCCCACCCTTGGTAAAATTACATCGTCCTGAACCCTGCTGCAGCTTATCGCGATGAAACAGCGTAGTGCCATCAAGACGGACCTGTTTGCCGACGAACACCAC
>NZ_JBIJDC010000156.1:0-7894 GCF_044344315.1 Zoogloea sp. | reverse complement strand
CTTCATCGCCGTGGCCGACCTGATGGGCATCCAGACCGGGGTGGATGTGGCCAAGATCACCGACGTGGCCGAAGACCTGGTGGTGCCGATCATGGACTTCCCGATCCGCATCGACCGGGACGCCCTGACCCTGGGCTACGCCGGGGTGTATGGTTCCTTCCTGCTCTTCGCCAAGCGCGCCAGCGTCAAGTACGGCGTGCCGGCCCGGGACATCCTGGTGGAGCTGGGCCGCCGCGGCATGGTGGGCGGGCAGGAAGACATGATCGAGGACACGGCCATTTCCATGGCGCGGGAACGCGGCCTGGCTGTCTGACGCAGGGGCGGGGCCGCGCTCCGCCTTTTCTTATTGCCGATCTTTCCGGCCGTTTGCGGCCCCGCCAGGCGGGTGCGGCAAGCGGCTGCAGGAGTCCGTTCATGGATGCCGAAATATTCGCATTGCTTGGGCAGGACGGGATCACCAACGGGGCCATCTACGCCCTGCTGGCCCTGGCCCTGGTCCTGGTCTTTGCCGTCACCCGGATCATCTTCATTCCCCAGGGCGAATTCCTCGCTTGGGGGGCCCTCACCATGGCGGCGCTGGAAGCCGGCCATTACCCCGGCACCGTCTGGCTGCTGCTGGGGGCCGGGGCGCTGACCTTTGCCGCCGATCTGTTTGGCGGCGCGGCGGCGCGCCGTCAGCTGGGCAAGTCTGCCCTGTGGAACCTGCTCTATCCGGCGGTGCTGGCCGGCTTGCTGTGGGTGCTGCCCCTGCAGGCCCTGCCCCAGGTGGCCAAGGGCCTGCTGGTGCTGGCCATCGTGGTGCCCCTGGGCCCCATGATCTACCGGGTGGCCTTTCAGCCGGTGGCCGAAGCGCCGGTGCTGGTGCTGCTGATCGTGGCTGTGGCCCTGCACCTGCTGATGGTGGGCATCGGCCTGCTGATCTTCGGGCCGGAAGGTTCGCGCACCCTGCCGTTCAGCGAAACCCAGTTCGAGATCGGCTCCCTGGTGGTGGGCGGACACACGGTGGTGGTGATCCTCGCCTCCCTGCTGCTGATCGTCGGCCTGTACCTCTACTTTGACCGGACCCTGGGCGGCAAGGCCCTGCGGGCTGCAGCCATCAACCGCAACGGGGCGCGCCTGATGGGCATCTCCCCGGCCCTGGCCGGCCGTCAGACCTTCTTCTTCGCGGCCCTGATTGGTGCCCTGTCCGGCCTGCTGGTGGCGCCCCTGACCACCGTCTATTACGACAGCGGCTTCCTGATCGGCCTCAAGGGCTTCGTCGCGGCCATCATCGGCGGCCTCGCCAGCTACCCGCTGGCGGCGGGCGGCGCGGTGCTGGTGGGGCTGCTCGAATCCTTCTCGTCCTTCTGGGCGAGCGCCTTCAAGGACGTGATTGTGTTCACCCTGATCATCCCGGTCCTGATGTGGCGCTCGCTCACTTCCCACCACGTGGAGGAAGAAGAATGAACACCCGTTCGATTGCTGCGGCGCCGGGCATGAGCCTGCTCCGTTCCCGCCATGTGCTGGCGGTCTTCCTGGTGATGGTGGTGCTGGCGCCGCTGGTGCTGCCGGAGTTCTACGTCACCCTGCTCAACTACGTGGGTCTGTCGGCGCTGGTGGCTCTGGGCCTGGTGCTGCTCACCGGCGTGGGCGGGCTGACCAGCTTCGGGCAGGCGGCTTTTGTGGGCCTCGGCGCCTACACCACCGCCTGGCTCACCACCACGCCCGAGCTGCCGGCCTGGCTCGGCTTCACCGGTGCGTCGCCGTGGGCGGCGCTGGTGCTGGGCCTGCTGCTCACCGCCACGGTGGCCATCGTGCTCGGCTCGGTGACCCTCAAGCTGTCCGGCCACTACCTGCCCCTGGGCACCATGGCCTGGGGCATCAGCCTGTACTTCCTGTTCGGCAACATGGAGTTTCTGGGCGGCCATGCCGGCCTGTCCAACCTGCCGCCGATCACCCTGTTCGGCTTTGCCCTGCTCGACAACCGCCACTATTACTACCTGGTGTGGCTGTTCGTGCTGGTGGCGCTGTTCACCACCCGCAACCTGCTCGACTCCCGTGAGGGGCGGGCGATCCGCGCCCTCAAGGGCGGCATCGTGATGGCCGAGTCCATGGGTGTGGATACGTCCCGGGCGCGCATGGTGATCTTCGTGCTGGCGGCCCTGCAGGCCTGCGCCGCAGGCTGGCTGTATGCCCACCTGCAGCGCTTTGTTAACCCCACGCCCTTTGGCCTGCACATCGGCATCGAGTACCTCTTCATGGCGGTGGTCGGCGGGGCAGGGCAGGTGTGGGGCGCGTTGATCGGTGCCGGGGTCATCACCGTGCTCAAGCAGTGGCTGCAGGACATCCTGCCCAAGCTCTTCGGTTCGGCCGGCCATTACGAAGTGATCGTCTTTGGTTTGATGATGATCATCGTGCTGCACCGGGCCCGGGACGGCCTGTGGCCGCTGCTGGCCCGGCTGGTGCCGGTGCGCGCCGAGCCCAAGCTCATCGACCCGAAGGCCGAGCCCCTGCCGAAGAAGGCCCAGCCGCCCCACGGCGAGACCATCCTGGAAGCCCGCGAGGTGACCCGCCGGTTCGGCGGCCTGGTGGCCAACAACGCCATGAGCCTGTCGGTCAAGGCCGGCGAGATCCTGGCCCTGATCGGCCCCAACGGCGCCGGCAAGAGCACCATGTTCAACCAGCTCTCCGGCGTGGATACGCCCACCTCCGGCGAGGTGCTGTTCCGCGGCAAGTCGGTGGCTGGCCACAGCTCTCGGGAGATCGCCGCCCTGGGCATGAGCCGCACGTTCCAGCACGTGCGCCTGCTGCCGAAGATGAGCGTGCTCGAGAACGTGGCCATCGGCGCCCACATGCGCGGCAGCCGCAGCGTGCTGCCCGCCGCCTGGCGCCTCGACCGGGTCGAAGAGGCCCGCCTGCTGCGCGAGGCCGCCATCCAGGTGGAGCGCGTCGGCCTGGGCGAATTCATGCACACCGAGGCCGGCAGCCTTGCCCTGGGCCAGCAGCGCATCCTCGAGATCGCCCGCGCCCTGTGCTCCGACCCCTGCCTGCTGCTCCTCGACGAGCCCGCCGCCGGCCTGCGTCTGAAGGAGAAGCAGGCCCTCTCCGAGCTGCTCCGGCGTCTCAAGTCCGAAGGCATGGCGGTGCTCATCGTCGAGCACGACATGGACTTCGTGATGAGCCTGGTGGATCGGGTGGTGGTGATGGAGTTTGGCGAGAAGATCGCCGAGGGCCTGCCGGAAGAAGTCCAGCAGGACCCGGCCGTGCTCGAAGCCTACCTGGGAGGTGTCTGAGATGAGCACACAGAAGAACGTACTCGAAGTGAAAGACCTCTCCGTGGCCTACGGCAAGGTCGAGGCGGTGAGCAAGATCAGCCTCGCCGTGGGCGAGGGCCAGATCGTCACCGTGATCGGCCCCAACGGCGCCGGCAAGACCACTACCCTGTCGGCCATCATGGGCCTGCTCCCGTCGGCCGGCCAGGTGGCCTTCGACGGCAGCATCGAACAGATCCCGGAAGTGGAGCGCATGGTGGTGCGCGGCATGAACCTGGTGCCCGAGAAGCGCGAGCTGTTCGGCTCCATGAGCATCGAGGACAACCTGCTGCTGGGCGCCTTTCAGCGCAGCCGCCACGGCCACAAGGACCACCCCGAGACGATGGAGGAGGTGTTTACCCTCTTCCCGCGGCTCAAGGAGCGCCGCGCCCAGGCGGCCGGCACCCTGTCGGGCGGCGAGCGGCAGATGCTGGCGGTGGGCCGGGCCCTGATGGCCAAGCCCAAGCTGCTGATGCTCGACGAACCCAGCCTGGGTCTGGCGCCGCTGATCGTGCGCGAGATCTTCCGCATCATCGCCGAGCTGCGCCGCCGCGGCGTGTCCATCCTGCTGGTGGAGCAGAACGCCCGCGCCGCCCTGCAGGTGGCCGACTACGCCTACGTGCTGGAGAACGGCGCCATCAAGATGCACGGCGAAGCCACCAGCCTGCGCAACGACCCCCGCGTCATCGAAAGCTACCTGGGCCTGGCCAGCAAGCATCAGGAAATGCTGGCTAATTGAACTCAACCGGAGACACGCCCATGCGCGCACTGCAAGTCCTGGCGGACGAACACCAATCCCTGGCGGCCATCCTCCACGCCGTCCGCTTCATGCTCAAGGAGATCGGCGCCGGCCGCCTCAAGCCCGACATCAAGCTGCTGCGCGGCATGGTGGACTACCTGGAGGCCTACCCCGAGCAGCAGCACCACCCCAAGGAAGACCGCCTGCTCTTCGGCCGCCTCGCCGCCCGCACCGACGAGGGCCGCGAGCTGCTCGACAAGCTCTTCCGCCAGCACGCCGGCACCGCCGAACGTATCGCCCTGCTGGAGAAGGCCCTGGACGCCTTCGAGAAGAACCCGGCCGACGTGGCCGGCCTGTCGGCCGCCTTCGACACCTACGCCGAGTTCTACCGCAACCACATGATCCTCGAAGAGCGCGAGATCCTGCCCCTGCTGCGCAAGCACTTCACCCCTGACGACTGGGCCGAGATCGACGCCGAGCTGGCGGCCATGGGCAACAATATGGGCAGCCTGCCCGGCGAGGATTTCGCCGCCATCTTCTCGAAACTGGTGGCCTCGGCGCCCCCTCCCATCGGCTTCGGCGCCGGCCCCTACGAAGGCTGACCCGCCCGCACCCCCAACGGATTGAAAGGACACCCCCATGAGCACCCCCACCCTGACCGAAGCCGCCACCAGCCGCTTCATCCGCATCCAGGAAGGCGACCTGGACCTGCAACTGCACTACAACATCGCCGGCGAAGGCGCCGAAACCGTGGTCATGCTGCACGGCTCCGGCCCCGGGGCCAGCGGCTGGGCCAACTTCAACCGCAACATCGAGCCGCTGGTAAATGCCGGCTACCAGGTCATCCTCATGGACTGCCCGGGCTGGAGCAAGAGCGACCCCATCGTGTGCACCGGCTCCCGGTCTGATCTGAATGCCCGCGCCCTCAAGGGCCTGCTCGACGGCCTGGGCCTCGACAAGGTGCACATCATCGGCAACTCCATGGGCGGCCACAGCGCCGTGGCCTTTGCCCTCGCCAACCCGGCGCGGGTCGGCAAGCTGGTGCTGATGGGCGGCGGTACCGGCGGCCCCAGCCAGTTTGTGCCCATGCCCACCGAAGGCATCAAGCTGCTCCAGGGCCTGTACCGCGAGCCCACCATCGAGAACCTCAAGAAGATGATGGCCGTCTTTGTGTTCGATAGCAGCAGCCTCACCGAAGAGCTTTTCCAGGCCCGCCTGGACAACATGCTGGCCCGCCGCGACCACCTGGACAACTTCGTCAAGAGCCTGGCCGCCAACCCCAAGCAGTTCCCCGACTTCGGGCCGCGCCTGGGCGAAGTCACCGCCCCGGCCCTGGTCATCTGGGGTCGCGACGACCGCTTCGTGCCCATGGACGTGGGCCTGCGCCTGATCTGGGGCATGCCCAACGCCGAGCTGCACATCTTCAACCGCTGCGGCCACTGGGCCCAGTGGGAACACGCCGACAAGTTCAACCGCATGGTGCTGGACTTCCTGACGCACTGAGCACCCTCCTGTGGGGTCGAATTCATCCTGTTTTCCTCGGTTGCCCTCCACTGGCCGCTTGTGGGACACGCTGAGGGCGGCTGGAGGGACTGTAGGGGCGACTTCAGTCGCCCGCGGGCTGAGATCAAGGGCATGCCTGTGATCGACGCGTGGATGGGCGACTGAAGTCGCCCCTACGAGTCGCCCCTACAAGTCGCCCCGACAGGAGAGACCGTATCGACCGTCAGACGACGCGTTAAACAGAGGAAATTAGGTTCATCCGGCCTCCGCTGCCTGGGCCCGAAGCATGCCCATGCTTCCACCCCCGACCCTTCACCATTCCCTAACCCCCTCCTCGGAACATACGCATTCCCCCCAGGACCGGCGGCTGGCCTAATGGAGGCCTGTGAACTCCGGCCGTCTGCGCCTGCCCCATGAACTCCCCCGGCAACCACATCGGCCTCCTCTTTGCCGTCCTCGGCGCAGTGGGCTTCTCCTTCAAGGCCATCCTCATCAAGCTGGCCTATCCCTATGGCGTGGACGCGGTCACCCTGCTGGCCCTGCGCATGGGCTTTTCGCTGCCCTTCTTCCTTGCCCTGGGCTGGCACGACCAGCGCACCCGCAAGCCCGAGCCCATGGGCCGGCGCGACATCGGCCTGATGCTGGGCCTGGGCCTCACCGGCTACTACCTGGCCAGCTACCTGGATTTTCTCGGCCTGCAATACATCTCCGCCGCCCTGGAGCGGCTGATCCTGTTTGCCTACCCGACGCTGGTGGTGGTGCTGTCGGCGCTCTTCCTGGGCAAGCACATCAGCCGCCGGGCCATGGGCTCCATCGTCCTGTGCTACGCCGGCATCGCGCTGGCCGTGGCTCACGACCTGCACGTGGCCGGCGACATGCACGACGTGCTGGTGGGCGGCGGTCTGGTGTTTGCCAGCGCCGTGTCCTACGCCCTCTACCTGATGGGAAACGGCCAGGCCGTGGGCCGCCTGGGCGCCGCCCGGGTCACCGCCTGGGCCAGCACCGCCGCCTGTCTGCTGTGCCTCGCCCACTTTGCCTTGACCCGTCCCCTCGGCCTGCTCATCCAGCCCGCCCCGGTGATGATGTTGGCGGGCGCCATGGCCCTGTTCTCCACCGTGCTGCCCGTGTGGATGGTGTCCGAAGCCATCCGCCGCTTGGGGGCCGGGCCGGTGTCCCTCATCGGCACCCTCGGCCCGGTGGTCACCCTGTTCCTGGGCTGGATCATCCTCGACGAAGCCATCGGTCTGTTCCAGATCCTCGGCGGTGCGCTGGTGGTGGCCGGGGTGGTGCTGGTCGGCAAAAGAGGCTGAAGGCTGCGGCTTGTGTGGGGTCGAATTCACTCGACCAACCCGGCCTAAAATGGCACACCGCCTCCATCCCCCACCGCCATGCTGCTCATCGACATCACCGACCACATCGCCACCCTCACCCTCGACCGGGAAGCCCGCCGCAACGCCCTCTGCGAGGAGATGGTCCAGGTCTTTGCCACCGCCCTCGAATCCTTCCGCGCCGTGGGCGTGCGCTGCGTGGTGCTGCGCGCCCGGGCCGGTTGCAAGGTCTGGTCGGCGGGCCACGACATCGAGGAGCTCCCCGCCGCCGGCCTCGACCCCCTGGCCTGGCGCGACCCCCTGCGCAAGCTGGTGCGCGAGATCGAGACCTTCCCCGCCCCCATCATCGCCATGATCGAAGGCAGCGTGTGGGGCGGCGCCTGCGAAACCGCCTTCGCCTGCGACCTCATCGTGGCCGCCCGCGACGCCACCTTTGCCGCCACGCCCGCCAAGCTCAACGTGCCCTACAACGTCGGCGGCCTGCTCACCTTTCTCAACGCCGCCAACCTGCGCCTGGCCAAGGAGATGCTCTTTACCGCCGCTCCCATCCCCGCCGAGCGCCTGTGCAGCCTGGGCATCATCAACCACGTCACCGACGCCGCCGACCTGGAAGAAGCTACCTACGCCATCGCCCGCCGCATCGCCGCCAACGCCCCCCTCTCCATCTCGGTGATGAAGGAGCAGCTGCGCATCCTCGCCGGCGCCCACACCATGTCGCCCGAAGACTTCGAACGCATCCAGGGCCTGCGCCGGGTGGTGTACAACAGCCAGGACTACGCCGAAGGCATCCAGGCCTTCAAGGAAAAGCGCAAGCCGGTATTCAGAGGGGAGTGAGGGCCCAACAGAGGCCAGGGACGCTCCGGATACCCTGACAGTGGCTTCCGGGCCGACCTGTAGGGGCGACTTCAGAGGGTGTCGCGAAACCCTCTCCCCGCCGTTGAGCTAGGATTCTGGCCGGAGTCGATGAAATCGGTGGGGCCATGGAGCAGAAGAAGATCAAGCGTCGGGTGACCCGGATCAAGACAGGTACACAG
>NZ_JBIJDC010000006.1:0-76146 GCF_044344315.1 Zoogloea sp. | reverse complement strand
GTTCATCAGGGCGATGTTGAGGTCGCGCTGGGTGTTTTCGATCACCTTGGCGGCCTCGGCCACCTTGATGGAGCTGGCCGGATACACGCCGGCGGTGATCACCGCGCCGTACACTTCCTCGACCTTCTTGAGGGTCTCGGGGGTGTCGCCGGAGACCACCTTCATGATCTTGGTGACGGTGCGTTCCTTGTCGCCCGGGTTGATCCGCTCGGGGGAGTAGCCGACGTTGAAGTCCTGCTTCCACTTGAGGCCGGAGAATTTCTCGAGGATGGGGATGCACACTTCCTCGGTGGCGCCCGGATAGACCGTGGATTCGTACACCACGATGGCACCCTTCTTGAGGTGCTTGCCGACGCTCTCGGAGGACTTCACCAGGGGAGTGAAATCGGGCTGGTGGGCGTCATCCACCGGGGTCGGCACGGCGACGATGATGAAATCGGCTTCGCCGATGATCTTCGGATCAGTGCTGCAGGTCAGCTGCGTTGCGGCCTTCAGGTCTTCGGTGCTCACTTCGCCGGTCGGGTCGATGAAGCGGCCATAGGACTCGACCTTATCAACGGACAGGTCAAAACCGACGGTCTTCATCTTCTTGCCGAATTCGACGGCGAGGGGCAGGCCAACGTAGCCGAGGCCGATAACTGCAATGGTGCTCATGAGGTCAATCCTGAAAAGAGTCCAAGTTAGTAGATACGATCAAAGGGTGGCGCGGAGCTTCTCGATATCCTTGCGGATCGGGGCCTTCTCCGGCGCGCTCCTGAGGGCAGCCTCGAGTTCCTTGCGGGCACCGTCCTTGTCGCCGTTCGCGGCCAGTGCTTTGGCCAGGCTGAAGCGTAACTGGGGGATGTTGGGGCCGAGACTGACCGCCTTCTTGAGGTTCTCCAGCCCCTTGGCCTTGTCACCCGTTTCAAACTGCAGTGTCCCGAGAGTATCAAGCACCACCGGGCTGTTGGGAGCAAGGGCCACGGCCTGCTGGGCAACGCTCACGGCACTCTTGTCATTCAGCTTGCCAAGAACCCAGGCAAGGTTATTCAGGACCATCGGATTCTTTGGAGCAATCTCCTGCATCTGCCGGTATTGCTGCATTGCCTGATCGTACTTCTGCTCGGCGAGACTGCGCTCGGCCAGATAGGTCCGCACCGTGAGATCCTTGGGATTGGCCTTGATCCAGTCCGAGGCTACCTTAGCTGCTTCCTGAGGCTGACTGGCCGCCAGATGTGCGTTGTGCAGGCGGAGAATGGAAGCGGCGCTCTTCTCGCGCTTGTAGGCCTCTTCGTAAAGCTTGACGGCCTCCGGCGGTTTGCCGCCTGCGAGCAGGCTCTCAGCCTCTAGGATGTAGCCGATGGCAGAATCCTTGCGCTGACGCTGAACGTCCCGCGCGATGGCGATTGCCGCATCCCCGCGCTTGTTGTTGAGGAGAATGGCAACCAAGCGCTGCTGGGCTTCCAGAGAGTCAGCCTTGACCGCCAGTGCCTTGCGCAGGTTTTGCTCGGCACCCGCAATGTCCTTGCTGCCCATCATCAAATCCGACATGGCGATCAACGGCGCCGGCGAGCCAGGCAGGCGTGCCGCGAGCTTGCCAAAAGTTGCAAGGGCCTGCTGCGTCTCGCCCGCGGCCACTTGAGAGCGTCCCAGCAAGTCCAGCACCGCGGGCTCGTCAGGTGCAGCTACCGACGCTTCCTGGGCCAGGGATAGGGCACGCTTGGTATCGCCAGACTGAATCAGCAGACGAACCAGGGCAAGGCGCACCGGCAGCGAAGTGGGGCTGGCCGTAAGCCCCTTCTCGAGCACGGCTTGCACGTCCTTCGCCTGCCCCCCGGTCATGGCCAGGAACTCCGCATACTGGAGGTAGGCTTGCGCGTGATTCGGATTCTTTGCCAGGAAGCCTTCGTAGCGCTTGCGCGCGACATCAAGCTGCTTGTCCTGAATATCAAGGCGGGCCAGATTGCTCAGCGCCGGCAGAAAGTCCGCCTTCAATTCGAGGGCTTTCTCGAAGGCCTTGCGGGCACCCGCGGCGTCCTTCAGCACCAGCAGCACGCCACCCTTCATGTTGTGGGTGATCGGATCGTTGGGTTTCTTCTTCTCAAGGGTCTCGACCGCACTCATGGCCTTGGCAGTCTCGTTGCGCCGCAGGTGAGCCATGATGAGTGTCACATCGGCCTGGATGCTGTCCGAATCCAGTGCAGAAGCGGCCTCCAGATCCTGGAATGCACGATCGGCCTCACCACCCGCCAGTCGGGACACACCAAGGCGGGTACGGTACTGGGCATTGTTCGGATCGGCTTTGGCAGCGCGCCCGAAATACTCCTCGGAACGAGTGAAATCGCCATTCATGGCGTAGACCTGCCCCGCCAGGTTGAGTACCGACTCGTCATCCACATGATCCTTGATCAGCGGCTGGAGCACTTCAAGAGCCTTGCCAGGGTCACGAGCACCCAGATAAGCCGAAACCAGCAGGCGCCGCGCATAAGGCTGATTGGGAATTTTGTCGAGAACCTTGCCGAGGTTCTGCTGGGCCTGGGAAAAGTCACTGCGTTGCAGCTGGAGGGCCGACGCAAGCAGAAGAGCAGGCACATACTCGGGAGCCACACGCAATACCTGCTGGATACCCTCGTAGGCTTCCTTGTTCTTGCCATTCCGAACATCAAGGAAGGCCTGCATATAGATCGCAAGCGGGTGATTACCCACTGCCTTGCGCAAGGCCACAACCTTGGCTTGGGCTGCTTCGAGCTTGTTGGCGCGGATCAGTAAAGAAATCACGCTCTGGTGCGCGGAGATCTCTGTGGGCTTGGCTTCAAGCACCGCCTCGTAGGCGGCAACGGCTTCATCGGGACGGTTCTTGGCCAGCAGGAGATCGCCGCGCAGACTATGCGCCTCCGGCAGTTTCGGGGCAGCCTTGAGCACATCGTCAACTTCCGCCAGCGCACCATCAATGTCCCGGTCGATGGCACGCATGCGAGCCAAGCCAATTCGCGCAAGGGGGAAGCCGGCAGATTCCTTAATGGCTGCGTTGAAATCCTCCTGGGCAGGAATCCGCTTGCCCTGCTGGAAAGCAGCAAAACCCTTGGACGTAAGCAGCGAGGCCCTGGCCTCAGAATCCGTCAGTTCCTTGCCGGCGAGTTCAGTGAGGATGCGCTGTCCCTGACCACTGGCCAGCATCGCCTGGGCAAGCAAGGGAACGACCTGATCCGGCTGGAAGCCGCCATCAAGGGCACGGGAAAGCTCCTTCTCCGCACCCGCGTAGTCACCCTGTTCGAAATTCACCTTCCCCAGCAGAAAGCGGGCTTCAGCAAGGGCTGGGTTCTTCTGCAACGCATTCTTGAGCTGGATCGAGGCCGCATTGCGGTCGTTCTTGGCCATGTACTCCTTGGCCGAGCTGATCATGGATTCGGGACTGTCGCCGCAAGCGGTAAGCAGCAAGACACAGAGGGCGCTGATGGCGGTGTTCCGCACCCGGTTTTGTTTGGTCTGGGAACGCATCTGCATGGATCCTTGAATCACGTTGAGATTTCTTTCTTGAGTCCGAAGCGGTTCATCAAATCATAGAGAGTGGGGCGGCTGATGCCCAGCACCTCGGCCGCCCGCGCCACATTGCCATTGACCCGGGCCATCACGCGGACCACCGCGCGCCGTTCGGCTTCCTCGCGTACCTCGCGCAGGTTAAGTGCCTGCAGGCCTTCGTCGCTGTCTTCCTGATTGAGGCCGATGTCGTCCGCCGTTATGCAGTTGCCGTCGGCCATGATCACCGCCCGCTTGATCGCGTTTTCGAGTTCCCGGATGTTCCCTGGCCAACGGTGCAACTCAATGCTCTGCACTGCATCGTCGGTGAGCGACATGGAGCCCCGTCCATGATCGTTGGCGAAACGTTGCACGAACGCATGGGCCAGCAACACCGCATCGCCGTCACGGTAGCGCAGCGCCGGAATGTCCACCACGATCTCAGCCAGTCTGTAGTACAGGTCCTCACGGAAGCGGCCAGCCTGGATCAGGCCTTTCACGTCCTGGTGGGTGGCACAAACAATGCGCACATCGACCGGAATTTCCTCTCGCCCACCGATCCGCTCAATTACGCGCTCCTGCAGGAAGCGCAGCAACTTTGCCTGCAGGGGCATGGGCAAATCGCCGATTTCATCGAGGAACAGGGTGCCCTTGTTGGCCACCTCGATCTTCCCGAGGGTCTGCTTGACCGCACCGGTGAAGGCGCCCTTTTCGTAACCGAAGAGTTCGCTCTCAAGAAGGTTCTCGGGAATCGCCGCACAGTTGATGGCGACAAAACGTTCGTTGCGTCGCGGTGACAACTCGTGCAGCCCCCGGGCAAGCACTTCCTTGCCGGTTCCGCTCTCGCCGAGCAGCATCACCGTGACGTTGGCCGAAGCCACCCGCTCAATCAAACGGCACAACTTGAGCATGCCGGCGTCGCGGGTAATCACGCCGGACAGGGCGCTGCCCTGCTGGACCTTCAGCCGGCGATTGTCCTGTTGTAGATCATAGAGGCGCAGCGCCCGATCGAGAGTCAGGGACAGAAGCTCGGGTTCGAAGGGCTTTGCGAAGAAGTCGTAAGCCCCCATGCCCACCGCACGCACCGCGTTCTCTCTGTCGTGCTGGCCGGTCAGAACCACGACCTTGGTGTCCGGAGCCAGGGCCAGGATCTCACCGAGCAGACGGAAACCCTCGGTCACATCGTCGGGAGACGGTGGCAGACCGAGATCCATCGTGACCACGGCCGGTTCATGCCGACGCAACTGGGCAATGGCTTCTTCCCGATTGTTGGCAACCACTGTTTCGTACTGATCGAAAGCCCAGCGCATCTGCTTCTGCAGTGCGGGATCGTCCTCGACGATCAGCAATGTTCTGCGTTTCTCGCTCATATTCCCTAGTTTGCCATTGCTTCGTTACCGTCATTCCGGACAGAAGCGGCAATGGGCAATCGGATGTCGAACCGGGAACCCGTTCCCACATCGCTGACAACACTCAGGCTGCCCCCCAGTTCCTGCACATACTGCTGTGCCTCGTAGGCGCCGATGCCCATTCCGCTCGCTTTTGTCGTCTGGAAAGGCTTGAAAAGCTGCTCCCGGATGAATGCGGCTGACATGCCCGATCCCGTATCACGAACCGTGATGCATGCCTGGTTACGCTCCCGGGATAGCTCCACTGACACACTACCATGCTCGGGAGTAGCGTCGAGGGCATTTTGCACGATATGCCCGAGGATGCGTTCAAGGCGCTCGGCATGGGCAAGGACGGAAACTTCCGGGGCACCATCAAGCAGCACCGGGCAAGGAATGTACATTCGTTTGGACTGCACCACGTGTTCGAGCAAACCCCTGAGTGATACGGGCTTGCGCTGATTGATCGGCGTCTTCTCCATAAGCTGGGTCATCAGACCACGCATCCTCTCCTCTACGTGGCGAACGGTGTCGAGCATGTCGGCCTGGAACTCCGGATTGTCCTTGTGCCGCTCGGCGTTTCGCAACATCAGGGACATCTGGGCTACCAGGTTTTTCAGATCATGGACCACGAAGGCCGACATGCGATTGAATGCGTCGAACTTGCGGGCCTCAATGAGGGCCTCCGCGGCCTGCATGCGGGCAAAGTAGCTCGCAGCCTGCCGACCTGCCATCTTCAGGAGATCAAGCACCTCCCAGTTAACATCGACAGGTGTGCGCGGCGTCAGGAGGATGACGAAACCCACCAGCACACCCGATGAGATGAGGGGCACAACCAACCACATGTCTGCCACTTCGGACACCCATTCTGGCAGCGTCACGCCGTCCCCGCCGGCCGAAAACCCACTGCGCAGTTCTGCCAGATTGACCACCCACTCCCGCTCGAGCAGGAAGCCGGTAAAGGCCGACCCATCGTTCTCGACGAATCCGTAATGGGGCATATTGAGACGTGCCTGCTGGCTGAAGCAGCCATTGGCATCTGCGAGCCACACTCCGCCTCCTGGACTTTCAACCAGGTCAGCCAGGGCCTTGACAACGGACTCTCCCAGGCTAAGTCCATCCCCTGCCACCGACAAGGCCTGCGTCACCCCCAGCCATTCGGTCCGGTAGTCGTAACGATAGGCAAAGAAGTGCTTGGCGAGCAGCACTTTCAGACGCGCTCGAAAAGCCCCGGAAAAAATCAGCACACCGAGAAAGAGGCCGCCACCGAAGAGCATCACCAACTGCAGCGCCTCACCCCACTCCCCGCCAAAATAGCGCATGTAGTAGCCGGCCCCGGCGATCAGCAGAAGGTACACGCCGGATACGGCCAGGGCGGTCGAGTGGAACACCACATGGCGGGAAATCGATATCCGGAACGTCCACTCGGGATTCCGCGAGGCGGAGATGGCGACCAGCGGAATAATCAGGGTGTGGGCAAACCCACGGGCACTCCAGATGACTGCATGGATCCGACTGAACAGCAAGGAGTCGGCAAACAGATAAACATCGAACGCGAAAAGGCCGCCTAGCGCCAGCGCCATGGGCTTGATTCCCCAGCGGGAGCGCTCGGGAACGGAGCGATAGAAGAGTTCGAGCAGGACGAGACCGAAAACCGCCGTCATCAGCGAGGTGGCGGCCCAGGTACGCAGCGGCGTGCCATAAACGGGGAGCCCCAGGGCAAAGCACACCACGCCGGCAGCACCAAGGGAGACGACCGCCAGTGCCGTGGGCTTCGGCCAGCGCGGAGGAGGCTCTGCACTGGCCGAAGCTGTGGGCTGGAACACAAGGGCCATCAGAAAACCGAACCAGGCGCCCATGCGCAGCACGTCCAGTACGTTCCCCAACAGGAAGAGCCAGTTCCATCCTGTCAGGGAAAAGGCCCAGTTTGCCGACGCCCACAGTGCGCTGATCGTCATGGCACCGATCAGGAAGGACCCTCGCGAACCGTTGCGCCACGCCAGTCCTAGATAAACCGCGAACAGCACATGGATGATCGCCGCAATCGCGTGGCTCCACGCGGATATCTGGGAAAACGTGGGTTCCATCGGGCCTCAACAGAAAAACAAACGCTCCCGAACACAGCGGGAGCGTCAGACCTCCCCTTTGCGGGGAGCCAGCGACACGATCAGTGAGCGCCGTCGCCTGTCAGCACCACCCTCACCGTCTCGAACAGAACAACCGTATCGAGAAACAAGGTGTGATTCTTGACGTAATAAAGATCGTACTGCAGCTTGTTGATCGCATCGTCCACCGATGAGCCGTACTGGTAACGAACCTGCGCCCATCCGGTGACACCCGGCTTGACACAGTGGCGGACAGCATAGAAGGGGATATCACGGGTCAGTTGATCAACGAAGAAGGGACGCTCGGGACGCGGGCCCACCAAGCTCATATCACCTTTCAGTACGTTGAACAACTGCGGCAACTCGTCGATGCGCACCTTGCGGATGAAGCGCCCGATACGGGTAACGCGGTCATCATTGGCGCTTGCCCAACGCGGCTTGCCATCACGCTCTGCATCGCGACGCATGCTACGGAACTTGGTGACCTTGAACAGGCGCCCCCCGAGGCCGACACGCTCCTGGCGATAGAACACCGGGGCACCATCTTCAATCATGATCAACAAGGCCGCCAGCACCATTACAGGCGCAGCCAGAACCAGGAGCCCGATGGAAGCCACGATATCGAAGATGCGCTTCACCAGCGTACGGCTCCATCCCTGACGAAAACCTTCGCCATAGATCAGCCAGCTGGCCCGCAGGGAGTCGATTCGGACCTGCCCGCGGACACGCTCGAAGAAGCTGGACAGATCGAGCACCTTGATACCGGCCATCTTGCAGTCGAGGAGTTCCCGCAGGGGTATCACGCCACCGCGCCGTTCCTTCAGGGCAACGATGATCTCATTCACCTTGAGGTGACTGGCCGTCGCGAGCAGGCTGCCATCGAAGTGGATGATCCGCTTCGGATCCACACGCACATCTTCGCCTTGACCGGAGGGGAAGAAGCCCACCACTTGAAGCCCCCGACTGGAGGAGTGAGCAAGAGCACTCTCCACCGCCACTGCATCGGCCCCAGTGCCAATCACCATGATCCGTTTTACCAACACGCCTGCTCCCACACGCCGGACAGAGAAACCACGCGCCGCGACAACAAACCCGAGAAGCGCCACCACATTGAGCTCCATCGCCTCATGGGCAAACTCCCCCCAGGGCAAGACCTGAAAGATACCGTAGGCCACCGGGATGCTGAGGGCGATGGACATCACCACACGCATCAGGGACTCACGAAAGCCACCGCCAAACCCCGTACGGTAAAGCCCCAAGGCACCATTGAGGATCATCATCGTAACGGCAAAGGCCAGCGCCGATGGCACCACCGTAGCAATGAGCGCCCCATTTACCTTGCTCTGCAGCACGAACGCCACGATCACAGCGACGAACAGGAGCATCGCATCGATGACCACCTGCAGGACGGTGTTTGACGGAACGTAATGATTGAAGAGTTTCAGCATCTCAAGCTTCAGCAACCCTTTTAAGGCAGCCGCCCATGCAATTGGATGTTTCAGGGAATAGCCGGCACAACGGCATCCGGATGTTGCAGCGCATTATGTATGAAGACCGGGTGAGGTCGTTCGTTTAGCGCCCTTTAAATTTGCAAAATGCGTGAATAAATGTATGGCTGAACAATAGCGCGAAGCCGTCAGAGCCCCCGTGATCCCCGTCACGCGAAAATTACATTTCACATAAATTCGATGTATGGGCTGACGGGCTTCCAAGGCGGCGCCCGCACCCCTCTCACAACTCAATCTGGGTACCAAACTCGACGACCCGGTTGGCGGGAATGCAGAAAAAATCCGCCGCACTGTGCGCATTCCTGAACATCAGGATAAACAGCAGTTCGCGCCATCGACCAAGGACGGAGCCGCCCCGCGGGATGAGAGTCTCGCGCCCAAGGAAGAATGACGACTCCATGAGGTCGAACGGCAGACTCTGCGCTTCGCAGAGAGCCAAGGCCGCCGGAATGTCCGGATCATCCTTGAAACCATAGCGAACAAACACCCTGTAGAAGCCGTAATCCAGCTCCTCTACCCGCACCCGCTCCGCCACTGGCACGTAGGGGACATCTTCGGTGATCATTGTTACCAGCACCACACGGGCATGCAGAACCTTGTTGTGCAGCAGGTTGTGCAGCAGCGCGCGCGGAACCCCGTCGGGGGCAGTCGTCATGAACACACCGGTCCCCGGCACCCGGATGGGCGGATCGTGAAACATCGACTGGATGAAAAGGTCCAGGGGCATGGTGTCCACCTGCATGCGCGCCGTCAGTGCAGCGCGCCCCTGCTTCCAGGTCATCAGCAAGGCGTGAATGGCCAGGCCGAGGACCAGAGGAAACCAGCCCCCATCGAAAATCTTGACCGTGTTGGCCGAGAAAAAAGCAAAATCCACGGCGAAGAACACGGCCAGGAAGGCCAGGGCAGGCCCCCAGCTCCACTTCCACAGGGCCCTGACAACGAAGAAGGCCAGCACCGTATCGATCATCATGGTCAGCGTCACGGCAATCCCGTACGCCGAGGCCAGGGCACTCGATGAGCGAAAACCCAGGACCAGGGCGATCACGGCACCCAGCAGCATCCAGTTCACGTTCGGGACGTAAATCTGCCCGACTTCCTTTTCAGAGGTATGAATCACATGGATGCGCGGCGAGTAGCCCAGCTGGACCGCCTGCTTGGTCAGGGAGAACGCACCGGATATCACGGCCTGGGAAGCGATGATGGTGGCCAGCGTGGACAGGCCGACCATGGGGTAGAGCAAGGGCTCCGGGACCAGCAGGTAGAAGGGGTTCTTCACAGCCGACGGGTCATCGAGGATCAGCGCCCCCTGCCCCAGGTAGTTCAGGTATAGCGCCGGAAACACGTAACCGAACCAGGCCACCTTGATGGGCCGCCGCCCGAAGTGCCCCATGTCCGCATACAGGGCCTCGCCCCCGGTGATCGCCAGCACAATGGCCCCCAGGGCGAGAAAGCCCAGGGTCTTGTTGGCGACGAAAAAATTGACCGCATGCAGCGGGTTGATCGCCTGCAGCACATCAGGATGGCGCATCACGTTCATGGCACCGAGCACACCGAGGGTCGTGAACCAGAACAGCATCACCGGACCGAACACCGCCCCCACCCGCGCCGTACCCTTGCTCTGGATCACGAACAGGCCGGTCAGCACCACCAGGGAAATCGGCAGAACGTAGGGCCGGAACGCCGGCGTCGCCACCTCAAGCCCCTCCACCGCCGACAACACCGAAATCGCCGGGGTGATCACGCCGTCGCCATAGAACAACGCCGCGCCGAAAAGCCCGACCGCCGACATCAGGCTGGCAACACGGGGCGAGCGGGTGGTCCGCAAGGCCAGGGAGGTCAAGGCCATGATCCCCCCTTCCCCCCTGTTGTCGGCACGCATGATGAACACAACATACTTGAGGGATACGACGATGGTCAGCGCCCAAAACACCAGGGACAGCACACCGAGCACGTTCTCTGGCGTCACGGCCAGTCCGTGGTGTGCGTTGAACACTTCCTTCATGGTGTAAAGGGGGCTCGTGCCGATATCGCCAAAGACCACCCCCATGGCAGCCAGTGCCACCGGCAATACCTCGGCACTGGATCGCTTATCCTGACCTTCGGCAAGCACTGTTGACATTTCGCCCTCCTGGAGCTCACAGATAGGGAACCACCACCCCGCCAGACAAGGTGACAGCCCATCCCGCAACGCAGCATCCAGAAATCCGGATGCCTGTTCCCGTGCGGGACCGAGATACTACCGCATTGCAATAACAGGGGAGGCATGACCGAATTCACCAAGCCGAACTGAAGCCAAGGGGCCACACTGCCGTAATAAAGCTCGGAAAGCCCATGGCAATGCTCAAGTCGGCCTGTAAAGACCCCTCCGTGCCGGGCACCAGACACGACGGACCGCCCCTATCGCCCGAACCACCCCGCCGCATGCCACACGCCCCCTCTCTGCGCCAACTCACCATCATTGGCAGTGCCTATGCGCTCTGCGGCCTGCTGGCCCTTCACATCGCCATCCCCCCAGGCTATGTCGCCCCGCTCTACCCCCCCGCCGGCATCGCCCTGGCCGCCGTCCTGATCTATGGTCGCCGCATCTGGCCGGCAATATTCATCGGTGCCCTGCTCACCAACATCGAGGCCGTGATGCGCTCAGGACTCGATGGCTGGGCCTGGTTCACCCCCGCGTGTGTGGGCATCGGCGCCGTTCTCCAGTCCTTTGCCGGCGCAAGCCTGGCGAGGCGCTGGGCCGATTTTCCACGCGGGCTCGACAACACCACGACGATCCTGCGCTTCCTCTTCGTGGCCGGCCCTGTGAGCTGCCTGATCGGTGCCAGCTTCGGCACCTCGGCGCTAGTCATCTCGGGCGCCATCCCACTCATGGAGGCGCCTTTCAGTTGGTGGAACTGGTGGGCAGGCGACGCCATCGGAATCCTCATCGCCACGCCATTCACCTTCGTCTTTCTCGGTCAGCCGCGTCACGAATGGGGCCCCCGACTACGCAGCCTTGCGCTTCCCATGGCAGTAGCCCTGGCGCTACTCGCCGGGCTTGAGATCCAGGTAGCTCAGTGGGAACAGCAGCGCCTGCAGAGCCGCTTCGAACGGGACGCCCGCTACCTGTCAAGCCTGCTGCTGAAACGCTTTGCCAACTACACCGACGTATTGCAGGCCACAGAGCGGGTCATGGTCGCGGCGCCCGATCTCGATGAGGAGGGCTTCCGGCAGATAGCAGCACCCTGGCTGTCCCGCTTCGAGGGTATTCAGGGCATAGGCTGGATACCCCATATCCCCCACGAACAACGCAGTGTCTTCGAGGCTACAGCCCGCCGCTCGCTCACCACGCCTGATTTCGCGATCCGCGACCGGGGCCCGAACAAGCAACTCACCCCCTCGCCGCCACACGCCGAGTACTATCCGATCCGCTATATCGCGCCGCAAGAGAGCAACCGTCGCGCCATCGGGCTGAACGTCCTTTCGGTTCCCACCTCGGCCGAGGCGCTTGCCCGCAGCCTGGAAGACGGCAAGGCAGCAGCCACCTCCGCTTTCGAGCTGACCCAGGAGACCGAGCGCAAGCTCGGCGTTGTCGTCTACCAGCGGACCAGCCCGGCCCCCGCCCAGACGGGACGTCTAGCCAATGGCTTCGTCTTCGTGGCGCTGCGCGTCGAGGACGCCGTCAACAGCATTCTTCAACTCAACCCCATAAGCGGCATCTCCCACTGCCTGGCGGAAGTAAGCCCCAGCGATGCCAGGGGCCGCCGGCTGGCCGGACTCGACACCTGCCCGGCAGTCGGGGAAACCAACGCTGCCGGGCTCACCCCATGGGTGGAAGACTTCGACTTCGGCGGACGCGCCTGGCGCCTCCACTTCGTCGCCGAACCCAGCTACGCCACTCTGCACAGAGGGTGGGAAGCATGGACCCTGCTCGCCGTCGGCCTGCTCAGCACCGGCATGCTCGGCGCCTTCCTGCTCTCATCCACCGGACGCGCCCGGCGCATTGAAGAACTGGTGCGGCAGCGCACGGCCGAACTCGCCGAAGCCAGCCGAAGCCTCAGCGCCAAGCAGGCCATGCTCACCCACGCTGAACGCATCGCCCAGCTGGGCAGCTGGGAAGCCGATCCCGAAACCGGAAAGGGTCACTGGTCCGAAGAGTTGTTCTCAATCCTGCGGGTGCCTCGGGGCCAGGAAGGCAATCGTGCAAACCTGCTGGCCGCGCTTCACCCCGACGATCGGCCTCGGCTGCAGCAGGCCTTCGACGAGGTCGCCCAAGGCATGGCCGGCACCAGCTTCGACGTGCGCCTGCGCTGGGGCGATCAAGGAGAAACCCAGCGCATCGTGCACTTCACCATCGAGGCCGGCACGGGCCCGGACAAGGGCAAGACCCTGCGCGGCACCGTCCAGGACGTCACAACCAACCGCGCAGCCGAAGCACACATCCACTATCTGGCCCACTACGATGTACTCACCGGGCTGCCCAACCGGAGTCTGTGGATCAGCCGCGCCGAACAGGCCCTGGCCATCGCCCGTCGCAACCAGCAGCAGGCTGGTGTGCTCTTTCTCGATCTGGACAACTTCAAGAAAATCAACGACACCCTTGGCCACCCGGTCGGCGACCGCCTGCTGTCTGCCACCGCCCAGCGACTGGCCCTGTGCCTGCGGGAGGAGGACGTGCTGGCCCGCCTGGGCGGAGACGAATTTGTCGTCCTGCTACCCCAGCTCAGCCACACCCAGGATGCCGCCATCGTTGCCCGCAAGCTGATCGCCAGCCTGGTCCGTCCCTTTGACATCGACGGCCAGGAGCTCTCCATCTCCACCAGTATCGGCATCGCCCTGCACCCGGCCGACGGCAATGACGTGAACCAGTTGCTCAAGCACGCGGACACCGCCATGTACGACGCCAAGAGCGCCGGGCGCAACGACTTCCGCTTCTTCACCCCCGACATGAACAGCCACGCCTATGCTCGGCTGATGCTCGAAAACGCCCTTCGCCACGCCCTCGAGCGCGAGGAGCTCGAGCTCGACTACCAGCCCCAGTGGTCCATGCCCGGCCAGCGCTTGATCGGCGTGGAGGCCCTGGTACGCTGGAATCACCCGGAGCGGGGGCGCATCCCCCCGGGCGAATTCATTCCGCTGGCCGAGGAAACCGGGCTCATCGACGCCATCGGCGACTGGGTACTGCACGAGGCCGCCCGCCAGCAAGCCGCCTGGCAGGCAGCCGGACTTCCGGCCCTGACCATCGCCATCAACATCTCGGCCTTGCAGTTCCGGCGGCCCGGCTTTGTCGATCGGGTCCACCAGGTGTTCGCCGATGCGGGCGTCTCGCCACAGCGTTTCGAGCTGGAACTCACCGAGAGCGCACTGATGCAACCCAGCGTCGAAATTGAAGCCCAGTTCACCCGGCTGCGCCGCCTGGGGATAGGGCTGGCCCTGGATGACTTCGGCACTGGTTACTCCAGCCTGGTCTATCTCAAGCGCCTGCCGATCACACGGCTCAAGATAGACCGCTCCTTTGTGCAGGATCTGCCCGGCGACGCCGAAGATGCGGCCATTGCCACCGCCACCCTGTCCATCGCCCGGGACCTGGGCCTCGAGGTGGTGGCCGAGGGAGTCGAAACCGAAGCACAGCGTGACTTCCTGCTGCAGCGCCAGTGCCCGATCATGCAAGGCTACCTGTTCGCCCGTCCCCTGCGGGCGGCCGACATCACCGCACTGCTCGCCGCCTCGGCGGAGGTGGGTGCCTCACTCAAGGTCTAAGTGTCCGGCCCACCGCCCATGCGGATCCGGGCCATGGCCACCGATGCCGCCGCGGTACGGTTCTCGACGCCGAGCTTGGCGAAGACATGCTCCAGGTGCTTGTTCACCGTGCGCGGGCTGGAGCCGAGGATCTCGCCGATGTCAGGGCTGGTCTTGCCCTTGATCACCCAGTACAGCACCTCCGCCTCCCGGGTGGTCAGGCGGAAGGCGGCCATCAGGGCATCCACCACCGCCGCGTCCGACTCCTCACGCAGCACCAGCAGCCACTCGTCGTCACCGGCCCGCTCGTGAAGGTTGAAAATCAGGCGCCTGGCCCCCTGGTTGATGTGCAGGGGTGGGAAATCACGGCCCTCCCGGCGCGCCCGGGCCGATTCATGCACCCAGGCCATCACCGCGGCCGGGGCATCGTCCTCGTGCCCGGGGAAATAGTCATTCATCAGCTTGCGTGCAAGGGGGGTCTGCCATACCACCCGGCCGCTTTCCGGGCGCAGGGCCAGGGTAGCCTGACCGAAGGCATCCAGGGCCGTGCGGGCCTGTTTCATCAGGCGGGCGCTGGCCATGTGGGCGGCAATGCGGGCCAACACCTCCTGCGGGCGGATCGGCTTGGTCACATAGTCGGCCCCGCCGGCCTCAAAGGCGGCCACCACGTGCTCGGTCTCGGTCAGGCCGGTCATGAAAACGATGGGGATGTGGCGGGTGGTGAAGTCGGCCTTCAGGCGGCGGGCCACTTCGAAACCATCGATGCCCGGCATCATGGCATCCAGCAGGATCACGTCGGGCAGGCTGTGGCGGGCGCGTTGCAGCGCCGTCTCGCCGTTGGTGGCCACCAGCACCGTGTAGCCCGATTCGTCCAGCGCGTCATGGAGCACCGAGAGGTTCTCGGGGATGTCGTCCACGATCAGCACCAGATCGGAATTGAGCCGGTCGAAATCAGACATGGCGGGCCTTCTCCAGCAAGGGGGCAATGGCGTCGAGGCGGAAATTGCGGGTCAGCTCGCGGACTTCGGCCACAAAGGCGGCATGGGCGGGGTCGGCCGCCTCAATCTCGTCGAGCCGCGCCAGGATGCCCTTCACGTAGCCCAGCTCGACCTGGCGGGCCAGCGGCTCCAGCAACGCAAACGGCGGATACACCATGTCGGCGGGCAGCCGTGGCTCGGGTGCCACCTGATGGGCCTCGACCCAGATCAGGCCAAGGCGCTCACCCACCCAGTCGAGCAGCTCGCTGACCTGCACCGGCTTGAGGAAGAAATCCCGTGCCCCGATACCCAGCGCATTGTCGTCCGAATGGATGCCGCGCTCGTAGGCATTGGCCGAGATGATGGCCACCGGTGTGGCGGCGTGTCGCCCCTCACGGATACGGCGCACGGTCTCCCATCCATCCATGCCCGGCATGGCCAGGTCCATGAAGATCAGGTCGGGCCGGAAATCATCCAGCGTCGCCAGGCAAGCGGGCCCCGAGGCCGCCTCGGCAAGCACGAAGCCGAGGGGCTCCAGCAGCGCGAACAGGAACTCCCGGTCCACCCGCTCGTTGTCCACGATCAAGATGCGCCGGCGCGGCCCCTGGTAGCCCACCGGCCGGCTGCGCGGCAGGCTGGCGCGGGCCGCCGCCCCCTGAACCTGAGGCAGGAAGAGACGCACCCGGAAGCGGCAGCCCTCGCCCGGACGGCTGTCCATGGTCAGCTCGCCGCCCATCACGTCGGCAAACATGCGGCTGATGGTCAGGCCCAGCCCGGCCCCACCGGCGCCCTGGGCGGATGTGCCCCGGGAGAAGGGGTCGAAGATGCGCTCCTGCTCCTCGGGGGAAATGCCAGGCCCGCTGTCCTCGACTTCGAAGGTGGCCATTTCCATGCGGTAGGCGACGCGCAGGCAGATATGCCCGCGGGCGGTGAACTTGACCGCATTGCCGAGCAGATTGATGAGGATCTGCCGCACCCGCTTTTCGTCCGCCCGCACGAAAGGCGGAATCTCCCCCTTCGGCTCGTAGCGAAAATCCAGCCCCTTGTTGCGGGCCTGGAGCTCGAACATGCCAACGATCTGCTGCACGAAATCCCGGAAATCCAGGGCTTTCACGTCCAGCGCCAGCTTCCCCCCCTCGATGCGGGCGATATCCAGCGTGCCCTCGATCACCGACAGCAGGTGGTCGCCGCTGCGCCGGATCACGTTGATGGCCTGGCGCCGGGGGGGCGGAATGGTCTCGTCTCCGTCAAGGATCTGGGCATAGCCGAGAATGCTGTTGAGGGGTGTGCGCAGCTCGTGGCTGATGGCGGTGATGTAGCGGCTCTTGGCCTGGTTGGCCAGCTCGGCCGCCTGCTTGGCCCGCTGGAGCTGCTCGTCGGTACGCTGGTGGGACTCGATCTCGCGCATCAGCAGGTGGGTCTGGCGGTTGGACTCCTCCTGGGCCACCTGGCGGCTTTTGTGGGTCAGCACCAGCCACCACACCACCAGGCCCGACAGCAGCAACAGGGCTGCGTAGCCCTTCAGAAAGGCCATCTGCAGGGCCGGGGCAAACTCGGCCGCGCTGTCGCCCAGCAGCTTGAGGCCCAGGTGATGGAGCAGCCACACCAGCAGGGCCAGGCCCGGGGCAATTCCACCCATCAGTAGCAGATAGTGGCCGAGCCCGCTTTCCAGGTAGGGCCACACCGCCCGCGGCAGCAGGCGGCGCATTGCCCCCGACCACTGGGCAGAGAGCCGCGCGTGGGGCTTGCACAGGTCACTGCAGCGGGCATCCAGCGAACAGCACAGGGAGCAGATGTCGCCCTGATAGGCCGGGCAGCGGGCCAGGTCGTCGGCCTCATACTCCCGTTCGCAGATCACGCACTGGCGCACCCCGGCCAGCGCCGGCCCGGGCTTGCGGGCGATGTAGTAACGGCCACCCGTGGCCCAGGCGATGAGAGGGGCGGTGACGAAGGCGGCAACCAGGGCAATCAGGGCCGAAAAAGCCTGGGCGTCGGCACCAAACACGCCCAGATAAGCCGACACCGACAACACCGAGGCGATGCCCATCGCCCCGACCCCCACCGGATTCACGTCGTAGAGGTGCGCCCGCTTGAACTCGATGCCCGGCGGCGACAGGCCCAGGGGCTTGTTGATGACCAGATCGGCCACCACGGCCATCATCCACGAGATGGCCACGTTGGCGTACAGACCCAGAACCTTGCCGAGGGCCTGGAACACGTCCAGCTCCATCAACACCAGGGCGATCAGGGTGTTGAAGACCACCCATACCACCCGCCCCGGATGGCTGTGGGTAAGCCGGGCAAAGAAGTTGGACCACGCCAGGGAACCCGCGTAGGCGTTGGTGACGTTGATCTTGAGCTGTGACACGACCACGAAGAGGGCCGTCGCCGCCACCGCCCAGTGCAGATTGGGGAAGACGTATTCGTAGGCGGCAAGATACATCTGGTTCGGATCCACCGCCCGCTCGGCCGGTACCGAGTTGCTGATGGCCAGATAAGCCAGCAGCGCTCCACCGAGCATCTTAACGACGCCGAGTACCACCCAGCCGGGCCCACCCACCAGCACCCCGGCCCACCAGCGGCGCCGGTTGGCCGCCGTCTGCTCGGGCATGAAGCGCAGGTAATCTGCCTGCTCGCCCATCTGGGTGATCAGGGCGATACCCACGGTCAGAGCAGCCCCGAAGGCATGGATGCTGAAACCGGCCCCGGCGCCATGTTCGCCCCCGTAGGCGGCGAGCTCGTGAAGGATACCGGGACGCTCGATGAACACATACACGTAGGGCACCACCAGCATCACCAGCCACAGGGGCAGGGTCAGGCTCTGCAGGCGGCTGATGGTGGTGACCCCGTGGGTGACCAGCGGAATCACCACGATGGCACACAGCAGGTAGCCCCAGGCCGGCGGAATGTCGAAGGCGAGATCCAGGGCATAGGCCATGATCGCCGCCTCGAGGGCGAAAAAGATGAAGGTGAACGAGGCGTAGATCAGGGAGGTCAGCGTTGAGCCGATGTAGCCAAAACCCGCGCCGCGGGTCAGCAGGTCCATGTCCACCCCGTAACGGGCGGCGTAGATGCTGATAGGCAGGCCCGCCAGGAAGATGATCAACCCGGTGGCCAGAATCGCCCAGAAGGCGTTGATGAAACCGTAATCCACCAACAGGGTCGCCCCCACCGCCTCCAGCACCAGGAAGGAGGCCACCCCGAAGGCGGTGTTGGCCACCCGCAGCTCGGACCAGCGCCGGAAGCTGCGCGGGGTGAAGCGCAGGGCGTAATCCTCAATGGTCTCCCGGGCAACCCAGGTGTTGTAGTCGCGCCGAACCTTGACGACCCGCTGGACCGCCTCCGGCTCACGCGGGGATGCCGCGTGCCCGCTGTCCATCACTCCTTCATGCCCAGGCGTTCCAGGCGATAGCGCAGGGAGCGGAAGGTCACGCCCAGGGCACGTGCCGCCGCAGTGCGGTTGCCACCGGACTTCTCAAGGGCCTCCTCGATGACATGGCGCTCGACCTTGTCAAGATAGTCCTGGAGGTCGGCCCCACCCGGAGTCGCCGGCGTCGCGTGGCTGGCCTCGCCCATATCGGCCGGATCGAGGAGCAGGTCGTCGGCGTGGATCAGGCTGCCGCTGGACAGGGCCAGGGCGCGCTCAAGAATGTTCTCCAGCTCACGCACATTGCCCGGAAAGGAATAGGCGGCCAGGGCCTTCACCGCGTCATCGGCGAGGCGCGCCACCGCCATGCCGGACGATTCCGCCAGCCGCACCAGCAGTATCTCGGCCAGAGCCGGGATATCCTCGCTGCGTTCGCGCAAGGCCGGCATGCGCAGCTCGATGACGTTGAGGCGGTAGAACAGATCCTGGCGGAAGCGCGCTGCCTCGACCATGGCCTTGAGGTTCTGGTGGGTGGCACTGAGGATACGCACATCCACCGCCGTCTCCACCGTATCCCCCAGGCGCCGGAACTTCTTCTCCTGGATCGCCCGCAGCAGCTTCACCTGCATGGGCAGGGGCAGATCCCCCACCTCGTCGAGGAACAGGGTGCCGCCATGGGCCGCCTGGAAGAAGCCCTCCCGATCGCTGTCGGCACCGGTGAAGGCGCCCTTCCGGGCGCCGAAGAACTCGCTCTCCATGAGGTTCTCGGGGATCGCCCCACAGTTGACTGCCACGAAGGGTGCCGTCGAACGCGGGCCAAGCTCGTGGATCATCCGCGCCGCCCGCTCCTTGCCGCTGCCCGACTCCCCCGAGATGAACACCGGCGCCTGGCTGCGGGAGAGCTTCTCGATCAGGGAGCGCACCTGCACCATGGCCTGCGACTCGCCGATCAGGCTGGAGGTGTCCTTGCGGCTGGCATCCTCCTCCTTGCCGCGGACCGAGAACACCGACTTGACCAGGGCCCGCAGCTGCTCAATGGAGACCGGCTTGGACAGGTAGTCGAAGGCGCCGGCCTTGAGGGCGGTGACGGCGTTGTCCATGCTGCCGAAGGCCGTGATCACCGCCACCGGCAGGTCGCCGATGCTCTCGGAAATGTGCCGCACCAGCTCAAGGCCATCTCCATCAGGCAGGCGCATGTCGGTCAGGCACAGGCGGTAGCGCTGCCCGGCGAGCCGGCCCCCCCCCTCCGCCAGGGTCGCCGCCCCGTCGCTGGCCAGGCCGAGGCGCAACAGGCTCAGTTCGAGCAGTTCACGGATATCGTCTTCGTCGTCGACGATGAGCACGTCGGGGCCGCTGGAGCGGGCCCGTCTTTCGTTCTGGATCATGACTTTGCGCGTCCGATAATGCGGAAGTGGGCACCGGCAGAAGTGGCAGGAAGCAACTCCAGCAATGCACCGTTGGCCTCGGCCAGTTCACGGGCGATATACAGCCCCAGGCCGGTGCCCTTGGAGTGAGTGGTGAAGAAGGGCTCGAATATCTTTGACCGATGGTCTTCCGGGATACCCGGGCCATCGTCCCGTACTTCCAGCTCCACCCGGCCCTCCTCGAAGGCACGCGCCGAGATGATGACCGCTGCCGGCCCTCCACTGCAGTGACGACGGGCGTTGCCCACCAGGTTCCAGAGGATCTGCCGGAGGTGGGTGCGGTCCATGCACAGCGTCACCTCGGGTGCCATCCGACTCACCACGATACCCTCTGAACCCAAGCCCTCGGCGAGCGTGAACTCCTCCAGAAACTCATCCACGAACTCGGCGAGCTGCAGTTCCTCCGGCAAGGCCTCGTCGCGCCGCCCGAGAGCCAGCACATCGCTAACCAGCCGGTCGATACGCTGGGCGTTGTTGCCAATGATGCGGATCAGGCGAGCCTGCATCTCGCTGCGCTTTTCCTCTCTCAGCAACTCCGCTGCCGAGTAAACCGAGGCCAGAGGGTTGCGGATCTCGTGGGCAATGCTTGCCGTAAGACGCCCGAGGGCCGCCAGCTTGACCTGCTGGATCTGCCGATGGAGGCGATCGAAGTCTTCAAGGTAAATCAGCGTGTCCTTGCCCTCGCCGGCAGGCAGGGCGCGCACCAGCAGCATCTTTCCGCTGCCGTCGGCGCGCAGGCTGTGGGCGGATTCGCCCTGGGCTGCCAGGCGGCGCAACTCTATTTCAAGGGACGGGGCGCAGGCTTCCAGCGTCATGCCCTCCCGCAGGTTGGCCCCGAGGAGCGCCATGGCCTGGGGGTTGAACTGGCGCACCACAGCCCCCTCACCCACCACCAGCACACCGTCCTGCATGTCCTGGATGATCTGCCGGTTGAGGCGCAGCTGGTTGGCCAGGTCGGCCCCGCGCTGGCGGGCCAGGTCTTCGTTGGTCAGGGCCCGCTGCGCCAGCAGGCGCGCTACCTGGGCAATGGCGAAAAAACCAATACAGGTGATCCCCACGGTAAAGAAATCAACCGTGTCGCGCCCCGACAACAGCCGGAACGCGTTCTCGAGAAGAACGGCCACGGTGGCATAGGCCGCATAGAACAGCACCATGCGCCCCTGCCCCACCAGCCCGGCCCCGGCGAGAGCCACCAGAATCAGGATGGGCATGCCGCTGCGGTAGCCGCCGCTGGTCCACATGATGACTGTCAGCAGAGTGACATCAACCAGTACCTGCAGGGTCACCAGCCGGGAGGTACCGAGCAGGCGCTCGGCGTCCTTGAATCCAAGGATCAGGACAGCGGCCATGTAAGCGATGGCTGCCGCGATGAACAGGGTCGGGGAGTCGCCACCGAGTTGCAGTGGGCGCCCCGCCACCAGGAAGAAGCCAGCAAGAATCAGCCGAAAGAGATTGAGATAACGCAGTGGCTCGGCCCTGGCCAATCCATCGGCCAGGTGCACCTCAAGCGATGGCACAACGTCAGCCTTCACAGACGCACACCCAGGCGGCGGTGCTCGTCCGAACAAAAGAACGCCCCGTTGCCCCGCACGCCCTCGCTCTCCGGCACGTGCAGGCCGCAGTGGGCGCAGGCCACCATCTGCTCGGCCTCGAGCATCTCCCGTGGGGCTTCCGCACCGGGCCGGGCACCCGTGGCGCCATCAAGCCCGCCCTCAGCCCGGTCATCCTTTCTGCCGCCGAAACCTCCGAGTGTCCGGCGCAGGGCACGCCGCACAAAGAACAGACCGACCAGGAAAAGGATGAACAGCAGAAGATTGCGCACAGAAGGAACTCCAGGGGAATGCAATCGAGTTTAGCAGAAGCGTTGCAGGCGCTCGAAAGCCGCGAGCAGGGTCTCGTCGCGCTTGGCAAAGCAGAAGCGGATCACCTTTTCATCACGCCCGTCACCAAAGAAAGCCGACAGGGGAATCGCCGCCACTCCGACCTCGCGGGTCAGCCAGTCAACAAAATCCACGTCGGAGGCATCGGAGATCGCCCCGTAGCGGGCGGTCTGGAAATAGGTACCGGCGCAGGGCAGCAGCTCGAAGCCGGTGCCCGCCAGCCCGTCCCGGAAGCGGTCGCGCTTGGCCTGGTAGAAGGCCGCCAGGTCGAGATAACGGGAAGGCGCTTCCATATAGTCGGCCAGGGCCAGTTGCACCGGGGTATTCACCGTAAACACGTTGAACTGGTGCACCTTGCGGAACTCCGCCATCAGCGCCTGGGGCGCCAGCACATAGCCCACCTTCCAGCCGGTCACATGATAGGTCTTGCCAAAACTGGAAACGATCAGGCTGCGCGCAGCCAGCTCCGGGTAACGGGCCACGCTCTCGTGGCGGGCACCATCAAAGACGATGTGTTCGTACACCTCGTCAGCCACCACCAGGATGTCCGTCCCCCGGGTCAGGTCCGCCAGGGCCTGCAGATCGGCCTGGTTCCACACGCTGCCGCTCGGATTGTGGGGCGTGTTGATCATGATCATGCGCGTTCGCGGCGACACCAGGGCCCGCACCGCAGCCCAGTCGGGGCGATAGTCGGGCGCGCTCAGGCGGGCCCGCCGCACCACACCGCCCTGCAGCTGGATGGCCGGTACATAGGAGTCGTACACCGGCTCGAAGACGATCACCTCATCCCCCGGATGCACCAGCGCCGCCACTGCGGTGAACAAGGCCTGGGTGGCGCCGGCGGTGACGGTGATCTCGTGCTCCGGATCGTAGTCGGTGCCGTACAGGGCCTTGACCTTGGCCGCAATCGCCCCGCGCAGGGCCGGGACACCGGCCATCGGCGCATATTGGTTGTGGCCGCTGCGCATCCAATGGGCGACGCGCTCGAAGAGCACGTCCTCTGCGCTGAAGTCGGGAAACCCCTGAGACAGATTGATCGCCCCGCACTCCTGGGCCAATCGGGACATGGTGGTGAAGATGGTGGTGCCCACATCAGGCAGACGGGACACCAGGGAAAAAGACAAGTGCGGCATCGGGGGCCTCCGGAACAGGCCGGGAATTCTGGCAGATGCCCACGTCGCCGGCCAGCGGCCCAGCCAACCCTGTCTCCCCTGCGGCGCGGCTCCGGCATGCAGAAACCGTTGATTACCCGCACCGGGCGGTGACAGCCCGATACAATCCCGCGCTACGCCATAGAGGTAATCCCGTGTCCGACATCTGCCCGACCCTGCGCCGGGACGGCGACCAGGTCGTCATCCTCGACCAGACCCGCCTGCCCTACGAAGAACACTATCTGCACCTGAACAGCCTTGCCTGTGCCGCCACCGCCATCCGCGACATGCAGGTGCGGGGTGCTCCGCTGATCGGTGCAGCCGCCGCATTCGGCATGGCGCTGGCCCTGCGCCACGATGCCTCCGACGCCACGCTGCACCACGCCGACGGCGTACTGCGCCAGACCCGCCCGACCGCCGTGAATCTGCACTGGGCCCTGGACCGCATGCGCGCCGCCCTCTCCCCTCTGCCCGCCGCAGCCCGCAGCACCGCTGCCTGGGCCGAGGCCGAAGCCATCCGCAGTGCCGATGCCGCCAACAATGCCGCCATCGGCCAGCACGGCCTGACCCTGCTGCGCCAGCTGGCCGGCACGCGCAAACCCCTGCAACTGATGACCCACTGCAACGCCGGCTGGCTCGCCACCTGCGGCCACGGCACCGCTCTCGCCCCCATCTACGCGGCCCACAGCGCCGGTCTCGACGTCCATGTGTGGGTCAGCGAAACCCGGCCCCGCAACCAGGGGCTCCTCACCGCCTGGGAGCTGGCCCGTGCCGGGGTGCCCCACACGCTTGTCGCCGACAACGCAGCGGGCTGGCTGATGGCCTCAGGGCAGGTGGACTGTGTCATCGTCGGCGCCGACCGGATCGCTGCCAACGGCGACACTGCCAACAAGGTGGGCACCTATCTCAAGGCCCTGGCCGCCCACGCCCACGGCCTTCCTTTTTATGTCGCCGCGCCCCACTCGACCATCGACCCCGCCTGCCCGAACGGCGCGGCCATTCCCATTGAAGAGCGGAGCGCCGACGAGGTGCAGTGCCTTGCCGGCCTGACCGAGGACGGCCGCATCGTGCGCACGCGCATCGCCCCCGACACCAGCGCGGTCAGCAACCCGGCCTTCGACGTCACGCCAGCCGGATTGCTGACTGGCATAATCTGCGAGTCGGGCCTCGTCCAGCCCGACGCCCTGGCATCCCTCACCCGGCATTGAACCGCCCGACCGGAGACTTGCGATGAACGAGAATGTGCTGCGTGCCGGCCTGCTGGCCACCGCCCGATCGATGGCCAGTAGCGGACTCAACGCTGGCACCGCCGGCAATGCCAGCGTGCGCTGCGCCCGGGGTTTCCTGATCACGCCCAGCGGGCGCAGCTACGAAGACTGCACCGACGGCGACATGGCCCTGGTAGCCATGGACGGCAGCTGGCAGGGGCCTTACGCCCCATCCAGCGAATGGCGCATCCATCGGGACATCCTCGCCGCCCATCCTGAAGCCGGCGCCGTACTGCACGCGCACTCGCCCTTCGCCACTGCCCTGGCCTGCCTGCGGCGGGGCATCCCGCCCTTCCATTACATGATCGCCCGTTTCGGCGGAGACGACATCCGCTGTGCCCCTTACGCCACCTTCGGTACCCAGGCCCTGTCCGATGGCGCCCTGGCCGCGCTGGAAGGGCGCAACGCCTGTCTGCTGGCCAATCACGGCATGCTTGTCTTTGGCACCGATCTGCGTCGCAGCCTGGCCCTGGCCATCGAATTCGAAACCCTCTGCGAGCAGTACTGGCGCACCTGCCAGCTGGGCCAGCCGACGCTCCTGAGCGCCGCCGAGATGGCCGAGGTCATCGCCCGCTTCCAGAGCTACGGAACGCCCCAGGCCAGCGCCACGGATGGCCACGCCGCGCCGGACTGATCCCCACACCATGTCCGGCCCGGCCAGCACCCCATCCCGCCCGCCCCTCGCCCGCAGCCTGCTGGTCAGTCTCTCGGCCACCTTCATCGCCTGCCTGCTGGCCTTCGGCACAGCGGTGCATTTCCTCATCGTCGCCCCGGCCACGCAGACACTGGCCCGCGTCCAGCTCGATCAGGCTACCGCCCATATCCAGTCGGAAGCCGAACGCAGCTTCCGGCGCATCGAGATCCAGCTCGGCACCGCACGGGCATGGGGTCAGGCTGGGCGCCTGGACATGAACGACGTCCCCGGATTCAAGGCCCTCATGGCCCCCTTGATGGGCGAGGAAAGCCGCATCGGCGCCATTCACCTGTCCGACGCCAACGGACAGCGGATCACCTTGACCCGGGACACGCTCACGCTCCTCACCGACGCCCTCCCCCCTGGCAACAACACCCTTGACGCAGCCAGCCCCGACCGGGTGGTGTGGAGCGCCCCCTTCCGGGCCCCCGGCAGCGGAAACGGCTGCATCACGGTGTCCACCCGCTGGCGCACCGCCACCGGGCGTATCCGCACGCTGGCCTTCGACATCAGCCTGGCCGAGCTTTCCCGCCTCACCCTTGAAACCCCCGTGGGCGAGCGAGGCGGAGGCGCCGTCCTCACCGACGCCGGCGACATCGTCGGCGTACCCCGCTTTCCGCGCTTCGCCAACCTCGCCGATCAGCACAACGCCATACTCCAGCCGGCTGCGGCCCTCGACGTGGACTTCCTCAGCCACGGCCACGCCCGCTGGCGCGACGCCGACCGGGTCAGCGCCAGCGTGCTGAATTACGAGAACGAAGGAGAAAACTGGCTGGTGCAGTTCGTGCCGCTGCAGCTTGGCGAACAACGCTGGTGGGTAGCCGGCTTCGCCCGGGAAGCCGACTTCATCCCGGCCCGCCTTCAGGAAGTAATGCCCGTCCTGCTGCTGCTCATCGCATTGACCGGCACCCTGGCCATCACCATGGCCCGACGCATTGCCCGACGCCTCGAGCAAAGCATGGCGGCACTAGTGGAACGAAGCGAGCGCATCGCGCGACTCGACCTCTCGGCCCCTGCCCCCGTGGACGCCCCTTGGCGCGAGCTGGCCGAACTGGACGCATCCCAGGAGCACATGCGCGGGCAGCTCCAGCAGGCCAATGCAGATCTGCTACGCAGCCGCGCCGAACTGGAAGACAAGGTCAAGGAGCGCACCCGCCAGTTGGCCGAGAAGAGTGAAGCCCTGGCCGACCAGTTGCTGTTCATCGAGGTGCTCCTCGACGCCCTGCCCAGCCCGGTCTTCTACAAAGGGCCGGATGCCCGCTTCCTGAGCTGCAACACCGCTTACGAACAGGCCTTCGGCACCACCCGTAGTTTCCTGCTCGGCAAGACCGTCCTCGACCTGCCCTACCTGCCCGCGGCCGACCGTATCGGCTACCACGAGGAAGACCGGCGCATCATCCGCGAGGCCTGCACCTCCCACAAGGAAACGGCCATCCCCTTCGCCGACGGCCGCAGCCACGACACCCTCTACTGGGTCCGCGGCTTCCGCCTCGGCAATGGAGAACCGGGCGGCCTGCTCGGTGTCATCGTCGACATCTCAGCCCAGAAGGCCGCCGAGCGCGCCGCCCGCAGCGCCGAAGAGCGTAGCCGCCAGATGCTCGAATCGAGCCCCATCGCAGTGGTCATCAACCGCCCCGACGGTACGCCCCTGTTCGCCAACACCCGCGCCCTGGTCCTCGCCGACACCGACATGGAGACCTTCATGTCGCGCCCCGTTACCACCTGGTTCCGCGACCCCTCCGTCGGCGAGAAAGCCATCGCCCGGCTCAAGAGTGGACTGCCGGTGCGCGATCTGGAAACCGAATTCCAGAACATCGGCGGCCGCCCCTTCTGGACCCTGATGACCATGGAGCGCATCGAGGTGGGCGGCCACACCGCGCTGATCAGCTGGAGCTATGACATCACGGCCCGTAAGCTCGCCGAGCGGGAGCTGCGCAAGCTGTCCCTGGCCGTCGAGCAAAGCCCGTCCATGCTGCTCATCACCACCCCTGGCGGCGCCATCCAGTACGCCAATCCGCGCTTCTGTCAGGTAGCCGGCTTCAGCGCCGAACTGCTCGCTGGAACCCACCCCGACCTGATGGACAGCACGGGGCTGCCCCTGGAGTTTCTGGCCGAGCAGTGGCAGTCCCTCAAGAGCCAAGGCGTCTGGCGACGCGAATGCCAGCTGCGCCTGCGCAGCGGAGAGTTGCTGTGGGTCGGCATCTCGGTGAGCGGCCTGATCGAGGGCGACGGGGAGATCACCCACTGCATCTGGGCTCTGGAAGACCTCGCCCTCTACCGCCGGGCCGTGGAGACCCTGCGCGAAGCCAAGCAGCTGGCCGAAGAAGCCGCCGAATCCAAAGCCCGCTTCCTGGCCAACATGAGCCACGAGATCCGCACCCCGATGAACGCCATCATCGGCCTCTCGAGCCTGTGTCTGGACACCGACCTGCAGACCCGCCAACGCGATTACGTCACCAAGATCCACGCCGCCGGCAGCACCCTGCTCAACGTCATCAACGACGTCCTCGACTTTTCCAAGATCGAAGCCGGCAAGCTCCGCCTCGAGCAGACGGCCTTCGCCCTCGACCAGGTTCTCGACAGCGTCATCACCTACGTCGCCCAGAAAGCCCAGGAGAAGGGGCTGGAGCTGATCCTCCAGGTGGCCCCCGACGTCCCCCAGGATCTGCTCGGAGACCCCCTGCGCCTCGGCCAGATCCTCACCAACCTGCTGGGCAACGCTGTCAAGTTCACCTCCGGCGGCGAAGTCCAGCTGCAGGTGCGCTGCGACAGCCGCGACGGCCAGCACGCCAGCCTGCGCTTCGACGTGGTCGATACCGGTATCGGCATGAGCGAAGATCAGATCGGCCGGCTCTTCGAAGCCTTCTCCCAGGCCGATGACTCCATGACCCGCCGCTTCGGCGGCACTGGTCTGGGCCTGTCCATCTCCCGCCACCTGGTCGAATTGATGGGTGGCAAGCTGGACGTCTCCAGCACTCCGGGGGTCGGCAGCCGCTTCGGCTTTTCCACGCCCTTCGGGCTGGCCCAGGGGCGCCCCCCCAAAGCCCTGCCCGGCATGCTCGACGGCCTGCGCGTGCTGGTGGTGGACGACCACCCCGTCGCCCGGGAAGTCCTGCTCGGTCTGCTCCACACTTTCCCCTTCCGCTCGGAGGCCGTCTCCTCGGCGGCCGAAGCCCTGGTCGCCGTGCACCGCGCCGATGGCGGCGACCGCTTCGGGCTGGTCCTGATGGACCTGCGCATGCCCGACCAGAACGGCATCGAAGCCACCCGGCGCATCAAGCAGGATCGCAGCCTTGCCTCCCCGCCGGCGGTCATCCTGCTCACCGCCTATGGCGAGGCAAGCACCGCCGGGGACGCCATCGAAGCCGGGGCTGACGGCTTCCTGCACAAGCCCGCCACCGCCTCCACCCTGCTCGATGCCATCATCAGCACCTTCGGCCTCGACGCCGCCCCCCAGCCCGTCGCCTCGCCAGCCGGCCAGGACCTGGCCGGCCTGCATATCCTGGTAGCCGAAGACAACGACATCAACCAGCAGATCGCCCGCGGCCTGCTCGAGCGCATCGGCGCCACCGTCAGCGTGGCCGATAACGGCCGCACGGCCATCGAGACGCTCATCGCCGCCGGCCCCGACACCTTCGACGTGGTGCTGATGGACCTGCAGATGCCCGAAATGGACGGCCTCGAAGCCACGCGCCGCATCCGCGCCGACCCACGCCTCGCCCACCTGCCCATCATCGCCATGACTGCCCACGCCATGGCAGAGGAGCGCCAGCGCTGCATCGACGCGGGCATGAACGACCACGTGGCCAAACCCATCGTGGTGGAAAGGCTGGTCCAGGCCATCCTCCAGCAGGTTCACCGCGTTGGCTCGACCCCGACAGCCCCGGGCACCGACGCGGTGGCGACGACACAGGGCCTGCCCGACCTGCCCGGCCTCAATGTCAAGGCGGCCCTGCGCCGGGTCGGTGACGACCCCGCCACCTACCTGTCCCTGCTCCAGCGCTTTACCGTGTCTCAGGGCGACTGCGCCGAACGCATCAGACAGGCCCTCGAGGCCGGCCTGCCGGCCGACGCCGAGCGCATTGCCCACAGCGTGCGCGGTGCCGCCGCCAACCTCGGGGCCGGCGCCGTCCAGGAAGCCGCAAGCGCCCTCGAGATGGCCCTGCGCAAGGGAAGCCCCAGCGAGCCCCTCCGGCAGAGCCTCGCAACCGAGATGAACGCCCTCGCCCGCATGCTCGACACCGCCTTGCCGGCACGCGTCGATGTGCCCGACCCACCTCGTCACCTCGACGATGCAGCCCTGGACAAGTCCATTACTGAACTGATCCGTCTCATCGAAAACTCGGACGGCGCCGCCCCCCTCCACTTCCGGCAGATCCGCAGCGATCTGGCGGCGCGGATCGGTGCCGCCAAAATCGGCGAGATCGCCGAGGCCCTGCAGCACTATGATTATGATCATGCGCTGGCCTGCCTGCGCCCGGCCTGACAATGCCGGGGGCGTCTGCCCCGCAGCCCGCTGAATTGCGCCAGGAGAACACCGTGCCACCGCCCGCCGATCCGCTCCACCCGCTGATCCTGGTCGTCGACGACGCCCCGGACTCCATCGAACCCATCGTGAACTGCCTGCACCGGGCCGGCTTCCGCACCCGCATCGCCACAAACGGCGAGCGTGCCCTGGCGCTCGCCGCCAGCAAGCCCCTGCCCGATCTCATCCTGCTCGACATCAGCATGCCCGACCGGGACGGCTTCGAGGTGTGTCGCCAGCTCATGGACGACCCCCTCACCGCCAGCATCCCGGTGATCTTCCTGACCATCCGCAACGAGGAGGTGGACGAGCAGCTGGGCTTTGACGCCGGCGCGGTGGACTACATCGCCAAGCCCATCAGCCCGCCCCTGGTGCTGACCCGCATCCGCAACCACCTCACCCTGAAGGCCGCCAGCGACTTCCTGCGTGACCGCAACGCCTACCTGGAAAACGAGGTGGTACGGCGCACCCGGGAGCTCGGCCTGATCCAGGACGCCACCATCGTCGCCATGGCCTCCCTGGCGGAGACCCGCGACAACGAAACCGGCAACCACATCCGGCGTACCCAGATGTATCTGCGCACCCTCGCCAGACACCTGCAGAACCACCCACGCTTCGCCGCCGAACTCACCGACGGCAACATCGAACTGATGTACAAGTCGGCGCCGCTGCACGACATCGGCAAGGTCGGCATTCCCGACCGCATCCTCCTCAAGCCCGGCAAGCTCACCCCCGCCGAGTTCGAGATCATGAAGACCCACACCACCCTTGGCCGGGACGCCATCGCCAAGGCGGAGGCCCTGTTCGGCATCGCCGCAAGCTTCCTGCGCTTTGCCAAGGAGATCGCCTTCTCCCACCAGGAAAAATGGGATGGCAGCGGGTATCCGCTTGGCCTGAGCGGCGAACGTATCCCCCTGTCGGCGCGCCTGATGGCCGTCGCCGACGTCTACGATGCGCTGATCAGCCAGAGAGTGTACAAGCCCGCCCTGCCCCACGGCGACGCAGTGGCGATCCTGCGGGACGGCCGCGGCAGCCATTTCGACCCGGACATTCTCGACGCCTTCCTGGCCCTGCAAGGCGAGTTCCAGCTGATTGCCCAGCGCTTTGCCGACAGCACCGACCCTGCCGACAGCGCGGAGCGTGAAGCCGAGCGGCTACGCATCGTCTTCGGCAACTGAGGCCGGCCCGGCAGCCTCGCGCGCGACGCCCTAAGGTCTCCGGGCGGGCTCAAGAACGCCGTTCGACATCCGTTAAAAGCTGGCCCAAGCAGAAGAGGCACAGCACAGCCCCACTCCGGAGCCAGGCCCAACAGGAGACGTGATGCCGCCCAGCCCGACACCTCACCCGGTCGTCGATTTTTTCCGCCGCTTCGGGCTGGCGCTAATGGTGTTCGCCGTGGCCGCCGCGCTGACCCTGGAGAACTACCACTCTACTGTCGAAGAACAACTGGCCGCCACACGCACCCAATTCCAGCTGACCGCTCAGCAGCAGATCGCCCGCCTGCAGGAACGCGTGATTCACCTCCTCGGCCACGGAGATGCCCTGCAACGCCAGATCGCCCTGCAGCCCGGCATCAGTGCGCCGGCCTTTACCCATCTTGCAGCCCCGGTCCTGCACCTCCATCCGGAAGTCCTGCGCGCTGGCCTGATGCGGCTGGATGGCAACACACCAGTAGTGGACATCAGTACCGGCCCCGGGAACGAGGGCGGGAGCGGGCCAACACCCGGCAGCCTGTTTCCCGCTACGCGCATGCCCGATGCCGGTCAACTGGCCCACATCCACGACGGCATTGCCAGGGCCGCCCGCACTGGCCAACCCACCGCCAGCCAGCCCTACCTCCTCTCTCCAGGCACCAGCGACAAGGCCCAGGCGGTACTCGTGACCCTGCCCGTGGTCCCCCCCGAACGGCCGGAGGAGCCGCACCGGAAGCTGGTCTTTATCGAGATCCCGGTGGATCTGCTCATCGAGCAATCCCTGCAACCCGCCATCAGCCGGGACGCCAAACTGCACTTCGAGCTGGAACTGGTCGATGGCACCGACGAGCCGCGCTTCCTGTACACCAGCCCGGACTTCCGCATTGGCGAGATGTCCTACGCCGATGCCATCAAAGTGGCGGACCGCCGCTGGCTGATGATCACCGCGCCGTCCGGCCTGAGCTATTCCCTACTGCCCGGGCAGGACGCCGGTGGGCGCCTGTTTGCCGGCCTGTCGATGGGCATCCTGGCAGCCGTCGTGCTCTACGTGCTACAGACCCGGGCCGACGCCATCCGCCATCAGGTGCGGGAGAAGACCCTCGCCCTGGCCGACGCCAATGACGCCCTCGGCCAGTACGTGAAGGCCCTCGGCGAGACCAATCGCCTCCTCGAAACGGAAGTCGACAAGCACGCCAAGGCCGAAACCCTGCTGCGCGAGACCACCTCCCTGCAGCGGGCTATCCTCGACTGCGCCGAATACGCCATCGTCTACACCGACTCCGCCGGCATCATCCGCGTCCTCAACCCGGCCGCCGAGCGCCTGTTCGGGCACCAGGCCGGGGAGCTCATCGGCAACGAGACCCCGCTGGTCTTCCACACCGCCGAAGACATCGCCCGCTGGACCCTCGCCCACAAGGCCAACGGTTTTGCCGCCCTGGCCGACGAAACCGGCAGTGGCCACCTGGAACCCCGGGAGATCACCCTGCGGCGTCGGGACGGCAGCACCTTCCCGGCCAACATCGCCATCTCGGTGGTGCGGGACAGCCAGCGCCAGATCCGCGGCTATCTTGGCATCATCGCTGACATCACCCAGCGCCAGGCCGCCGAAAGCCGCATCCGCCACCTCGCCCATTACGACAACCTCACCTCCCTGCCCAATCGCACCCTGCTCAACCAGCACCTGGCGGAGGCCATGAATGCAGCCCGCGAGCGGCATCGGGGCGTGGCTGTACTGTTCACCGACCTGGACCGCTTCAAGTACGTGAATGACACCCTCGGCCACCAGGCCGGCGACCAGCTGCTGCTGTCGGTGGCCCAGCGCCTGAGAGCCTGCGTGCGTGACGGCGACATGGTGGCGCGCACCGGGGGGGATGAATTCGTCGTGGTGCTGGACGATCTGCAGGAAGGCTCCATGCCCGAAGACGTAGCCGAACGCATCCTGGCCAGCCTGGCCCGCCCCTTCGAGCTGTGCAGCCAGCAGGTCACCGTCACCCCGAGTATCGGCATCGCCCTGTACCCCAACGATGGCAACGACGGGGAAGCCCTGATCAAGAACGCCGACGCCGCCATGTACCTGGCCAAAGAGCGCGGCCGCAACAACTTCCAGTTCTTCGACCATGGCCTGTCGGCGCGCTACTCCGAGCGGCTCGACCTGGAAAACCGCCTGCGCCATGCGCTGGATGAGAATCAGCTGGAACTCTTCTACCAGCCCCAGGTAGACACCCTCTCCGGCGAGCTGATCGGCATGGAAGCCCTGATCCGCTGGCGTCAGCCTGACGGCAGCATGATCCCGCCGGACAAATTCATCCCCATCGCCGAAGAATGCGGCCTCATCGTACCCATCGGCGCCTGGGTGCTGCAGGAGGCCTGCCGGCAAATCCAGGTGTGGCTGCGGGAGGGCATCTGCCGGGTGCCGGTGGGAGTCAACCTGTCGGCCCGCCAGTTCGACGACGCGGAGCTGCTCGACACCATCAAATCAGCCCTGACCAACGCCAGCCTGCCCCCCGCCTACCTCGACCTGGAACTCACCGAGAGCCTGGTGATGCGCAACCCCGAGCACACACGCAGCATCCTGGCCGAATGCAAGAAGCTCGGCCTGCAACTATCGGTGGACGACTTCGGCACCGGCTATTCGAGCCTGGCCAACCTCAAACGCTTCCCCATCGACCGACTCAAGATCGACCGCTCCTTCATCAAGGACATCGTCACCGAACCCGACGACGCCGCCATCGCCCAGACCATCGTCGCCATGGCCCACACCCTGCGCCTGGAAGTCATCGCCGAAGGCGTCGAAACCGAAGCCCAGCTGGCCCTGCTGCGCCGCTGGCGCTGTGACGCCTACCAGGGCTACCTGTGCAGCCGCCCCATCAGCGCCACCGACATGACCCAGCTGTTACGCGGCCTACGGGCATCGCGGATGGTATCTCTGGCGCCCATGTAAGAGGGGCCGGTCAGGCCCCCGGGCGCCGCAAAGTCTAGAACTGCTCCACTGGCGGCACCGGTTCGCGCCGCTGCACCTCGCCAAAGCCCTTCGGCATCCCCACTTGGCCGGTTTCGTCGAAGTCGAAGCCACCGAAGTTGCCGGTCACCAGGCGGCCGCGTACCCGGTAATCCACCCGGTCGCGCCCCTTGGCGAGTTCGCGAAACTGGCGCATCAGGCTCGCCAGCCCGGTGGTGGCGGTCACGTCCACCAGCCCGTTGCCGAGGCGCGGGATGACCACCGGCTTGTTGCTGACGCCGGTGGCAAACTGCTGGCCGTTGAGATCCAGCCGAAAGGTCAGACCCTCGATGGGGATCTCGACACTATTCGGGTTGGTCACCCGCAAGGTCAGCATGAAGCGCTGCTCCAGCAGAGTGCCGTCCAGGGGGCGGATATCCACCACCGCCACCTCCGGCTTCTTCATGCCCAGTTGAAGCCCGGCACAGCCCCCCAGAGCGGTCAGGCCGAGGCCCGTCGCCAGGAGCCCGGCAAACTTGCGTCGTCCTGCTGCATTCGTCATGTCAAGCTCCCTTGCATTGAACCGGCTCAAGCACCCGCAGCAGACTGGCCGTATCGTCCCTGCCACCGCCCATCGCCATCAGGGCGTTGAGCTGCTGCCAGGTCTGGGCGGCCACCGGCAGGGGCGCGCCGAGCTGGCGGGCCTCCTCCATCAGGATCGCAAAATCCTTGTGGTGCAGGCGTGACTGGATGCCCGCGGCAAAATCCCGGCGCGCCATGCGCCCCCCCATCACGTCCAGCACCCGCGAAGCTGCCGAGCCGCCCATCAGGGCCTCGCGCACCTTGTGCAGGTCCACCCCGTGGGCATCGGCAAGGCGCATGGCCTCGGCGCAGGCCTGGATGGCGTTGACCATGATCATCTGGTTGCAGGCCTTGGCCACCTGGCCGGCACCGGCCGGGCCGATGTGCACCACGGTCTTGCCCAGGCAGGCAAACAGTGGCCGGACACGCTCCAGCACCGCGGCGTCGCCGCCGGCCATGATGGCCAGGGTGGCGTCCCGGGCCCCCACCTCGCCGCCGGACACGGGCGCATCCAACCAGCCTATACCCTTTTCCGCATAGCGCGCCGCCACCTTGCGGGCCGTCTCCGGCGCGATGGTGCTCATGTCCACGTGGATGGCGCCTTCCGCCAGGCCGTCGATGAGCCCGTCCGGCCCGAGGGCCAGGTGTTCCACATCGGCGCTGGCCGTCACCACCGAGATGACCACCTCGCAGTGGCGCGCCAGCTCCGCCGGGGTGGCATGCACGCGGGCGCCGGCCTCGGCGAGGGGCGCTGCCGATTCAGGCCGGCGCGCCCATACGGCCACCTCGTGGCCGGCCGCGATCAGATGCCCGGCCATCGGCCGGCCCATCACCCCCAGTCCGACAAATCCGACCTTCACCTCATTCCCCCGACAGGCTTTCCAGCAGTTTGAGGGCGGCGACGGAATCCTCCTCACCCATACCGCTGCCCACCATGGCATTGAAAAGCTGGGCGGTGGCGGCGCTGCTGGGCAGCATCAGGCCCAGGCGATGGGCCTCCTGCATGACGATGTTCATGTCCTTCTGGTGCATCCAGGCCTTGAAGCCGGGCTTGAAGTTGCGGTCGAGCATGCGCTGGCCGTGGTTCTCGAGGATACGGCTGTAGGCAAAGCCGCCCAGCAGCGCCTCACGCACCTTGCCGGCATCCACGCCGCTCTTGCGGGCAAAGTTGAAGGCCTCCGCCACCGCCAGCACACCGACGCCGGTGAGGATCTGGTTGCAGGCCTTGGCCACCTGCCCGGCCCCCGGCCCACCGATCAGGGTGGCCGCCTTGCCCATGCGGGCAAACAGGGGCTCGACCTTGGCGAAGGCCGCCGCGTCACCGCCCACCATGATGGTCAGGCCGCCACTGATGGCCCCCACTTCGCCACCCGACACGGGGGCGTCGAGCATGGTCACGCCCTTGTCCAGCAGGCGGGCCGAGATCGACTGGGCTGCCGCCGGAGCGATGGTGCTCATGTCCACGTAGATCAACCCGGCCCGCGCGCCTTCGGCCACGCCGCCAGCCCCCAGGGCCACCTGCTCCACGTCGGCGGCGTCGGCCACCATGGAGAACACCACGTCGCAGCCCGCCGCCACCTCGGCAGCGCTGGCTGCGCCTTTGGCGCCGGCTTCGAGCAGCGGCGCCATGGATTCGGCACGGCGTGCCCACACGGTGAGGTCAAACCCACCCTTGAGGATATTGAGGGCCATGGGGCGCCCCATGATGCCCAGACCGATGAAACCAACCTTCATGACGTGTCCCTGTTGCCGGAAAAAAGAAGCGAGCCTAGCCGCCACCGCCCTACAGCGCAATCAGGGCACGCCCGCTCAGCCCCCGTAGCTGACGCGGTAGATCGCCCCGGCCAGGTCGTCGCTGATCAGCACCGAGCCATCGGGCAGTTCCAGTACATCGGCCGGACGGCCCCACACCCGCTCGCGGCCGTCCCCGCCCACCTCCAGCCAGCCCTCCACAAACACCTCCTGATGCACGTTTTTGCCCGCCACATCGGTGTCCACCCGGACCACCCGATAGCCGGACTTGCGGCTGCGGTTCCAGGAGCCGTGCTCGGCAATCAGCAGCGTGTGGCGATAGGCAGCCGGGAACATCGTGCCCCGGTAGAAGCGCATGCCCAGGGCCGCCACATGGGCGCCGAGCTTCAGCACCGGCGGCGTGAAATCAGCGCAGGGGCGGGCCTTGCCAAACTCCGGGTCGGGCAGGTCACCCTGGTGACAATAGGGAAAGCCGAAGTGCTCGCCAGGGCGATTCAGGCGGTTGAGCTCGTCGGACGGTACATCGTCCCCCAGCATGTCGCGGCCATTGTCGGTGAACCACAAGCGCCCATCCTGGGGGTGCCAGTCGAAGCCCACCGTGTTGCGCACCCCGCGGGCCACCACCTCGGCCCCGCTGCCATCCGGGCGGATGCGCTGGATGTTGGCATAGCGGCCCTCGTCCTTCTCGCACACATTGCAGGGCGCCCCCACCGGCACGTAGAGCCAGCCGTCCGGGCCGAAGGCAATGAACTTCCAGCCGTGGTGGCGCTCCCCCGGGAAGCGTCCGGTCACCACCCGCGGCACCGGGGGCCGTGCCAGGCGCGCCGCCACCCCATCGAGGGCGACGATGCGCGACACCTCGGAGACGTACAGGCTACCGTCGCGCCAGGCCACCCCAACCGGCTGGGTCAGCCCCCGGGCCAGCACATGGACCCAGGCGGCACGGCCGGCGTCGATCTCCACCCCATACACCTGGCCCGCCTCACGGCTGCCCACATACACCACGCCACGCCCGCCCGAGAAATCCCCCAGGGCCATCCCCCGGGCATTGGGCACCTGATCGGTAAGCACCTCGATCCGGAAGCCGGGCGGCAGGCGCAGGCGCTCCACCGGCAACCCTGCCCCGGTGCAGATGCCGGCGGACAATACCAAGCCCATACCCAGTGCCAGCCTTCTTCCGAGCCCCGCCCACACACCTCCCTGCAGCCATCGTTTCATCGCGCCCACCCCCAGTGACAGATCAGCACAGCATGCACCCAGGCGCCGGGGGACGCCACCCGCTAGACCGAGCCATGCGCAGCACGGCGCGACTGCTGCGCCGCCGCATCCGCTACACTCGCCGGATCTGAAACCCCGTCACCCTGTCCATCATGTCCTACGCCCCCTTCATCAAGGAAATCGGCCGCGGGCCGAAAGGCTCCAAACCCCTCACCATCGATCAGGCCGAGGCCCTCTTCGGCGACATGATGGATGGCCGCGTGCCGGACCTGGAGCTGGGCGCCATCATCCTGTCCATGCGCATCAAGGCTGAATCGCCGGACGAGCTGCTCGGTTTCCAGCGCGCCCTCGACGCCCGCACCGCCCACGTGGCCGTGCCGCCGGGCCCGCGCCTGGTGGTGCTGCCCACTTACAACGGCGCCCGCCGCCAGGCCAACCTGATGCCCCTGCTGGCGCTGCTGCTGGCCCGCGAGGGAATTCCGGTGCTGATCCAGGGCCGCCACGACTTCGAGAGCCGGGTCAGCCCCTTTGCCCTCCTTGAAGCCCTCGGTATCACCCCGGCCGCCAGCCTTGCCGACGCCGAAGCCCGCCTCGCCAGCAACCACCTCGCCTGCCTGCCCCTGGACGCCCTGGCCCCCGGCCTCGACCCCTTGCTGGCCCTGCGCCCGCGCCTGGGCGTACGCAACAGCGCCCACACCCTGGCCAAGCTCCTCGACCCGGCCCCCGGCCACAGCGTGCGCGTCGTCTCCGTGACCCACCCCGAATATCTGGAGCGTATGCACGGCCACCTCGTGGCCCAGGGTAGCGTCGCCCTGCTGCTGCGTGGCACCGAGGGCGAAGCCTACGCCAATCCCCGCCGGCGGCCGCGCCTCGAAGCCTTCGCCAACGGCCAGGCCCACGTCGCCTTTCCCGCCGAAGAAGGGGGCGCGCCCCCCATCGACGGCCAGCCCGACGATCCGGAGATCCAGGCCAACGCGGCTCTCATCCGGGTCATGCTCGATGGCAGCCTGCCGGTTCCCCAGCCGATCCTCGATCAGGTCGCCGCCCTGCGCCAGCTCAGCCAGGTGCCGCGCAGCTGACAACGGCAGGGGCGGCGCGATGCAGAAGCCGTTGACCTTTCAAGCCCGGGTGCTTAAATCCATATTCCATAGCCCGGCCGCGTGCCGGGCCCCAGCGCTCCCGCCGGCTGCCTCGGCAGCCCCGGAGGCGGACACGAGAGGGAGACGGATCATGAGCAAGAAGGCGCTGTGCATCGGCATCAACGACTACCCCGGCACCCAGAACGACCTGTCAGGCTGCGTCAATGACGCCAACGACTGGGCCGCCACCCTCACCGCCCGGGGCTTCACGGCCAGCAAGCTCATCGACGCCCAGGCCACCAAGGCCGCCATGGTCGCCGGCATCGGCAGCCTGGTGAGTGGCGCCGCCAAGGGCGACACCGTGGTGATCACCTATTCCGGCCACGGCACCTGGGTACCCGACCGCAACGGCGACGAACCCGACGGCCGTGACGAAGGCCTGTGCCCCTGGGACATCGGCTCCGGCAAGGTACTGCTGGACGACGAGCTGGCGCCCCTCCTCACCAACCGGGCAGCTGGCGTGCGCGTGCTGCTAATCTCCGACAGCTGCCACTCCGGCAGCGTCACCCGGGGCGACAACACTGACCTCGACCCCGGCATGCCCCGGGCCCGCTTCCTCCCGCCGGAGGCATGGATGAAGCCCGAAGACCTGCCCGACGCCAGGGCCGCCCGGCTGCCCGCCGTGGGTGGCCTCGCCCGCAGCGGGGGTGACCTGCTGCTGGCCGGCTGTACCGATACCCAGTTCAGCTGGGACACCAGCTTCCGCGGACGCCCCTACGGCGCCTTCACCTACTACGCCCTGAAGGCCCTGGCTGCCCTGCCCACCAGCGCCACCTACCAGGACTGGTTCAAGAAGATCACCCCGGCCTACCTACCCACCAACCAGTTGCCGCAGAACCCGCAGATATTCGGCACGCGCACGGCCCGCGCATGGAAGATCTTCGCCTGAGCCGCACCCGGGGAGCCACCTTCTGACGCTCTGCATCCCGAGCAACGTTTCCACCAGTTACCCGAGACGCTGCCAGTCGGACACCCGTCACATACTGGCCCGCACGAAACTGCACCACGTCAGGCGAGGCGTCCCCCGCCTGCTTGCGGGGCTCCCCGCTACCACCACAACCTGCTTGCCGCTCCTGGGCTGACAGGGAAGGGCAATCTGCCGCTCCCGCCCGGAACACACCTGGGTGCATCAGCCGCGCCGGGCACGCTTTGACCCAATGATGGTGCGCTCATGCCGGAAATGCACCATCCCGGCACCGGCGCACCCCGCTTTGGTGCGGACAAAGCGCCAAAGGACGCCAGAGCGCCCCTCTTCCGCATGGCACATCCTTTGCTTTATCCACAGACAAAGGAGTCGTGATGGCTGAAACCAGATCTACCTGTTGTTACTGCGGCGTCGGCTGCGGTGTCGTGATCGAACATGAAGCTGGCCGTATTGTCGGCGTCAAGGGTGACGCCAAGCACCCAGCGAACTTCGGCCGCCTGTGCACCAAGGGTTCGACCCTGCATCTGTCCAGCGCCCCCGAAACCCTGATCGCCCGCGCGCTGTATCCCGAACTGCGCAACGACCGCGGCCAGGCCCGCGAACGGGTGAGCTGGGACGTGGCCCTGGATGCCGCGGCCGAGCGTTTCGCCGCCATCATTGCCGAGCACGGCCCCGATGCCGTCGCCGTGTATGGCGCCGGCCAGTTGCTGACAGAGGACTACTACGTCTTCAACAAGCTGGTGAAGGGCCTGATCGGCACCAACAACCTCGATACCAATTCCCGTCTATGCATGTCCAGCGCCGTGGCCGGCTACAAGCTGAGTCTGGGTGCCGACGCACCGCCCTGCAGTTACGAGGACATCGCCCACACCGGCGCCCTGTTCATCTCGGGCAGCAATACCGCCTTCGCCCACCCGATTGCCTTCCGGCGCGTCGAAGACGCCCGCAAGGCCAATCCGGAAATGAAGCTGGTGGTCATCGACCCCCGCCGCACCGACACGGCCGAGGCCGCCGATCTGCATCTGGCCCTGTTGCCCGGCACAGACATCGCGCTCTACAACGCGATGCTCCACGTCATGCTGTGGGAAGGCTGGGTTGATCGTGGGTACATTGATGCCCACACCGAGGGCTTCGACGCCCTGAAGAAGGCTGTCCGCGAGTACACGCCAAGCATGGCTGCGGCCATCTGTGGCCTGGAACGTAAAGCCATCGAGGCGGCGGCGCAGATCTTCGCCACCTCCCCGGCAACCATGTCCATGTATTGCCAGGGGCTGAATCAGTACAGCTTTGGCACCCACAACAACTCGGCGCTGATCAACCTGCACCTGGCCACGGGCCAAATCGGCCGCCCTGGTGCCGGGCCGTTCTCCCTCACCGGCCAGCCCAATGCCATGGGCGGACGCGAGGTGGGTGGCCTTGCCAACCTGCTCTCCGCTCACCGGGACATGGCCAATCCCCAGCACCGGGCTGAAGTTGCCGCCTTGTGGGGTGTGGACGAGGTCCCGGAGAAGCCCGGCCGAAGTGCCGTGGAGCTGTTCGAGGGGCTGCAATCCGGCGAGGTCAAGGCGGTCTGGATCGCCTGCACCAACCCGGCCCAGTCGATGCCCGACCAGGCCATGATTCACGCCGCCCTGCAGAAGGCCGAATTCGTCGTCGTCCAAGAAGCCTTCGGCCATACCGAAACCTGTGCTTACGCCGACCTCCTGCTCCCCGCCAGCACCTGGGGCGAGAAGGACGGCACCGTCACCAACTCGGAGCGCGCCATCAGCCGCGTCCGAGCCGCCGTGTCCGCGCCGGGCGAAGCCCGCCACGATTGGGCGATCGTGGTGGATTTCGCCCGGCGTCTGGGCATCCGCCTGGGCAAGGGCGAGCTTGCCGCGCGGATGTTCCCCTACACCACTCCCGAGCAGATCTGGAACGAGCACCGGGAGTCCACCCGCGGGCGCGATCTGGACATCACCGGCCTCAGCTACGCCCTGCTTGAAAGCGCCGGCCCCCAGCAATGGCCCTTCCCGGAAGGCGCCAGCCAGGGCAAGGTCCGGCTGTACGAGGATGGCGTTTTCCCGACACCTTCGGGCCGGGCCCGCTTCGTCGTCACCGAGCACCGCATTACGGCCGAATCGCCGAGCGCCCGTTACCCGCTGCACCTCAACACCGGCCGCCTGCGCGACCAGTGGCACGGAATGAGCCGCACGGGTCTGGTCGCCCGCCTCTACAGCCACGAGGCCGAACCGCTGCTGCACATGCACAAGGACGACATGGAGCGGCGCGGCCTGACCGGTGGTGATCTGGTGCAGGTGAAGAGCAAGCGCGGCGCCGTCGTGCTGAAGGTCATGGAATCGGCCACGCTGCGTCCGGGGCAGACTTTCCTGCCCATGCACTGGGGCGGCAACACCATGGGCGGCCAGGGCGTCAACGTCCTGCTTCCCCGCAGCTTCGACCCCGTTTCCAAGCAGCCCGAACTCAAGCACGCAGCCGTGCAGGTCGCCAGGTACACCGCTGGCAAGGCGCTGGTGGCCATGCGCCGCTCGGAGCCGGATGCCGACGGCCGCCTGCAACCCAACCCCCTGGATGTGATGGACAAGCTGCGCCGCTGGCTGCCGCACTTTCCGTACGCCAGCCTGACCCTATCGGGACGCAATTCACCGGTGGTGGTGCTGAAGGCGTGCGCCGAGGAGTTCCCCCAGGCAATGCTTGAAGCACTGGACCGGGATCTGGCCCTGGACGACCCTGGCCAAGTGCTGTCCTATAAGGACGATCGCAGGGGGGTGACAAAACGGGCAAGGGTGACCGGCGACACCCTCAGCGCCTTACGCCTGGCGGGAGAGACCAAGGGGGCTGAATGGCTGACCGAGATGGTGATGCAGGGCCACTCTGTTGCCGCCGCACGCCCGTGGTTACTCGCCCCGCTGACTCAGCCTCCGGTGGCACAGACTGCCCGCGGCAAGGTGATCTGCAACTGCTTCGATGTCGCCGAGGACGACATTCTAGCGGCGTTCCGCAGCGGAGAATCCCTCGAATCCCTTCAAACCCGCACCAGATGCGGCACCAACTGCGGCTCCTGCGTGCCCGAGTTGAAGCGTCTGGGGCAAGGCGTGACCCACTGAACTGTAGGACATCGTGGTGCCTTCTCACGCACCACGATGGATGATCTCAGCGGACCAAGCCCTTGGCCTTAAGCCAGGCATGGGTGGCTTCGGCAACAGCCCGGGTTTCTCCGGGATCGGAGAAACTGTGGTCCGCATCCGCAAAACGGGTGATCTCCAGGTCGGAACGCTCCAGCACCCTGCGCCATTCAGGACTCGATTTGCAGGCGTCGTCGAACTCCCGCGCCACATAGTCACGCCCACTCAGGAAAATGGCCAGAGGGCCCTTGCGGCCTAGCAGCCCCCGGGCCATGCGCTCGGGGAAAGGGCTGCCGACGTCGCTGACAACATCCACAGAGGCATCGGCAGGCGCCTTGCGCCTTGCTGCACGAACAACGGAAAACAGGCTGCCGAAGGACTGGAGAAAGCTCACTTTTCCGCTGCCGAGCTTCTTCCAGAAGGACGGATCGGCAATGCGCTGCAGGTAGTAGTGCTTGAGGATGACCTTTGCCTTACCCGCCTGGGAATGCACCCACGGATTCAGCAGCACTGCCGCGGCAACCCGCGGATCCTTGTGAGCCGGGTACAGACACACGGCGCTGGCACCGTCGCACAGCCCCCAAAGCACCACTTGGCGCAAACCCGGACATGCCTTCAGGAAGGCACCGATGGCCGCGTCCACATCTTCACTGACAGACTCGAAATCCCGCGTGGCGCCGGTTGAATCGCCCATACCACGGTAATCAAAACGCATGCAGGGGACACCCTGCTCGGCCAGATGACGAGCCAACAAGACAAACTGGCGGTGGGCACCGGCCCGGTACTGGGGCCCGCCAACGATAACGAGCACACCGGTTTCGGCTGCTGCCTCAGGCACCGAAACAATCCCCAACAGAGACTCTCCGGCGCAATCGAAAAATACGGCACAGTCCTGCCGGAGACGCGGTTCGGCGGTCATGAAAAACCCTCCAGCGCCTTCACGGAGGCCTCGATCAAGGCGGGGCACAGCTCGATTTCCTGGGTTTGCCAGAAAGCCGGGCCCACCACTGCCTCGGCGCGCACCTGCACGCCAGCCTTGGACCAGCGCTCCACCAACATCCGAAGGGCCGGAGAGACCTCGGTACGATCAGGGGGACCCACTTCGAAAGCGGCCACCGGCGCCCCATAAGCGGCCGGCAGCGCCAGGGTGGCGGCTTCCATGCCACTGGCCAGGGCGCCAGACAGGCGGTAACCGGCGATGTCCACGGCTTCACCGGCCTGCAGGCTGCCACGGATGGCTTCCATGGAAGCTTTGGCGTCCGCATCGGCGAGCATTTCGCCGGCAGCCTTGAGGCGCAGGAACTGGGTGAGGTGCTGACGTCCGTTGGCTACGGGCTGCCACAGCAGCAAGGGAGCAATGACGCCACTTGAACGCAGCCAGTCGGACAGCACCAGCGCGCCACTGCGCAGGCTCCACAGGGCCAGCGGACCGGAGAGATGCGCCTCGGCCCAGCGCCAGGCATCCTGAAGATCCCCATTCCAGGCCGCCCAGCTGGCGTCGCCGAAATCACCGTCGCTGTCACCACAACCGGTGAAATCCACCTGAAGGGTATTCCAGCCATGTGCGGCAAAAGCCGTGGCTGCGAGCGCCACCATACGCCGGGACTTGTTCATCTCCTCGGCGAAGGCATGAGCAAAGACGAGCGTACCCTTGGGTACTTCAGCGCGAGTCACCAGGCAGAAGCGACCTCCTGCCGTCACCCCGCCCGGGAGGAAGAACGCCTCCCGCCGGGGCGTGTCAGCAGCCACTCAGGCGAGCTTTCCGTTCACGAAATCGACGAGCGAACCCACGGTTGCAAACGTGGATCCGTCAATTTCGTCGTCTTCCACGATGAAGCCGAAGCGCTCTTCCATCATGTTGATCAGACCGACAACCGCCATGGAGTCAAGATCAGGCAGGGCACCCAGCAGCGGGGTATCCAACTCGAACCGGGAAGCAGCACCACCCAGACTCAAGACTTCGTCGAGAATCGACAACACTTCGTTCTTCGTATCCAAAAGCAGACTCCAGTCGGGAAAATCCTAGTATGCAGACGCGAGCACACCCCGGACAGCGCCAGAGAGGGCAAGCTTGATATCATTGCATTATATGCGACACGCACCTTCGGGGGACCGTGAAGTACGTTGCAGAGCAGCGGCACTGAGAGCAATCAGCTCGAATTATCCTTGTTTTGCACTTTCCCACAGTGTGTGGTCACGCCTAGCGGTTACCTTTCGCGCCTGCCGGCTCCCGGCAGTCTCGCTTCACTGGCCTCACCCGACCATGCCTTTTCAACGCATCCGCAACACCTACGACCAGCTGGGCGCCCTTGATGGCAGCCTCTATTACCTGAGCCTGCTGCTGAACAGAGGGAGCCTCGGTCATGCCCGCCTGGTCCGCTATTACCTGGTTGCCCAACCCATCCATGGAGCGGCTGCATGCCGCCCGTCGGCAAAGAACCCGATCGTCGAGCTCACCCCGGACGACCCGCTGATTCCCCGCTTCCCCCGCCCGCCGGAAGTCATCGCCAGGCGAATGCGGGACAAGGCTCAGTGCTTCGTGGCCCGCTCAGGCGACGAATTCACCGGTTTTCTGTGGCTGGCCTACGGCGCCTACGACGAGGATGAAGTGCGCTGCCGCTACGAGCTGGCCGATTCAGACGCCTGCGTATGGGACTACGACGTCCATGTGGAGCCCAAGCACCGCATCGGGCGTACTTTCGCCCGTCTCTGGGATGCCGCCAACGCTCATCTGAGTGCCCGCGGGATTCGCTGGAGCATGTCGCGCATTTCCGCGTTCAATCCGACCTCCCTGGCCGCCCACGGCCGACTGGGAATCGACAGATTGTGCAGCGCCACATTCCTGTGCATCGGCCCTCTGCAGCTCAGCTTCATCAGCGCAGCCCCCTGGTTTCACGTCAGCCTGTCGGCCGACTCCCGCCCTATACTGAGCCTTGCTGCACCGCGCCACAGACAATGACCGGCGGAAGCACTATTTGGCAAAATATATGAAGGGTGTCGGTTAAACTCCGCGCCTCAATTCAGAATAAATTTCCCGGCATCCGTCGACCTACCACGCCTGGCCGGGCCGGCGACCCGGGTACAGAGTGTTCATGAACGACAAGCGCGTGCTGATGATCGCCTACCATTACCCGCCCGTGAAGGCGAGCAGTGGTATCCAGCGAACCCTGAAGTTCTCGGAATACTTGCGGGACCACAAGTGGGAACCGATGATCCTGACCATTTCCCCGCGGGCCTACGAGGCGGTCAGCAACGACCAGATGGACGAGATACCCAGCGGCATGGTGGTGGAGCGTGCCTTCGGCCTGGACACCGCCCGGCACCTGTCCCTCAAGGGCCGCTATCTGCGCTGGATGGCCCAACCCGACCGCTGGGTGAGCTGGTGGCCGATGGGGGTGATCCGCGGGCTGCAGCTGATCCGCCGCCACAAACCCCGGGCGATTTTTGCCACATTCCCCATCGCCACTGCACCGATGATCGGCCTGACCCTGCACAAGCTGTCGGGCCTACCCCTGGTCCTCGACTTCCGGGACGGCATGACCGAGCCCGGCTACCCGGTCAACCCCAGCACCTGGAAAATCCACCGGCGCCTCGAATCCCGGCTCATCGGCGCCTGCAGCCGCGCCATCTTCACCACCCGCGCCACCCGGGACATGTACGCCGAGCGCTACCCCGACAAGCCGGCAAGCTGCTGGACAGTGATCGAGAACGGCTTTGACGAGGACAACTTCCGCGACGCCGAGCGGGGCCTGGACACCCGCCCCCTGGGCAACGACGGCCAGATGGTGCTGGTGCACAGCGGGGTGCTTTACCCCGCCGAGCGCGACCCGCGCGCCTTCTTTGCGGCGCTACAGGCCATGAAGGCTGCCGGCGAGGTTTCCGCGGCAGGATTGCGCATCATCCTGCGGGCCACTGGCACCGACGATTACTACCGCAAGCTGCTGGCCGAATACGGCATCGACGACATCGTGGTGATCGAGCCCGTGGTTGCCTACCGCATCGCCCTCCAGGAAATGATGCGCGCCGACGGCCTTTTGCTGTTCCAGGCCGCTGCCTGCAACAAGCAGATCCCGGCCAAGCTCTACGAATACGCCCGCGCCGGCAAGCCCATCATCGCCCTCACCGATTTTGCCGGCAACACGGCGGGCACCCTGAACACGCTGCAGGCCCCGTGGATCGCCGACATCACCGATGCCGGGCAGATCCGCAGCATGCTCAACTCGATCATCGGCCGCTGGAAGGATGGCACCCTCCAGGGTATCGAACGCCAGCTTGCCGACACCTGTTCACGCCGGTCGCGCACCGCCGAGCTGGCCAGATTGCTCGACAGCCTGCCCGCCTGAAGCACGGAATGACCCCGGCTGTGATCCATCACGCGTATTCGGTCATGAAGCTCAGATAGACTGGCGGCCGCAGTCAAACAGTGGTTTTGCCCGCCAAACCGGTTCGAAGAATTCATTCCAGCCCCATGCACACTACGACTCTCCTCCACGAACTCATCTCCGCCTCCGCCGCGCGCAATCCGGACTCCGCCGCGCTGACCGCCGGGGCAACGACCCTCAGCTACCAGGACCTGGACGCCCAGGTCACCGGCTTTGCCTCCGGGCTGATCGAGCTCGGGCTCGACCGGGGTGAGCGTGTGGGCATCTTTCTGGACAAACGCATCGAGATGGTGGTGGCGAGCTTCGGCACCGCCCGCGCGGGGGGCGCCTTTGTACCGGTCAATCCGATTCTCAAGGGCGAGCAGATCGGCCACATCCTGCGTGACTGCAACGCCCGGGTGCTGGTGACCTCCCCCGAGCGCCTGCCCCTGCTGGCGGAGACCCTGGATCATTGTCATGACCTGCGCCAGGTGATCCTCACCGGCCCGCTCACCAAGCCGGTAAGCCTGCGCTCGATCAGCCTGCATCAGTGGTCCGACCTTCTGGCCAGCGCGCCGCGCAAAGGCCATCGCATCATCGACAACGACCTGCTGTCCATTCTGTACACCTCCGGCAGTACCGGTCGCCCCAAGGGCGTGGTGCTGTCCCACCGCAACATGGTGGCCGGTGCCAAGAGCGTCGCCTCCTACCTGGGCAACAACCCGGACGACACCCTGCTGGCAGCCCTGCCCCTGTCCTTCGACGCGGGCTTCTCGCAGCTCACCACGGCCTTCCATTCCGGCGCCCGGGTGGTGTTGCTCAACTACCTGCTGCCCCAGGACGTTCTCAAGGCCATGGTCAAGGAGAAGGTCACCGGCCTCACCGCCGTGCCGCCCCTGTACATCCAGCTCGCCCAGCTCAAGTGGCCCGAGACGGTCACCGACCATCTGCGCTACTTCGCCAACACCGGCGGGCGCATGCCTCTGGAAACCCTCAAGGCCCTGCGCGCCCACCTGCCACGCACCCAGCCCTTCCTGATGTACGGTCTCACCGAGGCCTTCCGCGCCACCTACTTGCCCCCCGACCAGGTGGATACCCGCCCCGACTCCATCGGCAAGGCCATCCCCAACGCCGAAGTGCTGGTGCTGCGTGATGACGGTACCGAATGCGCCCCGAACGAACCGGGCGAGCTGGTCCAGCGCGGCGCCCACGTGGCCATGGGCTACTGGAACGATGTGGAGAAGACCGCCGAGCGCTTCAAACCCCTGCCGGCCACCGCGCCAGGCCGGCAGAGCGGCTTCGTGCTGCCCGAGATCGCCGTGTTCTCCGGCGACACCGTGCGCCGTGACGAGGAAGGCTATCTGTACTTCATCGGGCGCCGCGACGAGATGATGAAGACATCCGGCTACCGGGTCAGCCCCACCGAAGTCGAGGAGATCCTCTACAGCACCCAGCTGGTGGGCGAGTGCGTCGCCTTCGGCGTGCCCCACCCGGCCCTCGGCCATTCCATCTGCGTGATCGCCACCGGCAAGGACGGCGCGCCCCTCGACAGCGCAACCCTGCTGACCGAGTGCAAGCAGCGCATGCCGGCCTACATGGTGCCCTCGGTGATCGAAGTACGGGACGGCCCCCTGCCCCGCAACCCCAACGGCAAGATCGACCGCAAGACCCTTTCCACCGAATTCGAGAATCAGCACAAGGTGCAGCAATGAGCGACATCATCCGCGAGAAGCCGGTCCATGCCTCCACCGACCAGTTCCCGGTCCAGGGCAACGAGCTGCTGGTCGGCGGCATTCCCCTGACCCGCCTCGCCGCCCGTGTTGGCCAGACCCCCTTCTACGCCTATGACCGTGCGCTGCTGACGCGCCGCGTGGCCGATCTGCGCGCCGCCCTGCCAGCCGGCATCAAGCTGCACTACGCCATGAAGGCCAACCCGATGCCGGCAGTGGTGAACCACATGGCCCGCCTGGTGGATGGCATCGACGTGGCCTCGGCGCTGGAGCTCAACGTCGCCCTGGACAGTGGCGCCGACCCCCACGAAATCAGCTTTGCCGGCCCTGGCAAGGGTGACGACGAGCTGCGCAAGGCCGTCGCCTCCGGCATTCTCATCAACATCGAGTCCTTCCGCGAAGTCGGCGTGCTGGCCGCCATCCAGCGGGAAACCGGCTGGACGGCGCGGGTCGCCGTACGCGTCAATCCCGACTTCGAGCTAAAGAGCTCCGGCATGAAGATGAGCGGCGGGCCCAAGCAGTTCGGCGTGGACGCCGAACAGGTGCCCGAGCTCCTCGCCGAAATCGGCAAGGCCGGCCTCGCCTTCGAAGGTTTCCACCTGTTTGCAGGCTCCCAGAACCTGCGCCCCGAAGCCATCGTCGAGGCCCAGCGCAAGTGTTTCGAGCTGGCCCTGCGCCTGTCCGAGGCAGCCCCCTCACCGGTCAGGTTCCTCAACCTGGGCGGCGGCTTCGGCATTCCCTATTTCCCTGGCGAGCAGCGCATCGACCTGTCCAGCATCGGCGCCAATCTTGCCGCCATCCAGCAGGAAGCCCGCGAGAAACTGCCCCAGGCCGAGATCGTCATCGAACTGGGTCGCTACTTCGTCGGCGAAGCGGGCGTGTATGTGTGCCGCATCGTCGATCGCAAGGTCTCCCGCGGCCACACCTTCCTGGTCACCAACGGCGGCCTGCACCACCACCTGTCGGCCTCGGGCAATTTCGGCCAGGTCATCCGCAAGAACTACCCTGTCGCCATCGGCAACCGCATGGACGCACCGGCGGGCGAAGCCGTATCCGTGGTCGGCCCCCTGTGTACCCCGCTGGACATCCTCGGCGACCGCATGAACCTGCCCGAGGCCGGGCCCGGTGATCTGGTCGTCGTCTTCCAGTCCGGCGCCTACGGCGCCAGCGCCAGCCCGCGCGGCTTCCTGAGCCATCCGGATCTGGTTGAAGTCCTGGTGTGAGCGACGGGTGCTGAGTGCGCTACCTCCGTGGCAAGCCACTACGCACTGACAACCATATCCACGCCACGCAGAAAGCCTGACGGTCCGATTGCCCACCGGGCAGCGCAGCAATGTGCCGTGAATCAATGAATGAATGGAGTCGGTTTTGGAAAGCACAACCTTGATCCACGCCCGCCTGACGGCGCCGAAGAGCGGTGTCTCCCCGGACCTTGCCATCCAGTCGTCCCCTGACGGCTGGTCCTGCACCTGGGCCGGTGGCCGGCTGAACGCCCGCAAGCCCGCCGACTTCGCCGAACGCAATGGCATCCTGTGCATCAACCGGGGGGCACCGCGCTTTCCCGAGGCGACCGCACGGGGCGCAGCAGCCTGGCTGGAACGCTTCGAGAAGCTCGGCGTCAAGGTCGTCGATGGGGTCAAGGGGCGCTTTGCTGTCGCCTTCATCGACACCCGCAGCAACACCGTGTCCCTGTTCAACGACCGCTTCGACACCGACCCCTGGTGCTACGGCCATGAGAACGGCGAGTTCGCCTTCGCCGACCGTGCCGACGGCGTTCCCCTCGAAAAGCGCAGCATCAGCCCGCAGACGATCTTCGACTATCTGTACTTCCACGTCATTCCGTCGCCCCTCACCATCTTCCAGGAAGTCCTGCGCCTGCCGCCGGCCAGCCTGCTGCAATGGAACGGTGGCCAGGCGCGCATCGCCAAGCACTGGACGCCGGAATTCACGGAATCCCCGGGGATCAGCCTCTCCGAAGCCAAGGGCCGCTTCCTCGACATCGTCCGCGAATCGGTCAGGAACGAATACGCCGGCCCCAACACCGGCTCCTTCCTCTCCGGGGGCACCGACAGCTCCACCGTATCGGGCATGCTCTGCGAAGTAGGCGGCGCCCCGGCCCGCACCTACTCCATGGGCTTCGATGCCACCGGCTACGACGAAATGGAGTACGCGCGCATTGCCGCCAAGCATTTCAAGACCGACCACCACGAGTACTACGTCACCCCGGAAGACCTGCTCGAAGGCATCCCCCTCGTGGCCCGCAGCTACGATCAACCCTTCGGCAACTCCTCCGCCGTGCCCGCCTGGATCTGCGCCAGCCGCGCCCGCGCCGACGGCATCACCAAACTGCTCGCCGGTGACGGCGGCGACGAGCTCTTCGGCGGCAACTCCCGTTATGCCAAGCAGAAGGTCTTCGGCTGGTACGAAACCATCCCTGCCCTGCTGCGCAACACAGTGGTCGAGCCGATTTCCGGCCTCCCTGGCCTGGGCAGCATCCCGCTGGTCAAGAAGGGTGTCAGCTACGTCGAACAGGCCAGCGTGCCCATGCCCGACCGCATGGAAATGTACAACCTGCTGCACCGCCTGGGCATCGACACCGTCTTCGAGCCGGGCTTCTGCCGGCGCATCGACACCGACGAACCCGGCAAGCTGCAACGCGCCACCTGGGCCGAAGTGAAGAACGCCAGCCTGGTCAATCGCATGCTGGCTTTCGACTGGAAATACACCCTGGCCGACAACGACCTGCCCAAGGTCATCGGCACCACCCGCCTGGCCGGGGTGGATGTGGGCTTCCCCTTCCTCTCGGACGAGCTGCTCGACTATTCCCTGACGCTGCCCACCGAGTGGAAGCTCAAGGGCCTCAAGCTGCGCTGGCTGTTCAAGGAAGCACTGCGCGGCTTCCTGCCCGACGAGATCATCACCAAGAAGAAGCACGGCTTCGGCCTGCCCTTCGGCATCTGGGCGGTCAAGCACCCGGGCCTCAGCAAGCTGGCCAAGGACAACCTGGAAGCCTTCGCCGCCCGCGGCGTGATCCGCCCGGCCTTCATCCGCGAGCTGCACGAAAAGTGGCTGCCCGAAAGCCCGGGCTACTACGGCGAGATGGTATGGATCATCCTGATGCTGGAGCAGTGGCTGCAGGCCTATGCCCCGGACTGGAAGATGGAAAAGTAAGCCCGAAATCAAAAGCCCGCTAACGCGGGCTTTGGATTTATCGGGATCTGGGGCGTGGATCAGGCATTCACGGCCTGCGTCGCTCCTTCCGCCTCCTCCGGCTTAACCAGCATTCCGCCCAGGGCCTGGGCGATCCCGGTGATGCCTTCGTTGGAGAGCCCCGCGTCCTTCATGACCGCATCCACAATCGGCTTGGCCAGCTGGTACTGGAGCGCCGAGTTCATCACCTGTTCCGGAAACGTGGCCCCACCCGCGCCACCCGCGCCCGGGGTAGCGGACGTGCCCCCCTGTGCGCCGGGCACGCCGCTGACCTGGAAGATGCGGATCGAATCGATCTTCTCCATCGGTCGCACGGCCTGCTCGAGGATGTTGGGCAACTGCTGAAGCAGCAGGGTGCGCACCTGAAGGTCCACCTGCGCCGCCGACAGGGTATTGAGTGCCTCGTTGATGGCCCGCTTGCCGGCGGCCTCCGCCAGGGCTGCAGCCTGGCGGGCCGTGGCTTCGATGGTGATGGCATCGGCGCGGTCGAGGGCGGCCTCCTTCTCGGCGGAGGCTGACACCTTGATAGCGATGGCGCTCTGTTCGGCTTCCTTCGATGCTTCGATCAGCTGGATGCTCTTCTCCCGTTCGGCCACGGCCACCTGACGGGCGGTATTGACCAGTTCCTCGGCCTTCACTGCCTCGGCCCGGGCCAGGTTGGCGGCCGCGTCGGCATCGGACTGCTCGCGGGACTTGGTCGCAATCGCGATCTGGGTATCCTGCCGGGCAATTTCGACCTGCTTGCGCTGTTCGGCCCTTTGCATCTCGGTCTTGCGTTCGAGCTCGATCTCCCGGGTCTGAACCGCGAGGTTCTTGTCGATCTCACGTGTCTGGATCGCCAGATTCTTGTCGATCTCGGCGGCCTTGATCTCACGCTCCGATTCGATGCGCTTCTGGCTGACCTGCAATTCCGCGTTGATCTTGGCCGCTTCCGCCTCCCGGTTGCGTTCGGCCTGCTGGGTGGCAATCAAGGCGGCCTGCTCGGCGCGGCTGTTCTCGATCTCGCGCTTTTGCGAGAGGGACGCAAACTCCTCGTCCTTCTCGATGGTGAGCTTCAGGCGCGTCGCTTCCAGGTTCTTGGTGCGGACCAGGACTTCCGTGTCCTGCTCCACGTCATTGCGCTGTTTGCGCCGAGCCTCGGTCTGCTCGGTGAGGCGCGTCAGGCCCTCGGCGTCGAAGGCGTTGTTGGGGTTGAAGAACTGCTTGTCGGTCTGATCCAGACTGGTCAGGGACACGGACTCCAACTCAAGGCCGTTCTTCTCCAGGTCTTCCGCCACCGCGTTCTGGACAGCCTGCACAAAATCCCGGCGCTTGTCCTGTAACTCCTGGATGGTCATGGTGGCAGCCGTGGCACGTAGTGAATCCACAAACTTGTCTTCGACCAGGGTCTTCAACTCTTCGGGACTCATCGTACGCGCACCCAGTGTTTGCGCCGCAATGCTGATCGACTCTTCAGTCTGCTTGACCCGAACGAAGAAGGCTGCGGTCACATCCACCCGCATGCGGTCCTTGGTGATCAGACTCTCCCGCTCCCGTCGAAGCACTTCAAGCTTCAAGGTGTTCATGTTGACGAGCACACGCTCATGGAACACCGGCAGCACGATGGCGCCGCCGTCCATGATGACTTTCTGCCCACCCAGGCCCGTCCGCACGAACGCGGTTTCCTTGGTCGAGCGTTTGTACAGGCGCGCAAAAACGATGCCGATGGCGAGCAGTGCGATCAGCACAATGCCTGCCAAACCCAGCATTTCAATCAAGTTGGTCATTTGAGAGTGTTCCTTGGAGGTTTGAATTGGTTGCAACGCCCACCGGCGCCGGCTACATCAGGGTGGGATGGGGATTGGCAATGCAGCGATGGAACGCACCCGCCTTGCTCACGATGAGCACCTGCGTCCCGTCTTCCAGTACATCGTCGTCCAGGTCCGGCTCGACCATCAGGTAGTGGGATCGGCCATGGCTGTCCCTGACGCGGGCCTGGGCTGCCAGCCCTCGCCGGGCCGTGCCCCCCACGATCACGCCGACACGTCCGATCAGGGTCTGCTCACTGACACTGCTCGTCTCGTCCCGGGGGATGATGTGCGCCACGAGCGCACCCAGGCCACGCACGGTTGCCAGGCCGGATGGCACCGCCAGCACACCTGCTATCCAGGCTGGCAAGTAACTGCCGAACAGCCCACGGGCCACCATCTGCAGGCCATAACCAAACAAGGTGTATCCCAGCAGGAAGAGCAATAGCAGGACCAACGCAGGCACCTTGCCCAGGTGCAGCCAGCCCAGCACGCGATCGAGCCCGCCGTCGCCGTCGAAATCGGGGATAAGGTCGTCCAGCAGGTTGCTCGGGCTGAGAGAGATCAGCATGCCGATCCCCTCAAGCAGACCAATGCCGATGATCAAGGCAAAGGCGATACCGAACGGCAGGTTTTGCTCTGCAGCGAAGAGATTCACGCCCGGCCTGCCTTGAGCTGGGCGATACGCTCGGCGATCTTGTTGTCACGCACGAGTTCGTCGAGCTCCTTGAGCTGCGCGGCCTGTTGCAGATTGCCGCTTCGGGTGGTGGCAGTAAGTCCGGTCTGACGCTCATAAAGGCGATCAAAGGCATCCGTCACCGCACCAATGCGCTGCTCTGCACCGGCACCGGCATCACTGCTGGATGCACGCACCGCCGCGGCGCGGCTCTTGCGGAATTCCGAAAGCGCGTCTGCCATCTCGCGCTTCTTGGCCAACAGGGCAGCGACGAAACCCTGCAACTCGCGCTCCTGCAGGACATGCTCTGACAAGGTGTTCTCAAGCACCGGCAGTTGCGCCTCGATATCGAGTTGCCGCGCCACCGCAGCACGAACGAGTTCGTCGCGGCCCTGCGCCATGGCCTGGTCGATCTGCTCGGCCAGACGGGCATGCTGACCATTCAGGCTGGCATGCTGCTGCTGGGACAGATGACGGTTCGCAGCGACGATCCCAAGCTCGTGGCGCACATCGTCGATCACGCTGTCCGCGTCACGCAGGGCCTGCTCCATCACGGCCTCGGGGGCCTGATCTTCCAGGCGATCCAGCAAGGCATGCACACCTCCGGCAATCACACGACCAACACGGGTTTTCAGGGAATCAGCCATCTCAGGCTCCTTTCTTGAGGGGAAGACTCATCGCAATTTCGACCGTAGTGGCCACATGGCGCCGGATGACCTCGGGATCGTGCGCAGCGGCCGAGGCCGTGACGGCCTGTCGCAGCAAGGTCTCGGACAGCGCAAAGCTCCTTCGGACGAGCGTCTCTTCGAGCCTGGCAGCCTGGCTGGCATCTTTCGGGGCCTGACTGACGATGGAGGCCAGGGCGGCCGTCGTGAAATCCAGGATGGCGCCCAGAACCTCCGAGTGCGTCTCCCCCTGCCCCTCCAACACAACCAGGGACTCCCGCAACTGCCCCGTAAGCTCCCGCGCCCAGGCATGGGCTGCGGCATAGTCGAGCGCGCCGTCGTGCTGGCGCTTGAGCTGACCGAGCAATACACGCAGCTTGTCGCTGTTGGTCATGGCGCCATCGACGCGCAGCTGCGCCAGCCACAGATACAGATCACCCGGAATACGCGCGGAGATCGGCTCCATTCCACCCGCTTGACTCATACGCCACCCCATGCCCATGTCACATTGAACACAATTGTATTCAAACGAACACGGAAGTCAATTCGGATATTCCGAATGAAAATATCGGATAATGTGCTGCGTGAGCAGGAGACGGATCGGCAAGCCGGTTGAAGCGGAACGGGTTTTCCGGAGGCGAGGATGCCGACCGGAGAGCCCGTGGGGCCGAATTCATTCGCCCCCCACAGGCTCCGCCGTGCTGGCTGACACGCCACACTGAGAAAGGTCAGCTAAATGCAAAAAAGCCCTTGATTTCTCAAGGGCTTTTTCAACTGGCGGAGAAGGAGGGATTCGAACCCTCGATACGGAGAACCGTATACCGGATTTCGAGTCCGGCGCATTCGACCACTCTGCCACCTCTCCTGGTGCCTGGCTTTCAGCAGACGCTGTCGGCTGATCGAAGCCCGCGATTATATATCAATTCCCGGGAAATGCCAGTCATTCGGCGGGCTTGGCTACACCGGCAGTAAACTCGTCGTAGGCACGCACCGCTTCGGCGGCATACATGAGGCTGGGGCCGCCGCCCATGTAGGTGCAGATCCCCAGGGTTTCCATGAGCTGCTCGCGGGTGACACCAAGACGGATCAGGGCCTTGACGTGGAAGCCGATGCAACCATCACAGCGCGCAGAGACACCAATGGCAAGGGCGATGAGCTCCTTGTGCAGAGCGGACAGGGAACCCTCCTTCATCGCCTCCTTGGCCATGCTGGAGAAGCCCTTCATGGTTTCGGGAATCTCGGCATGCAGGGCCTTGAGCCCCTTGTTGAGGTCTCCGGTGATCTGGACGAAGGACTTGCTGCTCATGGTGAAAGCTCCGAAATAAATTAGAGCTTTCTAATATACATAAAATCTGATGGATTGAGAACCGGGACAGCGCCTGCCCCGGCTCCCGCGTTACATCACAGAGGTGCCTGGAGCACGGCGATACCGCCCATATAGGGCTGCAGCACGGCAGGTACGCGCACCGAGCCGTCAGCCTGCTGATAATTCTCGAGCACCGCCACCAGGGTCCGCCCCACCGCAAGGCCGGAGCCATTGAGGGTGGCGAGGGATTCGTTCTTGCCTTGGGCGTTCTTGAAACGGGCCTGCATGCGGCGGGCCTGGAAGCTCTCGAAGCACGAGCAGGAGGAGATCTCCCGGTAGGTGTTCTGGGCCGGCAGCCAGACTTCCAGGTCGTAGGTTTTGGCAGCACCGAAGCCCATGTCACCGGAGCACAACACGATCTTGCGATACGGCAGTTCCAGCTTCTGCAGGATGGCCTCGGCGTGGCCGGTGAGTTCTTCCAGGGCATCCCAGGCGTTCTCGGGGCGCTCGATGCGGACGAGCTCGACCTTGTCAAACTGGTGCTGGCGGATCATGCCGCGGGTGTCACGGCCATAGCTACCGGCTTCGGAACGGAAGCACGGGGTATGGCAGACGAACTTCATCGGCAGGGATTCGGCCGGCACGATCTCGTCACGGACGATGTTGGTGACGGGCACCTCGGCGGTGGGGATCAGGTAAAACTTGCTGCCATCGGCCTTGGGCACGGCGAAGAGGTCTTCCTCGAACTTGGGCAACTGGCCGGTGCCGTACATGCTCTCGGCGTTGACCAGATAAGGCGCATAGAGCTCGGTGTAGCCGTGTTCGGCGGTGTGGGTGTCGAGCATGAACTGGGCAAGGGCCCGGTGCAGGCGGGCCAGCCCGCCCTTCATCAGGGTGAAGCGGGCGCCGGAGATCTTGACCGCGGTCTCGAAGTCCAGCCCGCCCAGGCGGGTGCCGATGTCCACGTGGTCACGCACTTCGAAGTCGAAGCTGGGCACACTGCCCCAGCGGCTGACTTCAACGTTGTCGGTTTCCGACTTGCCGACGGGAACGCTGTCGTGGGGCAGGTTGGGCAGGCCAGCCACAAAGGCGTTGAAGCGCTCCAGCAGCTCTGCCAGCGCCACCTCGTTGGCCTTGAGCTCATCGCCAATGCCGGCAACCTCGGCCAGGACGGCCGATGCATCTTCACCCTTGCCCTTGAGCTGCCCGACCTGTTTGGACAGGGTATTGCGTCGGGACTGGAGCTCCTGGGTACGGGTCTGACGGGATTTGCGCTCGTCCTCGAGAGCCTGAAAGGCCGCCACATCGAGGCTCATTCCCCGCGTCGCCAGCCGCTCCGCAACAAAGTCCAGACGGGTACGCAGCAGTTGCACATCAAGCATGACAATCCCTATTCAAATCAGAAAATTAGCTTATCGAAACGGCAGCGGTCCGGAAATTGCTAATGCGCGACCACCGCTTTTCGGTTATATTGCATTGCAGCATGCGTCCTGCGCATGGCATATCAGAAACAATAGAAATCAAGAAGTTAATAGCACCAAAAGGCGGAAACTTTTCTTGATTTCACACACTCACAGGTCACAATTGTAAAGAGGCGCTCATCAGATGCGCCATTCCAATGCGACCACCGAAGGAGACCCCGATGTTGTCCATCCGTGACTGCCTGGATTACTGCGACCTGACCGACGAAGACGTCGCCATCATTGCCGAGCACCATGACATCCCTGATGCCGCGGCAGCCCAGATCGCCTGCGGGCTTGTCCAGACCCGCGAAGGCACCTTGATGCTGACCCAGTTCATGCTTGATCTGGTGGATGCCGCCGAAGAGCGCGGCGATCGGGCCAAGGCCAAGCGTTTCCGTGACGCCTGCGCCCGCTTCATTGCGGCCCATCCCCTCCCCCACGAGCAGCACTGAACTTCCCGCCGGACTGCCGGCTCTCGCCTTCGTGGTATTCCCGGTCGAGAGCCCGCAGCCGCTCAAGTTTCTCTGCAATCCTGGCCTCAAGGCCCCGACCGACGGGCTGGTACCAGTCTGGCCTTTCCATGCCATCCGGCAGATAGGTTTCGCCAGCGGCGTAGCCATCGGGCTCGTCATGGGCATAGCGGTAGGCCTTGCCGTAGCCCAGCTCCTTCATCAGCTTTGTGGGCGCGTTGCGCAGGTGAATCGGCACTTGCCGGGATACGTCCTGCTTCACGAATTGACGCGCTGCATTATACGCCTTGTAAACCGCGTTCGATTTGGCCGCGCAGGCCAGGAAGACCGCCGCCTGGGCCAGCGCCAGCTCGCCTTCCGGTGAGCCGAGACGCTCGAAGGTGGCACAGGCGTTGAGGCAGATTTCCAATGCACGGGGGTCAGCCAGGCCGATATCCTCGATGGCCATGCGCACCAGCCTCCGCCCCATGTACAGAGGCTCAGCTCCACCGTCGAGCATGCGGCACAACCAATAAAGAGCAGCATCCGGGTCCGAACCGCGGATGGACTTGTGGAGCGCCGAGATCTGGTCGTAAAAGGCCTCGCCGCCCTTGTCGAAACGCCTCAGGTTGCGTGACAGGGCTTCGTCGATGAAGGCTGGCGTCACCGGATTAAGCCCGGCCGTGGTGGCCGCCGTGGTCACCTGTTCCACCAGATTGAGCAGGCGCCGGGCATCGCCATCGGCAAAGCCGGTCAGGCGATCACGGGCATCGTCCTCGAAACCCAAGTCTGGACAAGCCACATGCCGCGCACGCTCGAACAGCTCGCTTAGCTCCGCCTGGCTGAGGGACTCCAGCACATACACCGCCGCCCGGGACAGCAGGGCCGAGTTCACCTCGAAGGACGGATTCTCGGTGGTGGCGCCGATCAGGGTGACCAGGCCCTGCTCCACGTAGGGCAGAAAGGCGTCCTGCTGGGCCTTGTTGAAGCGATGCACCTCATCCACGAAGAGGATGGTGTGACGCCCGCGGCTGCGCTCGGCCTCGGCGCGGGCAATGGCCTCGCGGATGTCCTTGACGCCGGAAAACACGGCGGAGAGGGAGGCAAACTCCGCATCGAAGGCACGCGCCATCAGGCGGGCCAGGGTGGTCTTGCCCACCCCCGGCGGCCCCCACAGAATCATGGAGTGCAGTTTGCCGGACTGGAAGGCCAGGGCCAGGGGCTTGCCCGGGCCGAGCAGATGCTTTTGGCCGATCACGTCGGCAATGGTCTGCGGCCGCATCGCCTCCGCCAGGGGTTGGCGCGGCGGATCAAGCGTATCGAACAGGTCAGCCATGGGCTTTGCCGGCTAGTCGCCAACCACGTCCGCGCCCTTGGGTGGCACGAAGCGGAACAACCCGGCATCCAGGGACGGATTGCGCTCCATCTGCAGAAAGTTCAGGGACGTGGTCTGGCCGAAGTTGTCGTGCAACACCATGGCCTTAAGCTGACCACCGGAGAAGCCCATGCGGATGCGCTCGAAGCTGCTGTCGTCGGCCTTGGGCCTGGCCTCGACCCATTCCAGGCCGTCAGCGGCACCATCGTCCTGGAGGGTGAAGTTCTTTTCTAAGGAGTTGTCGCCGGCGAGGATCGCCGCCGGCGTGCTGCCCAGGGCTTGGCCCAGCTTCTTGGTGGTGACCTGGTTGAGCTCCTGGTCCCAGGCCCACAGCTTGGTGCCATCCCCCACCAGCAACTGGGCGTAGGGCTTCTCGTAGGTCCAGCGGAACTTGCCCGGCCGCGAGAAGGCAAACGTACCGCTGGCCTGCTGGGGCTTGCGTCCCGACTTGGAGAACACTTGCTGGGAGAAGCTTCCTCGCGCCGAGCGGGTGCCGTCCATGAACTGCTTGAGCTGGGCCAGGGAATCTGCATGGGCGGTGCCGGCGGCGAACAGCAGCGAAGCCAGCAGGACACCTAGCGTGCGAGTACGAACCATCATTCTCCTTCGCGGGGCGGTGTCACCACCTCCCGGTTGCCGTTACTGCCCATGGCCGAAATCAGGCCCGAGCGTTCCATCTGTTCGATCAAGCGCGCGGCCCGGTTATAGCCGATGCGCAGGTGCCGCTGCACCAGCGAGATCGACGGCCGGCGGGTCTTCAGGACAATCTCCACGGCCTGATCATAGAGGGGATCGGCCTCGCTGCCCTCACCACCACCTTCGCCGCCGCCCAGCAGGTCACCGCCCTCCTCCTCCGAGGGCGCGAGGATGCCTTCAATGTAGTCCGGCTCGCCCAGCGCCTTGAGGTGTTCGACCACCCGGTGCACTTCGTTGTCAGCCACGAAGGCGCCATGGACGCGAATGGGCAGGCCGGTGCCTGGCGCCAGGTAAAGCATGTCACCCATGCCCAGCAGCGCCTCGGCCCCCATCTGGTCGAGGATGGTGCGGGAGTCGATCTTGCTGGACACCTGGAAGGCCATGCGGGTCGGGATGTTGGCCTTGATCAAGCCGGTGATCACGTCCACGCTGGGGCGCTGGGTGGCCAGGATGAGGTGGATGCCGGCCGCCCGGGCCTTCTGGGCCAGGCGCGCAATCAGTTCCTCGATCTTCTTGCCCACCACCATCATCAGGTCGGCCAGCTCGTCGATGATGACGACGATGTAGGGCAGCTTGTCGAGGGGCTCTGGGTTGTCGGGGGTGATGGAGAACGGGTTCTTGAGGGGCGAACCGACCTTCGCCGCCTCCGCCACGGCCTTGTTGTAGCCGGCCAGGTTGCGCACGCCCAGGGCCGACATCAGCTTGTAGCGCTTCTCCATCTCGGCCACGCACCAGTTGAGCGCGTTGGCGGCGTGCTTCATGTCGGTCACCACCGGCGCCAGCAGGTGCGGAATGCCCTCGTAGATGGACAGTTCCAGCATCTTCGGATCGACGAGGATCAGGCGCACGTCTTCGGGTTCGGACTTGTAGAGCAGCGACAGGATCATCGCATTGATGCCCACCGACTTGCCCGAGCCGGTGGTACCGGCCACCAGCAGGTGAGGCGTCTTGGCGATGTCGGCCACCACCGGCTGACCGCCGATGTCCTTGCCCAGGGCCACGGTGAGCGGCGAGTGCATGTCGTGGTAGGCCTTGGAGCCGAGGATCTCGGACAGGCGCACCGTCTGACGCTTGGGGTTGGGCAGCTCCAGGGCCATGCAGGTCTTGCCGGGCACCGTCTCGACCACGCGGATGCTCACCACCGACAGGGCCCGGGCCAGATCCTTGACCAGGTTCATCACCTGGCTGCCTTTGACGCCCACCGCCGGTTCGATCTCGAAGCGGGTGATGACCGGCCCCGGATAGGCGGCGAGCACCTTCACTTCGACGCCGAAGTCGGCCAGTTTGCGTTCGATGAGGCGGGAGGTGAACTCGAGCACCTCAGCGGAGGGCGGCTCCACGTCGTGGGCAGGCTCGTCGAGCAAGGCGAGGGGCGGCAAGGCACCGCCGGGCAGCTCGGTGAACAAGGGGGTCTGACGCTCCTTCTCGACCCGCACAGATTTCTCAACCTCAACGATGGCCGGCTCGATGCGCACCGGCGGCGGCGGAGCAACCTCCTCCTTCTTGCGCTTGGTCTCGACCACGGCCTCACGCTTCTGGGCCACCTCACGACCGACGCGGCGGTCTTCCCAGGTCTGGACGCCCTGAGTGGCAAACAGCCAGACTTTCTCCAGGCCGGCGCCAAGGGCCTCGGAGGCCTCGAGCCAACTGACACCGGAGAAGAGGCTGAGCCCACCGGCGATCAGAGCCAGCAGCAGCAGGGTTCCGCCGGTAAAGCCCAGGTACTGCAGCACCAGATTGCCAAGCTCAATGCCAATCACCCCGCCTGGCTCCATCGGCAGGCTGGCTTTCATGGAATAGAACCGCATCGCCTCCAGGCCACTGCTGGCCAGCAGCACCACCAGGAAGCCGATGACCACCACCAGGAAGGAACGCCGGTCTGCCCCGAAGGCCAGTTGCAGACGGCGGAATCCGATGGCCAGACCGAGTCCGAGAAAGATCACCCACCACCAAGCCGACAGGCCGAAGAGATAGAGGAGCAGATCCGACAACCAGGCGCCAAAGCGTCCCCCCGGATTGCTCACATGCTCCACCTGCACAGCGTGAGACCAGCCCGGATCGGCTTTGGAGTAGCCAAACAGGATCATGGCCACATAAAGGGCCAGCACGCCGAGCAGCATCCAGCGCGCCTCCTGCAGCAGGCTGGCGATTTTTTCCGGAAGGGGGAGCGGTCGGGTGGAGGGACGATTGAGCATGGATGGGTGGTGCCGGATACGGATGGAGCCTGAAATGCAAAAGCGCGGCAAGGCGCCGCGCTTTGATTATAAACCAGGGTCTCTGGTCATCCCTTCCTCACCGGGTTCCGAATGGGTAAGGAAGGATTTCCGGACCATTCACAAGTCGTAGATCTTTTCGCGCAGGATCACGCCGCCGTCGGTTTCCTCGATCAGGCCGCGCAGGCCCAGATCCTTCATCACCCGGCTGACCATCTCGCGGGAGGCGCCAATCATCTTGGCGATGTCCTGCTTGGAGATTTTCTTCTTCACCATCTTCAGGCCGTCCACTTCTTCGGACATCTCAAGAAGCAGGCGTGCCACCCGACCGTAAACATCCATCAGTGCAAGGCTTTCGATCTTGCGGTCAGCATCGCGCAGGCGGCGGGTGAGGTTGCACATCACATGCCAGGAGAGCTCGAAGTTCTCCTGCATGAGGCGCTTGAAATCGGTCTTGGAGATGGTCACCAGATCGGACGGGGACACGGCCACCACGGAAGCAGAGCGGGGGCTATCGTCCAGAACACCCATTTCACCAAACATCTCGCCCTGACCAAGAATGGTCAGGATGACTTCACGGCCATCTTCGTCGCTGACCATGACCTTCAGATTGCCTGTCAGCACGAAGTAGACAAAATCCGTACGGTCGCCCTCATGAACCACTGCGGAACCCCGGGGAACCCGCCTCATCATCGCGCAACGTGCAACGGCCGCCAGCCGGTCATCGCCCAGGCCCTGAAAGATCGGGAAGGTCCGCAGGGCAATCGTGGACACGGAGCTGGTAACGGTCATAAGGCCTCTCCTAAGCAGGATGCAAATTAATTGGCAGGCGGCGCAAACTCGCCGTCATGCACACACAACGGCAAAGTATAAATCAAACTTGAGGTGCATCTAAGGACATGGGCACATCCCGCCTCGGGCCGGCGCACCGGAATCAACCCCTTCCCGGGGGTCGGGCTGCCCCCGGGGAACGGAGCGCCTTATAATCTGTCTCCCTTGCTCCAGACACTCGAAAGACCCACCAAGATGGCCACTCGTCACATCAAGCTGCTGATCCTCGGTTCCGGCCCCGCCGGCTATAGCGCCGCCGTTTACGCCGCCCGCGCCAACCTGAACCCCGTGCTCATCACCGGCATCGCCCAGGGCGGCCAACTGATGACCACCACCGAAGTGGACAACTGGCCCGCCGATGCGGACGGTGTGCAAGGCCCTGAACTGATGGCGCGCTTTGAAAAGCACGCCCTGCGCTTCAACACCGAAATGATCTTCGACCACATTCACACCACGCACCTGGCAGAAAAGCCGATCCGCCTGGTGGGCGATGCGGGCGAGTACACCTGCGATGCCCTGATCATCGCCACCGGCGCCAGCGCCCAGTACCTCGGCCTGCCCTCCGAAGAAGCCTTCTCCGGCAAGGGGGTGTCTGCCTGTGCCACCTGCGACGGCTTCTTCTACCGCAACCAGGAAGTGTCCGTGATCGGCGGTGGCAACACCGCCGTCGAAGAAGCCCTGTACCTGGCCAACATTGCCAGCAAGGTGACGCTGGTGCATCGCCGCGACAAGTTCAAGGCCGAGCGCATCCTGATCGACAAGGTCATGGAGAAAGTTGCCGCCGGCAAGATCGTGCTGGAACTGGACTCCACCCTGGATGAAGTCCTGGGTGACAAGACCGGTGTGACCGGCATGCGCATCAAGAGCACCAAGACCGGCACCACCAAGGACATCGACCTGAAGGGTGTGTTCATCGCCATCGGCCACAAGCCCAACACCGACATCTTCGAAGGCCAGCTGGAGATGGAAGGCGGCTACATCGTCACCCAGGGCGGCCGCAAGGGCAACGCCACGGCCACCAGTGTTCCCGGCGTGTTCGCGGCAGGTGACGTGCAGGACCACATCTACCGCCAGGCCGTCACCAGCGCCGGCACCGGCTGCATGGCTGCGCTGGACGCCGAGCGCTACCTCGACAGCCTCGGCCTCGCTGGCTGACGCCCTCAGCGCCCCCTGACGGACCGGGCCTTCCGGTCCGTTTCCATTTTCCGGACTCACTTTTCGCAAGCCATGGGCAAGGATAAGCACAACGCCGGACTCGATGCCCTCAAGGCCATCAAGAAACAGGTGCCCAGCAGCGTGGTCGTCAAGGCACTCGCAGGCAAGCCGCGCCGGGCGCCGGAGGTGGCCAGCCCGCCGGCCGAGCCGGACGAGGCCGGGCTCTTCCGTCAGCAGGTGGGCACCGTCCAGCCCGTCCGCGGCGGCGGTCAAGCCGATATTGCCCGCCCCAGGCCGGCCCCGGTGCCCCGCCCCCGGCTCGCCGAACCTGAGCCCGAAGCCCCGCGCCGCAGCCACCGTGTCGACGAGAACGACCCGATGGCCGTGTTCCGCGCCGCCCTTGGCGACATCGCCCCGATCAAGGATTTCAACCGGGTGGACCTGAGCCAGCAACGCCAGCAGGCCAATCCCCAGGTTCGCGCCGTCGACAACTGGGTACCGCCGCCCAGCCTGCTCGACGGACCGGTCAGCCACGACCCCGCCGAACTCTTCCGCCGGGTGGCCGGCGCCGTCGCCCCCCTGAAGGACAAGAACCTGGCCGACGTGGAGCGCCCCGTCCCCGCGCCGCGGCCGCGCCAGCGCGAGGAGGACGAGCGGGAAGTGCTGCGCGAAGCCATCGAAGCCCCACTGAGCTTCGAAGACCGCCTCGACACCGGCGACGAAGCCGCCTACCTGCGCACCGGACTGCCGCGCCGGGTGCTCACCGACCTGCGCCGGGGCCGCTGGGTGGTCCAGGGCGAACTGGACCTGCACGGCCTCACCCGCGACGAAGCCCGCGCCAGTCTGGCGCGGTTCATTGCCCTATCCCTGCAGCAGGGCCGACGCTGCCTGCGCGTGATCCATGGCAAAGGTCACGGCTCCCCCGGGCGCATGCCTGTCCTCAAGCATCTGTCCCGTGGCTGGCTGGCCCAGCGGGAAGACATCCTGGCCTTCTGCCAGGCCCGCCCCCACGACGGCGGAGATGGCGCCTTGCTGGTCCTGCTGCAGGCCGGCGGCAACGCCCGCAACTGAGCGCGCCCGGCCCCTCCGGAGCAGGTGACGCGACCACGGCAGGCAGTGCCACCCTCAAAATTTGTCTTTATATTTCAGCATCTTCTAATACAGACCCCGGAAAATCGGTGTTTTACCGGGGTCTTTGGCAATTCTTGCCCGGCATCAATTTTTTTCAGGCCCCGGACACCTAGAGTGCGCTGCGACGGATTGTCGCAGGGACAAGGTGCCGCACCCCGGCCGTGCCTCTCCTGCGTCGTCCATCCAGTAACGCCCGCCCCACGGCGTGGCCAGTTCGCCTTCGGCTTAGGACACACGGAGACCCGCAATGAGCACACAAGACATCAAACACGAAGCCCAGGACGTCGTTCCGGGACGCCGCAAGTTCCTGAACACCGCCGCCCTCGCCGGCCTGACCGGCGCCGGCCTGTCCGTGGGCCTGTCCTCCTGCAAGCAGGAAGCCCCCGCCCCGGCCGCAGCCCCCGCAGGTGCTGCACCTGCCGCAGCCCCGGCCGCTGCAGGCCATGCCAGTTCCGTTCATCTGGCACCTGGCCAACTGGACGAGTACTATGGCATCTGGTCCGGTGGCCACACCGGTGACATGCGCATTCTCGGCATCCCATCCGGTCGCGAAATCACCCGCGTCCCGGTCTTCAACCCGGACCCGCTGGTTGGCTGGGGCATCACCAACGAATCCAAGGCCATCATGGGCACCAAGGCCGACGGCAGCCTGCGCTACACCGTCGCCGACACCCATCACACCCACGCCTCCTACAAGAACGGCACCTACGACGGCAAGTACGCCTGGATCAACGACAAGATCAACGGCCGCGTGGCCCGCGTGCGGCTCGACACCTTCGAATGCGACAAGATCACCGAGATCCCCAACGTCCAGGGCTTCCACGGCATCTTCCCGGACAAGGCCGACCCGGTTGATGCGGCCATCAACTACACCACCCGCGTGTTCGCCGGCTCCGAGTTCAGCATTCCTCTGCCCAACGACGGCAACAACATGGAGGACACCTCCAAGTACCGCTCGCTGTTCACCTGCCTCGACGCCGAAACCATGGCCGTACGCTGGCAGGCCCTGATCGACGGCAACTGCGACCTGGTCGCCAGCTCCTACGATGGCAAGCTGGCCGCCACCAACCAGTACAACACCGAGATGGGCGCCAAGTACGAGGACATGATGTCCGCCGAAAAGGATGCCTGCGCCTTCTTCCACATCGCCCGCATCGAGCAGGCCGTGAAGGACGGCAAGTTCAAGACCTACGGCGACAGCAAGGTGCCGGTGGTGGACTGCACCCGCGACTCCAACAAGGACCCGAAGACCGCACTGGCCGCCTACGTGCCGGTGCCCAAGAACCCCCACGGCGTCAATGCCAGCCCGGACAAGAAGTACTTCATCTGCGCCGGCAAGCTGTCCCCCACCGCCACCGTCATCGACCTCGCCAAGGTGCTCGACTACTTCGACGGCAAGCTCGAGGACATCAAGGCCACCGTGGTTGCCGAAGTCGAACTCGGCCTCGGCCCCCTGCACACCGCCTTCGACGGTCGCGGCAACGCCTTCACCACCCTGTTCCTGGACTCCCAGGTCGTGAAGTGGAATGTGGAAGCAGCCATCAAGTTCCACGCCGGTGACAAGAACGCCAAGTACATCGTCGACCGCCTCGACGTGCAGTACCAGCCGGGCCACCTCAACGCCTCCCAGTCCGAAACCGTCGAGGCCGACGGCAAGTGGCTGTGCGTGGGCTGCAAGTTCTCCAAGGACCGCTTCCTGCCCGTCGGTCCGCTGCACCCCGAGAACGAACAGCTGATCGACATCTCCGGTGAAAAGATGAAGCTCATCGCCGACCACCCGGTCCGCCCCGAGCCCCACGACTTCATCATCGTCAAGCGCGAGCACATCAAGACCCGTCAGGTCTACACCCTGGACGAGTTCCCCAATGCCATCAAGGACCCGAAGGAATCCGGCGTCTTCCGCAATGGCAACAAGGTCACCGTCAAGCTGGTGTCCCAGGCACCGGCCTTCAGCCTGCGCGAATTCACGGTAAAGAAGGGCGATGAAGTCACCCTCATCCTCACCAACCTGGACAAGGTCGAGGACTTGACCCACGGCTTCGCCATTCCGAAGTACAACATCAACTTCATCGTCAATCCCCTGGAAACCAAGTCGGTCACCTTCAAGGCCGACAAGCCGGGTGTGTACTGGGCCTACTGCACGCACTTCTGCCACGCGCTGCACCTGGAAATGCGCACTCGCATGATCGTCGAAAAGTAATCGACACCCCGCAACACGTCGATAAATGAAGAAGTTTTGGGGAGGCGCTTGCGTCTCCCCGTTTTTTTGACGGCCGATGGATCAAAACGGTCGTCGCACGGAGACATCGGATGCGCCTTTCTTCCCTCCTTGCCGCAACCCTTGCGACGGCAGTGTTCACACTGGGCGGCATCGCGCCCGTCAACGCCATCGCCGGCACCCCGCAGGAAGCCACCACCGAGCTCGCCGAACAAGGCCGCACCCTGAGTCTCAGGGCGACCAAGGCCTACCTGATGGCCCAGCAGGGCATCACGCCCGAGGCATCCCGACGCATCCTCACGGACTCCATCGCCCGCATGGACCAGAACATCGCCACCTTGCACGCCCGCAAGCTGGACGACCTTGCCCGATCCAAGCTCGCCGAGCTCGACCGGATATGGGGCACTGTCCGTGCCCAGCTCGGCGCCTCACCCAATGCTGACGGCGCGCGCGCCCTCTATGACAGCAGCGATGCCCTGGAACGCGCCCACCACCACCTGAGCATCGCGCTCAATGCCAATGCACCGGAGGCCTCCCGCAGGCTGGTCCTGCCCAGCCGCTTACGCGCCCTCTCCCAGCGCATCGCCCTCTTCTATCTGTACCGCGCCAGCAACCTGATGACACCCCATGCCCCGGAAGTGGAGCTGATCTATGCCCGCGGCGAGTTCCCCACCAATCTGAGCCGTGTCGCAAAGACGGATGGCCTTCCCACCGACGCCCAGCAGGCCGTCGCGGCGTTGTCGCGGCTCTACCCGGCCTACCACGCATCCACCGGAAAACTTGATGCAGCACCCACCATGCTCAAGAACGCCCCCGCGGTCATGGACATGAGCGAGCAGGTTCTCGTCATCACCGAGAAACTGCTTGCCGCACTGCTCGCCCACTGAACGGCGCCCGCTGCCATCCTGCATTTTTTGCGGCTTGACTCAGCTTAAGGACACGCCCGGCGCACACCATCAGAATTTGCTTAAACGCTGATTCATCGGAGCCCAAGATGCTTTCCCCCCTGCTTCACAGTCTGCACCGCCACGTCGGCACCCTGCTTGCCACCCTGGCGGTCGGGCTGCTGCCCCTCAGCACTGCCCTTGCCGACACCTACGAAGTCAAGCTGCCGCCGGAGCTGGCCACCTCCCCCCGGATGTGCGACTACGCCCCCTGCAAGGACGTGATCCCCGGCGCCACCGCCTTCTCCGAGCGCAAGGGCCAGCCCTGGTACGTGGAAGCCTACAAGGACGAAGCCGGGCAGAAGAAGCTCCTCGGCTACGTGATGCTGTCCACCGACATCACCGACATCCCGGCCTATTCGGGCAAGCCGGTGGTCACCCTGATCGGCATGGACACGGCGGGCAAGTTCACCGGGGTGAAGATCCTCAAGCACTCCGAACCCATCCTGCTGCTGGGCATCCCGGAATCGGCCCTGGTCAAATTCAATGACCAGTACCTGGGCAAGTTCGTGGGGGACAACATCGAGATCGGCAAGTCCCGCCCCGAGGAGAACCTCATCGGCCTCGACGCCATTACCGGTGCCACCGTCACCGTCATCGCCCAGAACCAGGTGATGATGACCAGCGGCAGCGAGGTAGCCAAGCAGGTGGGCATCCTCAAGCCGGTCAACCGGCCCCAGGCCCGCTTCCCGGCCTCCGCCGCCACCCCCTCCTGGGCCGACCTGGTCGCAGACGGCAGCGTCCAGCGACTGACCGTGAAGCCCGAGGAGGTCGGCCTGAAGAGCGACGGCCGCCCCTACATGGACCTGTGGTTCGGCTACCTCAACCAGCCCACCATCGGCCACGCGATCCTGGGCAAGGATGGTTACGACGGGCTGATGGGGCGCCTCAAGGAAGGCGAGCACGCCATCTTCATCATCGCCAACAACAGCATGGACTCCTTCAAGGGCTCCGGCTTCGTCCGTGGCGGCCTCTACGACCGGGTCCAGGTACGCCAGGACAAGGACAGCTTCACCTTTCGCGACCTGGACTACGTGAACCTGTGGAGCATCGCGGCCAGCGGCGCTCCGGCCTTCAACGAATCGGCAATTTTCATCATCCGCGGCAAGAGCTTCTCGGCCGCCTACCCGTGGAAGCTGGTCTTCCTGGGCAACAAGATCGACAAGGAGACGGCGGCCAAGACCTTCGCCAACTTCGACAAGGAATACTGGCTCGCCGACAAATACCTGGAAGGCGGCCGCCCCGTGGTGGTCAAGCCCGACCCCACCTGGCTGAAGGTCTGGAAGGACAAGGCGCTGGATATTGCCGCCTTCACCGCCCTGCTCCTCGTCATCGCCGCCGCCTACGCCAGCCGCGACAGGCTGGTGCGCCGCTCCGACCGCAAGAACAAGTGGCCGGTGAATGCCTTCAAGTACGCCGGCTGGGTAGTCAGCATCGGCTTCGTGGGCTTCTACGCCATGGCTCAGCCGTCCATCACCCAGGTGCTCACCTGGTTCCACAGCCTGCTGTTTCAGTGGAAGTGGGAGCTCTTTCTCTCCGATCCGCTGATCTTCATCTTCTGGGTGTTCATCATCATCACCGTCTTCGTGTGGGGCCGGGGGCTCTTCTGCGGCTGGCTGTGCCCCTTCGGCTCCCTGTCCGAGCTGCTCTACAAGGTGGGCAGCGTCATCGGCCTCAAACGCCTGCAGTTCCACCTGCCCCAGCCCCTTCATGACGTGCTGAAGAACCTCAAGTACGCCATCTTCTTCGGCCTGCTGGCGGTGTCCTTCTTCAGCATGGGCCTGGCCGAGCAACTGGCCGAGATCGAACCCTTCAAGACCACCTTCCTGGTCGGCCTGCTCAACCGCAGCTGGCCCTACACCCTGTTCGCCGGTGGCCTGCTGGGCCTGTCCATCTTCATGGAGCGGCCCTTCTGCAAATACCTGTGCCCCCTGGGTGCCGCCCTGGCCATGCCCACCACCTTCCGCTGGTTCGGACTCCGGCGGAAGGACGAATGCACCAGCTGCAAGGCCTGCGCCAAGGGCTGCGGCTCCCTGGCCATCGACACCAAGGGCAACATTGACCAACGCGAATGCATGCTGTGCCTGGACTGCATGGTGCTTTACTACGATGACCATGCCTGCCCGCCCCTGGCCCAGGAACGCAAGCGCCGGACCAAGGCCGGTCAGGCGCTCACCCCCATCGACGGCAAGGGCTACTTCATCCCCATCCACCCGCTACCCATGGACAAGAACAGCAAAGGAGTCGAGGCATGACCATCGCCGACAGGAACGAGCTGCGTCAGCCCCACTACGGCAACGCCTCCGGCCCCGGCTGGCTGGTCGCCGAACTCCGCGACCACCTGTGGCCCTGGGCCGGCAAGGGCCAACCCGCCCGCAAAGCCATCCAGGGAGCCGGCTTTGCACTGGCCCTGGCCGCCACGGTCGCCTGGGTGATGGCGGCCCTCGGCCACCTGTCGGCCGGCGCCATCATCGGCTGGTGGTTTGGCTGGAGCGTGTTCGAAGTGCTGGTAAGGCTGGACGCCAAGCCCTACGTGAAGGAAGGCCCCTGGTGGGGCCGCCTGTACCGTCGGGCCTCGACGATGGACATGCTGTGCTACGTGAGCTTCAAGAACCTGCTGATCGGCGCGGTGCTCTTCATCGGGCTCAAGATGGCCGGACTGCTGCAGGTCTGACCCGACTCAGGGCGCAAGCCTGCCGAAACGCTCCCACGGCGGGCAGGGAGTGAAGCGTGCTTCCAGCATGTCGAGCATCGCCTTCACCTTGGCCACCCGGCTGCGACTGGGGAGATAGCAGGCGTAGAGGTTGCGCCCGAAGTCCACCACCGGCGTCCAGTCCTCCAGCACCTGCACCAGGGCGCCGCTTCCCAGATCGTCACCGCACAGGTAGGTGGGGAGGATGGCGATTCCGTGCCCTTGCAGCACCGCATCATGAATGCAGCCGATGTTGTTGAACTGCAGGCGGCCGCGCACCTGAACGACCACCTCGGCCCCGTCACGGTCGGTGAGACGCCACACACCTGCATCGGTGAGCAGGTAGCTGAAGCACGGGTGCCGCTGGAGCTCGGCGGGGGTCCTGGGATGTCCATGAGCCGCGAGGTACGCAGGCGCGGCACACAGCACCCGACGCAACACCAGCAGCTCCCGGCACACCGCATCCTCCGGCGGTGACCGGGTCAGGCGCAGAGCCAGATCAATCCGGTCCTCCACCAGGTCCACCTGCTGATCGGTCAGGATCAGTTCGCATTCGAGTTCAGGATGGCGGGCGAGCAGATCGGGAATCAGCGGCGCAATGCACAAGCGGCCGAAGATCACCGATGCGCTGACACGCAGCACCCCCCGGGGAAGTTCGCCGGTATTGCGTACCGCGACCTCGGCGCTTTCGATGGACGCCAGCGTATGCCGGGCGTGCCGGTAGAAGGCCTCGCCCGACGGGGTCAAGGCAAGCCTGCGGGTGGAGCGTTCAAAGAGCCGCACGCCAAAGGCCTGCTCCAGCTCGGCCACCTGCTTGCTGACCTGTGCCCGGGTGCAATCGAGACGCCTGGCCGCGGCGGCCATGCTCCCCTCCTCGACAACTTTGACGAAACTGTTCCAACTGCCCAGCCAGCGCATTTGTCAAATTTCCGTTGACGTAACGCTGCCGATTATCGGCTTTTTGTCGTTCCGTAAGGAAACTACAGTCTGTCCGACACGTCGCCTCCCGGACACACCCGATCATGTTCCACAGCCTCCGCCAACCCGGCATTCTCGGTACCACCCTGGCGGCAGCCGCGATCCTGCTGATCACCATGGGGACGCGCCAATCCCTCGGGCTGTTCATCAGCCCCCTCAACAGCGCGACGGGCCTGGGCATCGCCACTATCAGCCTGGCGCTTGCCATCGGCCAGTTCACCTGGGGCGCTATACAGCCCGTCGCCGGTGCCGTCGCCGATCGCTTTGGCCCGCGCCCGGTGCTGATCGGCGGGATCCTGCTGCTGGCGGCCGGCAGCGCGATCACGCCATTCATGGACTCAGGTATCGGGCTCGCCATCTCCCTGGGACTGATCTCGGCCATGGGTGCCGGCGCGGGCAGCTTCTCGGTGCTCATCGGCGCCGCCACCCAGCGCCTGCCCGCAGAGGCGCGCGGCGCGGCGTCGGGCGTGATCAATGCCGGCGGATCCTTCGGCCAGTTCCTGTTTGCGCCCATCCTGCAGGGTCTGATCCAGACAGTGGGCTGGATGGGGGCAATGTGGAGCATGGCGGTGATCACCCTTGGAGCCCTGCCCCTGGTCGGCAAGCTCACCGGCAAGGTGCTGCCCCCGGCGGCATCGGCGGCGGGACATGGGAGCGGCCATGGCCTGGCACAGACGGTCGGGGCTGCACTGCGCAGTCCGAGCTATCTGCTCCTTCACGCCGGGTTCTTCACCTGCGGCTTCCACATCGCCTTTCTGGTCACCCACCTGCCGGGCGAGGTCGAACTGTGCGGACTGCCGCCGGCGGTGGCTAGCTGGTCCCTCGCCATCATCGGACTGGCCAATGTAGTGGGCAGCCTGTTTGCCGGCGCGTGGATATCGCGCTACCGCAGCAAGCACGTACTGGCGGCCATGTACGCCTCGCGGGCCGTGCTGATCGCTGCCTACCTGCTGATGCCGCGTACGGAGGCAGTGTATTACCTTTTCGCGGCGGGCCTGGGCTTCACATGGCTGGCCACCGTCCCGCCCACCGCCAGCCTCGTCGGCAAGCTCTTCGGCATCCGCTATTTGGCCACCCTGTTCGGGCTGACCCTGTTGTCCCACCAGATCGGCGGATTCCTCGGCGCCTGGCTGGGCGGGCTGGCGATCAGCCATTTCGGAGACTTCACCTGGATGTGGTATGCCGACATGGCGCTGGCGACCCTCGCCGCGCTGGTCAATCTGCCGATCCGGGAGGCACGGATAGCGCGCCCACTGGCCCCAGCCTGACTCTCATCCCACAGGACACACCCGCCATGAGCACACTGCGTGACGACATTTCCATCGACTTCCTCAACGAACGGGGGAGCGAATATCTGCCCGGCTATCTGGGCATCGAGATGCTGGAGCTCCTTCAGGGCAGCCTGAGTAGCCGGATGGCCGTCCGCAAGTTGCACTTCGCCCCGAACGACTTTCTCCATGCCGCCAGCGTCGTGGCCCTGGCTGACACCACCTGCGGCTACGCCGCGCTCGCTCACCTGCCCGCCGGGGCCGTATCCTTCACCACCATCGAACTGAAGAGCAATCACCTGGGTACCGTGCGTGAAGGCAGCATTGCCTGCATCGCCACGGCCCAGCATCTGGGACGCAACACCCAGGTGTGGGACGCGGTGGTCACCGACACCGCAACCGGTCGCAAGATCGCCCTTTTCCGGTGCACCCAGATGGTTCTCTGGCCCAAGGACTGAGGCCGCGGCGCCATCATCGGCGGGTGGTTTGGCTGGAGCGTGTTCGAAGTGCTGGTGAGGCTGGACGCCAAGCCCTACGTGAGGAAGGCCCCTGGTGGGGCCAACTGTACCGCCGCGCCTCGACGATGGACATGCTGTGCTACGTGAGCTTCAAGAACCTGCTGATCGGCGCGGTGCTCTTCATCGGCCTGAAAGGCGCGGGCATCCTGCAAATCTAGCGTCCCTTCCACTTTCCCCGTTCGCCGCGCAGCGACCGGGGATCAAGGAAGGAACGGGCAGACGCGATCCGGAAGGCGCGTCAGGGCTTGCGCACGCAATGCATGGGGGTCGCCTGCCAGCCCCACACCACCGTCGCTTTACCCTGATGCTCCCAAAAGCTCTCGTTGCGTCCCTCGTACCGGGTGCCGCTGCCGGTGGGCACCTGACGCATCAGGGAAGTCTCGTCACCCCGTTCGGCAATCAAGCTGGGCGGATCGGTACGAAAATGGGTCACCACCAGTTCGTTGGCGGCCGACCCATCGCAGGCAAAGCGGAAGGGGCCCAGTGCCTCGACCAGCCGGTAGCGGGCCTGGAGTTCGGTGATCCGCAGGCGATAGGCATCCTCGACACAGAGCCGCACGTCCTTGCTCTTCCAGCAGTCGTTGCGCCCCTTGATCCAGCCGCGCTGCTCGGCGCGCAAAAAGGGCGGATGCTCGTTATCCGCCTTTCTTTCGGCCGCGGCATAGACCTCGGCCAGATGCAGATCCAGAGCGGACAGGCCGGCATCGCGACAGATCCGCTCCTCGATGCTGCCCGAGAAAGTCTTGTTGCAGGGAAAGGACGGCCCCGCAGCCTCCACCTGAACAACAGCGAGCGCCAGCAGTGCAGCCAGCGGCAGGCTCCGGCCCGCAACACCCCGCACCACCTTCAGCCGCCCTGCTCTTCGTAGGCAGACGGTGTCACCCCCGCACCGGCCAGGCATTCACGCAGGTGCTTGATCTCCTGCTTGCCGAATTCATTGCTGTGATGGGGATGATGCAAGAAGAACTCATGCTTGTTGAGCAGCACACGGAAACGGGCGCCATGGCTGGGCTCGATGTCGGCCCCCACATGCTTGAGCAGGGATTCCACCTCGCGCCACTGGATGTTGCTGCAGATCGGTTCGCGGAAGATCGCTTCGAGCAGATTTCGGTGCTTGTGGCTCATGACATGCCCTCCCTGTGATTGTCCCGCCATTCTTGCACCACCGGGCCGCGCCGGGTATGACCTGAGTCAGTCGCGGGCCCAATCAAGCCGGTCGCACTCCGCGCCCAACCGATGGACATTGACCGATCCATGCCCCCGCAGACTTCACATACATCAAGGCTGCATGCGGCAATCCGCCGCACACTCAGCACATTCCGCTTCCGCCCCACCACCATGCCCTCTTGCTTTCGCCCCTCCAGCCCTGCCCGCCACGGCCGCGCCGCCCGGTGCCTGGCCGTGATGCTGGCTGGTCTGGCTGGCAACGCATACGCGGCGACCTGGCAGGTTCAGCCCGGCGGCTCCATCCAGGCGGCCATCGCGCAGGCGGCCGCTGGCGACACGATCCACGTCGCCCGGGGTCATTACGCCGAGAACCTGCGCATCGACAAACCCCTCTCGCTCATTGGCCAGGGCCGCCCTACCATCGACGGGCGTGGCAAGGGTGACACCATCCGGGTAGCCGCCGAAGACGTGAGCGTCGAAGGCTTCATCGTCACCGACTCAGGCGCCGACCTGGGCGAACAGAACGCCGGCATCTATATCCAGCCCGGCAGCCACCGGGCCCGGGTGACCCGCTGCGACTTCAGTTACACCCTCTTCGGCCTGTGGATCGAGAAAGCCAAGGACGTGGTGATCGAGGACAACCTCATCACGGGTAAGCGCGACCTGGACTCCTCCCAGCGCGGCAACGGCATCCAGCTCTACAACACCACCGGCGCCCGCATCCTGCGCAACAACATCAGCTTCGTGCGCGACGCCATCTACGTGGACGTCTCCCACGACGCCATCTTCCGCGGCAACCGCATGCACCACAGCCGCTATGGCACCCACTACATGAACTCCTACCGCAACCTGTGGGAGGACAACGACACCTACTACAACCGCGGCGGCCTGGCCCTGATGGAGGTGCGTGACCAGGTGGTGCGCAACAACCGGGCCTGGGG
>NZ_JBIJDC010000155.1:0-8139 GCF_044344315.1 Zoogloea sp. | reverse complement strand
GAGATCGGCGACTATCTGCGCGGCGAGCTGCGCACCCTGGTGGCCGACAAGGCGCAGGTGATCGAGGGCTGGATCGCCGCCGGGCGCATGGCCCCGGTGGACCCGGTGCATCTCTTCATCAGCCTGTGGGCGCTGACCCAGACCTACGCCGACTTCGAGACCCAGGTGTGCGCCGTGCTCGGCCGCACGGCGCTGGAACCTGCGGACTACCACCGTGCCACGGCTCATGTGCAGGCCCTGGTGCTGCGCGGCTGCGGGCTTTGATCAAATCATGCAGCGAGGAGTGAGCACGTGTTCGACCTGATCCTGCGCCAGTGCACCCTGCCCGATGGCCGCGCCGGCATCGACATTGGCATCCGCGATGGTCGCATCGTGGCCGTGGAGACGGGGCTGGCGGCCGCGGCCGGCGAGGTCATCGACGTGGCCGGGCAGCTCGTCACCCCGCCCTTCGTGGATGCCCACTTCCATATGGACGCCACGCTGTCCTACGGGCTGCCGCGGGTCAATCAGAGCGGCACCCTGCTGGAGGGCATCGCCCTGTGGGGCGAGCTGAAACCCCTGCTCACCCAGGAAGCCCTGGTGGAGCGCGCCCTGGCCTATTGCGACTGGGCGGTGGCCAAGGGCCTGCTGGCCATCCGCAGCCACGTGGATGTGTGCGACCCGCGCCTGCTGGCCGTGGAGGCCCTGCTGCACGTGAAGGAGAAGGTGCGCCCCTATATCGACCTGCAGCTGGTGGCCTTTCCCCAGGATGGCGTGCTGCGGGCGCCCGGGGCGCTGGACAACCTCAAACGCGCCCTCGCCATGGGCGTGGATGTGGTCGGTGGCATTCCCCATTTCGAGTGCACCATGGCCGACGGCGCCGAGTCGGTGCGTATCCTGTGCGAGCTGGCGGCCGAACTGGGCCTGCCGGTGGACATGCACTGCGACGAGTCCGATGACCCGCTCTCGCGCCACATCGAGACGCTGGCCTTCCACACCCGGCGCCTGGGGCTGCAGGGGCGGGTGGCGGGCTCCCACCTCACGTCCATGCATTCCATGGACAACTACTACGTGTCCAAGCTGCTGCCCCTGATCGCCGAAGCCGGCGTGGCCGCCATCGCCAACCCCCTCATCAACATCACCCTGCAGGGCCGCCACGACACCTACCCCAAGCGCCGCGGCATGACCCGCGTGCCCGAGCTGCTGGCGGCCGGCGTACCGGTGGCCTTCGGCCACGACTGCGTGATGGACCCGTGGTATTCCCTGGGCAGCGGCGACATGCTGGAGGTGGCCGCCATGGGCCTGCACGTGGCCCAGATGACCGGGCAGGACGGCATGCGCGCCTGCTTCGCGGCGGTTACCGACACACCGGCGCGCATCCTCGGGCTGGAGGGCTACGGCATCGCCCCCGGTTGCCGCGCCGATCTGGTCGTGCTCCAGGCCGGCGACCCCATCGAAGCCCTGCGCCTGCGCGCCACCCGCCTGCTGGTGCTGCGCGCCGGACGGGTCATCGCCCGCACACCGCCGGCCGTCGCCACCCTGGACCTGCCAGGCCGGCCGGGATCAGTGGATTTTCGCCAGTCCTCCAGCCGGGGGCATTGAGCGCGGGCCGGTACATGGCGCACCGGCGGGTAGAGGGCGTGTCGAGGAATTTGACATGCCTTAAACATCGTGACGCGATGAAAATCGAGACACGCCATTAAACGTACTGCTTCTCCCGACGTCCGCCCCGTGCTCTACACCGCGGTGCGTGGGTACCCCTGGCCGGGCCGGCAGCCCTGGTGGGCAGTCGGCGGCGTGCTCTCGCGCCGATCTACGGATGGCATCCGCGCGGGCATCCACCTGAGCCCGGTGCCGGATTCAGGCGTGATTCCATTCAAAGCGGATAAGGTGACCTTATGTTTACACGCATGCCTGGTGCCCCGGCGGGGATTTGGGGTGGGCTGGGTTTGTCACCTGATTTTACAAGCTGAGCCGACGAGGGGGCCGGGGGGCGGGCTAAGTCACTGTTTGGGTTGAGATTTAAACAGAATATTTTTATGGCATGGCAAATGCTCTTGCTGAAGGGCATTACTTCCGCTTTTCGCCAGACCGTCTCATCCCCAGGAGTGACACATGTTCCGCAGATCTCTCATTGCATTGGCCCTTGCCGGCTCGTTCTTCCATGTTGGCAGCGCCGCAGCCAGCGTCATCGTGCTCGACTTCGAAGGGGCCGGCAACGCCACCAGCCTCGACAACTTCTACAACGGCGGTACTGATAGTGGCGGCAACTCCGGTACCAACTACGGCATCTCCTTCGGCCCCAATACCCTGTCCCTCATCGATGGGGATGCACCGGGTGGTACGACGGGCAACTTCGCGAATGAACCGTCCCCGAGTACGGTCATGTTCTTCCTGACGGGCACTGCCGTGCTCAACTATGCACCGGGCTTCACCACCGGCTTCTCCTTCTTCTACAGTTCTTCCACTGCGGCTTCAGTGCTCGTCTACGACGGTCTTGATGCCACCGGCAATCTCCTGGCGCAGATCGATCTCACCGCCCAGGGCTTCTCCAACTGCTCGGGGGATCCGACCGGCAGGTTCTGCAACTGGACGCCCGTGGGCGTGAGCTTCGCAGGCACGGCCAAGTCGATCGATTTCGGTGGCACGGTGGATCAGACCGGCTATGACAACATCACCTTTGGTTCCGCCACGCCCGGCAAGCTTCCCGAGCCTGCCTCCCTGGCCCTCGTCGGTCTTGGCCTGGGCGCCTTGCTTGCCCGGCGTCGCAAGGCCTGACAACCGCGTCCGTCCGGATGGATGCCGGACAAGGTCAGAATGAGGGCTGTTGCCACTGGGGTGAAGGTGGCAACGGCCCTCATCGTCGCCTGCGGACTGCGATCAAGGGCATGCCGATGATCAACGGGCGGATGGGCGACTGAAGTCGCCCCTACGGAAGAGGCCTCATCGACGGTCAGGCGACGCGTCAGACTGAGGAAAGCAGGATGAATTTTCCCCCTCGCCTACAAGGCCATCATGTCCTTGGTGCATTCACCGATGTAGGTGGAGTTCATGATGATCTGCATCTCGAGATCCTGCCCCCCCTTGTGCACCAGTTGCCGGATCTCGGACTTCATCTTGCGCGGCGCCACCGTGTTGTTGATCTGCATATCCACCGAATTACCATCGGCCATCACGCACTTCATTTTCCAGGACGCGGTGTTTTCCGAGCGCTTGGGGTCGGAAATGCTGCACTTGGCGCCCTTCTTCTCCATTTTGTCCCGGTCGATGCCTGGCGTGAGGTAGGGGTCCTTGGCCAGGAAGGCCTTGCTCAGACAAACCTTGGTTGTCGATTCCGTGAGGGTCTTGGGGGGTGTGCTGGGGTTCTCTCGGGCCGTGATGACGGCCTTCATTTCCCAACCTCCAGGCTCGACGGCATTATTTGCAGCCGCGCCAAGTGGCAGAGCGGCGATGGCAGCAAGGGCCAGGTGGGTAAGGCGGAAGGGCAGGGCAATCGTGGTCATGGGGAGGCTCCCGTGTGGGCTGTTGGGTGACGATGGCATGGTGCCACGGATGCTCACAGCGAGCAGTGAAACCTTGCACCGACAGGCTGTGCTCCCCGATGGAGGCGTTTACGCGCTGTCCGCGCCGGGCCCTTCCCGCAGGGCCTCGTAGCGCTGCTCCAGCTCGCGTCGCAGCTCCTTGCGGGCCAGCGCAGCCTGATGGCGGCGCTTCTCGTCGGGGGTGAAGGGGCGCAGGGGCGGCACGCTGACCGGCTTGCGGTCCTCGTCCACCGCCACCATGGTGAAGAAACAGCTGTTGGCGTGACGGACCACCTGGGTGCGGATGTCCTCGGCAATGACCTTGACGCCGATCTCCATGGACGAATTGCCGGTGTAATTCACCGAGGCCATGAAGGTCACCAGCTCGCCCACATGGATGGGCTGGCGGAACATCACTTGATCGACGGAGAGGGTGACCACGTAGCAGCCGGCGTAGCGCGCGCCGCAGGCATAGGCCACCTGGTCGAGGAGCTTGAGGATGGCGCCCCCGTGCACGTTGCCGGAAAAGTTGGCCATGTCGGGGGTCATCAGCACCGTCATGCTGAGCTGATGGGCGGGGAGAGTCATCGGGTGCTCCTGGGCAGGATTCGGGGAGGGCTGCCTATGATTGTAGGGGCGACTTCGGTTGCCCGCAGCCTTTGCTGAGCGGCATGCCGCGGGCTCGTCATTTTGCATGGGTTAGAATGCGTGCCCCCCGATTTTCGGGTGACTTTGCGCGCCGCGAGATCAGATGGGCGTTTGCGGTGCGCGGGAATCTTCAGTCTGGACTTGCATGCATAGCCTTACTCGGTCACATCGCATCGGCGCCATCGATACCCTGCGCGGGTTGGTGATGGCCTTGATGCTGGTGGATCATGTCCGTGAGTTTTTCTACCTGCACCGCCAGGTGGCCGACCCGATGGTGATCGGCGAGACGTCGCCGGAGCTGTTCTTCACCCGGTTCGCGAGCCATTTCTGTGCTCCGGTGTTTATCTTCCTGACCGGGCTCGGGGCCTGGTTTCATGGCCGCCGCGACGGGGCGACGCGGCAGGGCACGGCGGCCTACCTGGCAAAGCGCGGCCTGCTGATGATTGCCCTTGAAATGACGCTGGTCAGTTTTGCGTGGAGCTTCACCTTTCCGCCGACGATCCTCTACCTGCAGGTGATCTGGGCCATCGGGCTCTCCATGCTGGCCCTGGCGGCCCTGTTGTGGCTCCCGGTGCGGGGGCAGGTGGCCCTCGGGCTGCTGATCATCGGCGGGCACAACCTGCTCGACAGCGTCCATTTTGCGGTGGGCAGCGCGGCCCATGTGCCCTGGGCGATCCTCCACGACCGGAGCATGATCGCCCTGGGCGAAGGCCTGCGCGTCCGCACGTCCTACCCGGTGCTGCCGTGGATCGGTGTGATCCTCCTTGGTCATGGGGCGGGGGCCCTGTACCGGGCGGAGGTGCTGCCCGAGCAGCGCCAGCGCTACCTGGCGCTGATGGGTGCCGGGGCCCTGGCCGGGTTCTTCCTGCTGCGCTTTCTCAACGTCTATGGCGACCGTGCCTGGGTGGAGGGGGGGACGGGCCTCGCAACGGTGATGTCCTTCCTGAACGTCACAAAATACCCGCCTTCGCTGCTCTTCCTGCTGCTCACGCTGGGCGTCGGTATGGTGGCCCTGAGCCTGCTCGAACGCAGCCGGGCGTGGAGTGTGCTGGCCTGCTTCGGCCGCGTTCCGCTGTTCTTCTACCTGCTGCACATCTTTGGGCTGCACCTGCTCTACCTGATTTTCATGGCGGTGCTGGGGCGCACCCAGGGCGATCGCTATGGCTTTGTCGAGGTGTGGCCGATCTGGGTGGTGGCCGGGGCTGCGCTGGTGGTCCTCTACCTGCCGTGCCGCTGGTTTGCGGGCGTGAAGCAGCGCAGTGGCGCGGGCTGGACGAGTTATTTCTGAGATGAAGCAGCGCCTTTCCGCCCCCCTGAAGGGCCTTGGAAGGTCGATCTCCGGCGTGCGGAGATTCCCGCTCGCCTGCCTCATCGTGCTGGCCATGCTGGCGGCCACGCTGCTGCCGGTGTCCCACGCCTACCTGCACCTCCATGGGGGCGGTGATGGTCCGGTGGCCGACTGTGTCCCCGCTGGGGGCTCCCCCTTGCCATGGGGCGCGGACGATCCCTGCCCGACCGCGCCGCGCACCCACGCCGACCACTGCCCCCTGTGCCTGCACCTGGCCCAGCCCCTGCTGCCAACGGCCGACCTCCCCGGTTTCAAGGCGGTGGCGGGGCACGGGGCATTCATCTTCCCCCTGGCCTTGCGCGCACCCGCCGGGCGGACCCCCTGGCTGATACCGGCCCCCCGCGCCCCACCCGCGTCTTTCTCCTGATCCGTCCTTCCAGTACCTGCCCTTTCCTCATCGCCTTGCCGCTTATTGGCACGCCGAGGGGAGAGGGTGTCGATCATCGGGCAGCCATTGCCCAGGAGAAAGTTTGCGCTCATGAAAACGAAACTGCTGTCACTGGCGGTGTCATCCGCCCTGTCGTCCCTGTATTCCCCAGGCCATGCTGCCGCACCCGACAGCGACCCGGCCATCGTGCTCGGCGAGGTGGCCGTCCGCGCCCCGGCCAGCGGCCCCCTGCCGACCCAAAGCATCCTGAGTTCCGTCGATATCCTCGGCGGCGACAAGGTGCAGGACAAGAACGTCATGAACAGCTGGGAGCTGATCGGGCAGATGCCCGGCATCCAGCTCACCGAAACCCGCATGGGGGCCGAGTCGGGCAAGGCGACCTTCCGGGCCTTCAATGGCGAGGGTTATATCAACGGCATCAAGGTGCTCATCGACGGCATCCCCAGCAACGTCAATAGCGGCAACCAGCGCTTCATCGACATGATCTTCCCCCTCGACATCGAGTACATCGAAGTCGTGCGGGGGACCAACGACCCGCGCTATGGCCTGCACAACATCGGCGGCAACATCAATCTCGTGACCCGCCAGGGCGGCAACTACACCGACGGTCGCCTCAGCGTCGGCAGCTTCAACACCCGGGAACTGCAGGTGGCGCTGGGCCGCGATTCCGGCGGCTGGTCCCAGAGCTACTTCTTTGCCAAGCAGGACAGCGATGGCCACCGGGACCATTCCGAATCGGAAAAGTACTCGGCGAGCGCCAAGTGGTTCTATACGCCCACCGGTGCCGATCTCACCGCCGGCGTGATTGTGCGGGCCTACAGCCATCAGGCGGAGGAGCCGGGTTTCCTGACGGCCAGCGAGCTGGCCGTCAGCCGCAGCCAGTCGGCGGCGAAGAACGCCCGGGATGGCGACGATCGGGACATGAAGCACGTCAGCGCGCACCTCGACTGGCAGATCAACCCCGCCACCGCCCTCAGTACCAAGCTCTACTTCAACACCTACGCCGATGACCGCAAGGTGACCTTCACCAGCAATCCGGCGGGCTCCGCGCCCCGCCAGCGCCGCATGTGGGACGAGGACCAGACCGGCCTGATGAGCACGCTGACCTGGCGCGCCAGCGACGCCCTGGTGATCGATGGTGGCTTCAACGTGGAGCACCAGGACAACCGCTACCGGCGCTATCGCTACGCCTACGCCGTCCCCACGGACTTCTCCAAGCCGGCTTCCACGTCGAACGATGACAGCTACACCCTGCGTAACCTGGGGGCCTACGTGCAGGCAGTCATCAAGCCCATCGACTCCCTGAAGATCATCCCCGGCTTCCGCGCCGACAAGTTCTCCGGCCGCACCGAACTTCACACCACCGGGGCCACGGCGTCCCTGCAGGACTACGGCTGGATCAGCCAGCCCAAGCTCAGTGTGGTGTACGGCGTGACGCCCGCGGCCAGCATCTATGCCAACTGGGGCCGAAGCTTCCAGATCCTCACCGGTTCGCGGGCGCCGGCCTACCTCACCCCCGGCCAGGCCGAGTTCAAGCCTTCCATCAATACCGGCAAGGAGATCGGGGTCAAGCTCAAGCCCCTCGCCGACACGGAAGTCCGGGTGGCCGTGTGGCAGCAGGACGCCACCGACGAAGTGGCCAACATGCCGAGCACCGGCACCACCGTCGGCCTCGGCCAGACGCGCCGCAAGGGCGTGGACTTCCAGGCTACCGGCCGGGTGACGGACAAGCTCAAGCTGTGGTTGTCCCATTCCCTGCAGGAGGCCACCGTGCAGCGCGCCTTCACGGCCGGCGGTGTGTCCCTCGCCGGGAAGGAGGTCTTCTCGACGCCGCGCTACATCTCCAACGTCGGTGCCGAGTACCAGGCCACCGAAAAGTGGCGGTTCAGCCTCCAGGGGCGCGCCCAGGGGAGCTATTACATCGACGACCTGAACGCCAAGGGCAAACACGGCGGCTTCGTGCTCTTTGATACTTCCGTGCGCTACGCCCTGACGAAGGCCGCCAGCCTGGATCTGCAGTTGAAGAACCTGACCGACCGCAAGTATGAGTACGTCTGGTACGACAACTTCTTCTGGCCTGCGGGCAGCGAGCAGCCCATGTATTCACCGGGGCCGGGGCGGTCGGCCTATCTGTCCCTCAACCTGAAGATGTAAATGCGCCTTCCGGCCCGCTGCTGCCGTCCCGGGACAGCCGCAGCGGAGATCTGTGGGCGCGACGTGTAGGGGCGACGTGTAGGGGCGACTTCAGTCGCCCA
>NZ_JBIJDC010000061.1:0-26827 GCF_044344315.1 Zoogloea sp. | reverse complement strand
ACCTTGTGCTTTTCGTACAGCGCCTGGGCCAATTGCAGGGTGGTGCGGGCCGAGAAGCCGAAGCGGCCGTTGGCCTCCCGCTGCAGGGAGGTCAGATCGAATAGCAGGGGAGACAGCTGGGTGGAGGGCTTGGACTCCTCCTCCACCGTACCGGTCTTACCCTCGCACTTGGCCTTGATGGCCTCGGCACGGGCTTTTTCCCACAGCCGGAAGGCAGTGGAATGCTCGGCCAGCGGTGCGCCCTCTTCGGGCTTTTTGAAGTCTTCATCGAACCAGCGGCCTACATAGGCGCCAGCCTGACAGCCGAAGCTGGCCTCCAGCTCCCAGTAGTCGGTGGGCCTGAAAGCGCGGATCTTTTCCTCGCGCTCGACGACCAGCGCCAGGGTGGGGGTCTGCACCCGGCCGACGGTGGTCAGGTGAAAACCACCGGTCTTGGAGTTGAAGGCGGTCATCGCCCGGGTGCCGTTGATGCCAATCAGCCAGTCACTCTCGGCGCGGCATACGGCGGCCTCCCGCAGGCCCTCCACGTCGGCCGCGGCCCGCAGCTGGGAAAAGCCGTCACGGATGGCATTGGCGGTCATGGACTGCAGCCACAGGCGCTGTACCGGCTTGGTGCTGCCGGAGTGCTGCACGATGAAGCTGAAGATCAGTTCCCCTTCGCGGCCCGCGTCACAGGCGTTGATCAGGCCGGTGACATCCTTGCGCTTGATCAGGCGGGTGAGCAGCTTAAGACGATCCTCGGTCTTTTCGATGGGATTGAGCGCAAAGTGAGGCGGGATCACCGGCAGGTGGGCAAAGGACCACTTGCCGCGCTTGACCTCGAACTCGGCCGGCACCGTCAGCTCCAGCAAGTGGCCAACGGCCGACGAGAGGACGTAGTGCTCGGACTCGAAGTAGTCTTTTTCTTTGGTGAAACCACCGAGAGAGCGGGCGATGTCCGCTGCAACCGAAGGTTTTTCCGCGATGATCAGCTGCTTGCTCATGCCTGTGGTGCGCCTTGCGGCGCCTGACTCAGAGGGTGTGGGGGAATCGCCGCGAGTCGGCCCGGGAGCGTGACGCGGAACGCATCTGCGTGCGAATACAGTGAGTGCCGGAAGCGCAGGACGAACATGCGCGACGAATGGACAGCCACCCTTGCAGGTTGTTGGGAAGAGCGGCGCATCATACGGAAGCCGGCGCCGGGCGTGCAAGCCACCAGGGGGCCAAGGCTCCGCCTCAATGCACCGCGAATGGCGCCTGCTCCTCTTCGTCCCCTTCGGATTCGTTGAGCAGTTCGTCGAGAATCAGGCCGTTGATGGGGCGATCCTGCTGCCACAGCACCATCAGCACGATCACTTTCAGGTTCTCCAGCTCGATCTCGGTCTCGCCGAGGGCCAGGGCCCGTTCGACGATCATCTCGCGGCATTCGGAATCCAGGATACCTGCGTTTTCCAGGAACAGCAGGAAGCCCCGGCATTCCATGCCCAGGCGGATCTGTTCATCGTCGGAGTAGATACGCAGGGAGCCCGCGCGGGAGAACTGGGCCGGGCGCTCACCGTCGGAGAGCTGACGCAGGCCGGAAAGCCACTCGAGGGCTTCGGTGATTTCTTCTTCCTCGAAGCCGGCGGCAGTGAGCTTGCGGGCCAGTTGCGCAGGTTCCGGGCACGCATCGGCGTGGACGTAGTTCTCGAAGAGGTACACGAGGATATCGAACATGGCGCGTGGGCCTGAGGCCGGTCATTTTCAGAGACGCTGGAGGCGCCCTCCGGGCAGGCGGGCAACCCGTCCTTCGAGCTCCAGCGATAGCAGAATGGCGTAGAGCGCTTCCGGCGTCAAGCTGGTGCGGTGCACCAGGGTGTCCACATCCACCGGGTCATGGCCCAGGGCAGACAACACCCTGTCGTCACCCGTCACCCCCTCTGCCGGCCCCATGTCACGCATCGGCGCGGCTTCCGGCACACTGAAGCGGAGCTCCTCGAGTATGTCTTCGGCACATTCGACGAGCTTGGCCCCATCGCGGATCAAGCGATGGCATCCTCTTGCCACGGGTGAGTGGATGGAGCCCGGGATGGCAAAAACCTCCCGTCCGCAATCGATGGCCAGCCTGGCCGTGATCAAAGAACCGCTCTTGACCGCCGCCTCCACCACCAGCACGCCCCGAGCCAGACCGGCGATGAGCCGGTTGCGACGAGGAAAGTTGTGGGCCAGCGGCCCGATGCCCAGGGGAAATTCGCTGACGATGGCCCCTTCGGCAGCGATGCGCCGCGCCAGATCGCCATTGCGTGCCGGATAGATGCGGTCGGCCCCAGTGCCGATCACCGCCACGGTGCGGCCGGGGCCGCTCAGGCCGCCCCGGTGGGCAGCCGCGTCGATACCCAGAGCCAAGCCGCTGACAATGCCCAGCCCGGCCCGGGACAGGCAGGCCGAGAAGGCTTCGGCGTTGGCCTCGCCCTGGGGCGTGGCGCTGCGTGCGCCCACGACGGCGATGGCCGTATGCGACAACAGGCCCGTGTCACCTTTTACATAGAGGCATACGGGCGGATCGGGGATTTCCAGCAGGGCGGCCGGATAAGCGGCATCCCCGAGGGTCAGGACGGTATTGCCGGGCTCGTCGGCCCATTGCAGGGCCCTGTCCACGGCTTCACCGGCATCGTGATCGAGCAACAGGCGGGCGGCAGGGCTGCCGACCACCGCCGCAAGGGCACTGTGGCCGGCATCGAAGAGGGCATCCGGCAGCCCGAAGGCTGCCAGCAGCTGACGCTGGCTGGCCGGGCCGAGGCCCGGCGTCAGGGTCAGGCGCAGCCAGGATGCAAGGGGATGGCGCTCCGACAAGTAGAGCCCCGACGCATCAGGGCTTGCGGACGCTGTCGGCCACGGTGGCTGGCCCGTCGCTCTCCATCACCAGCGCATAGGCCAACCGCTCGAAAACCCGGAACACGAAGACCAGACCGTAGCGCTGCTCGGGCAGCTTGTAGCGCTGGGCCGGGCCGACGTTGTCTTCCCGGTAGACCGTTTCTCCCCGGTTGCGGTGCAGGGCCAACACATGACCCACCTCGATCTGGTCGCGCTTGCCCACACTGATGGCCACCACGTTGTGGCGACCGGCACCGCCGACGCCGTTGTAGATCGACACCACACGGCCGCTCACCTCCTGCTCGGGGGCGTGGGGCACGTAGCTGGGCAACTCGGGGCGCCCGGCGGGCAGCAGGCGGTCGCCCTTGCCGATTTCCTGCTTGAAAGACGTGACGATCAGGCTCGCCGGGATGGGCGCGCCCTCGCGAGCCGAATCGGTGGCTCCCCCAGCGGCATCGGGAACGAGCACGCCGGCCCCGGAACTGACCCTGGCCTGACCGAGGTAGGCCGCCTCGAACCCCAGCACCTCACCGGTAACCGGGTCTTTCAGGGGCTTGGCCTTGCGATAGACGTTCCAGTTGGTGATTTCCGGGTCGATGCGGGTGGCGAAGATGGTGTCGCCCGGGCTGGTGAAGACTCGGCCCTCCTGAGTGGCCACGACGATGCCGGCCGCGGCATCCTCGACGTCATTCACCACCAGGGGTTCAGACAGGAAGGGGGCAATGGCCCGCAGCGGAATGCTCTGGATGGCGGTACGTGCCGGCTCGGAGTAGATCTGCGGGAAACGCTTTTCATAGAGCGGGCGGTCCGTCCCGCCAATCCGCTTGCCCAGCTTCAGGGTCGGGCCATTGCGGTCGAGGACGACGATCTGCCCCGGGTAGATCAGGTGCGGATTGCGGATTTCCTCCCGGTTCAGGCGCCACACTTCGGGCCAGCGCCAGGGCTCGCGCAGGAACTTGCCGGAGATGCCCCAGAGAGTGTCACCGGACACCACCACGTGACTGTCGGGGGCGTCGTCGGCCAGCCGGATCGGACCGGCGGCGCCAGCACCGGCCGGAACCAGGGCGGCGACGCCGATGAGGAGGGCGGATATAATGCGGATCATTGGAGTTGCGCTCGCTTTCGGCGGACAGTTGCGCCGCATCGTGGGCAGTCTGTGTTGCGGAGCCTGATGCCCTCTCCGTCAAGACGCAGGCATCGCATATTTCGCTCAAAATTCTGCACGTAAAGTCTTCATCCGGCAATATTTATGGCTCTTCTACCGATTCTCCGCTACCCCGACCCGCGCCTCCACACTCGTGCGGCCCCCGTGCGTGAAGTGACCGACGAAATCCGTCAGCTGATCGCCGACATGGCGGAAACCATGTACGAGGCGCCGGGCATCGGCCTGGCCGCCACCCAGGTGAACGTTCACCAGCGCGTCGTGGTCATCGACACTTCAGAAGACAAATCTGCCCTGCTGGCCCTGATCAACCCCGAGATCATCGCCCGATCGGGCGAGCAGGTCTGTGAGGAAGGGTGTCTGTCGGTGCCCGGCATCTACGACAAGGTCAGCCGTTCCGAGACAGTGCGGGTACGAGCCCTCGACCAGCAGGGCAAGACCTTCGAGCTCGACGCCGAGGGCCTGCTGGCCGTGTGCATCCAGCACGAACTCGACCACCTGGAAGGCAAGGTCTTCGTCGAATACCTGTCCCAGCTCAAACAGACCCGCATCAAGGGCAAACTGGCCAAGAAGGCCCGGATCACCGCCTGATGAAAGTCGCCTTCGCCGGAACCCCCGAGTTCGCCGCCGTTGCCCTCGAAGCCATCCTTGCCGCCGGCTTCGAAGTCCCTCTGGTCCTGACCCAGCCCGACCGCCCGGCCGGGCGTGGCATGCAGCTGCAGCCCAGCCCGGTCAAGCAGGTCGCCCTGGCCGCCGGCATCCCGGTGCACCAGCCCGAAAAGCTGCGCACTGCCGAACAACAGGCGCCCCTGGCCGAAGCCGGTGTCGACGTGCTGGTGGTAGCCGCCTACGGCATCATCCTGCCCCAGGCCGTGCTTGATCTGCCCCGTCTCGGCTGCCTCAACATCCACGGCTCGCTGCTGCCCCGCTGGCGTGGCGCCGCCCCCATCCACCGGGCCATCCAGGCTGGCGACGCGGAAACCGGCATCACCATCATGCAGATGGATGCCGGCCTCGATACCGGGCCGATGCTGCTCAAGCGCGCCGAACCGATCAACGCCGACGACACCACCGGCAGCCTCCACGACCGCCTGGCCTGGCTGGGTGCCGAGATGATCGTCGAGGCCCTCGAAGCCCTGCCAGGCGGCCTCGCCGCCACGCCACAGCCCGCCGACGGGGTCACCTACGCCGCCAAGATCGGCAAGGCCGAAGCCATCGTTGACTGGACCCGGCCGGCCATCGAGCTTGAACGCATGGTCCGCGCCTTCAATCCCTTTCCCGGCGCCATCGCCACCCATGGCGAGACCCCGATCAAGCTGTGGCGGGCCCGGGCCATCGACGCCAGCGGCACACCGGGCGAGGTCCTGCTGGCCGAAGGTGCCGGCGTGATCGTGGCCTGCGGCGAAGGCGCCCTGTGCATCACAGAACTGCAAAAACCCGGCGCCAAACGCCTCTCCGCCGCCGATTTCCTGCGCGGCATGCCGATTGCCGTGGGCAGCCGCTTCGCCTGAGGCGGCGTACAGCCCATTGAATCTTTTGCGATTCGCCCCATCTAAGCCTACGCTTTCCGCTTAACTTCGAAAGGACGGATAAACGCAATGCTCGGCAACTGGCTCAAGACTTCCATCCTCATGGCGGGGATCATCGCTCTCTTCGGGGCGATCGGCGCCATGATCGGTGGTCAGTCGGGAATGCTCCTCGCCCTGGTCTTTGGCGGCGCGATGAATGTCTTCTCCTACTGGTTCTCCGACAAGATGGTCCTGCGCATGTATAACGCGCAGGAGGTGGATGAAACCAGCTCTCCCTACCTGTACAACATGGTGCGTGAGCTGGCCGCGCGTGCCCAGCTGCCGATGCCCAAGGTCTACATCATCCATGAGGACCAGCCCAACGCCTTCGCCACCGGGCGCAACCCCGACAACGCCGCCGTGGCGGCCACCACCGGCATCCTGCAGATGCTCAGTGCGCGCGAGCTGCGCGGCGTGATGGCCCACGAGCTGGCCCATGTGAAGCATCGGGACATCCTGATCTCGACCATCTCTGCCACCATGGCCGGTGCCATCTCGGCCCTCGCCAACTTCGCCATGTTTTTCGGCGGACGAGACGAGAACGGCCGCCCGGGCAACCCCATCGCCTCCATCGCGGTGGCCCTGTTGGCGCCCCTCGCCGCCAGCCTGATCCAGATGGCTATCTCCCGTGCGCGGGAGTTCGAGGCGGACCGCGGCGGTGCCGAGATCGCGGGCGACCCGAACGCCCTGGCTGATGCGCTGATGAAGATTGACGCCTTTGCCCGCGGCATCCCCATGCCCACGGCCGAGGCCCACCCGGAGACTGGTCAGATGATGATCATGAATCCGCTGTCGGGTGGCGGTCTGCGTGGCCTGTTCAGCACCCACCCGGCGACCGAAGAGCGCGTGGCCCGACTGCGTGCCCTGGTAGTGCGACGCTAACCGGCGCCAGCCCCTTTGAATGAAGAACCCGGCTACGGCCGGGTTCTGTGTTTTCAGCGCGCTTCTGTCAGGGGCAAAAACACCCGAAAGCAACTGCCCTCGCCCGGAGCACTGCTCACATCGAGGCGCCCGCCATGCCGCTGCACGATGCGGTAGGCCGACGACAGCCCCAGGCCACGCCCCTGCCCTACCGGGCGGGTGGTGAAGAATGGCTCGAAGATGCGTGCGCGGGTTGCCTCATCCATGCCGCAACCATCGTCCTCCACCTCCACCACCAGGCTCCCGCCCTGGGGATGAGCACGCACGGCAATCGTGCCCGGCCCGCCCCCGAGGGCCTGACCGGCATTGTCGAGCAGGGCCTTGAATGCCTCGCCGAGCAGGGTTGGATTCACCGCCATGGCCGGCACGGCCCCATAGCTGCGCACGACCACCTGATCGGGCTGGCGTTTGGCGGCAGTGGCCCGGATAGCCTCGTCGAGCAGCTGTGCCAGTGACACCGCGCAGGTGTCGGCAGGTCCTGCGCTGGCAAAGTCCTGCAAGGCACGGACAATATCGGAAACCCGGCTCAGCCCCCGGTTGGACTCGGCCACCAGGGTCGGCAAGTCTTCGCGGATGAAATCCAGATCGGTCCCGTCGCGGGCCGCCACCCAGGCATCTGCATTGTGCCCCCCCGCGGCCAGGCGGTCGGCGGTATCCACCAAGGCCAGCAAGCGCTCGGCGTACTCACGCAAAGAACCCAGGTTGGACGCCACATAGCCCAGCGGGGTGTTGATCTCGTGGGCGACACCCGCCGCCAGCTGGCCCACGGCAGCCAGCTTGTCCGCCTCCAGCAGCCGCCCTCGCGTCTCCTGCAAGGAATCCAGGGTCTGGCGCAGGGTGTGGTTGGCCGCGGTGAGTTCGGCCGTCCGTTCCGCCACGCGCTGCTCCAGGCTGGCATTGATCCGTGCGAGTTCGTTGTTGCGCTCGGCCACCAGGCCGAGCAGGTTGCGTACCGCGGCGATCAGCGCCGTATTGCCGGGGTCGCTGCTGTGGCTGGCCGCCGCCTCGAAGGCCGCCTCGGGCGTGCTCCCTGCCTCCACCGCCCGCAGCTGGCGGGCCATGCTCTGGTCGGTATCGAGGATGTGAAAGGTCAGCCAGCTGGTGACAAAACGGTACAGCACGGGCACCGCCCTGGTGGGATCGGCGGTCTTGCGCATCTCTCCAACCTGGGCCACGAACTCGGCATGGCTCTGACGGTGGGCGTGGAGATGCCGGGGGTCCAGGCCCACGCGCTCCATCAGGGCCTCTTCCGTGGTGAAGTGATGGGCGGCATAGCTGCCCAGGCCATCCAGTACGTGGGCCAGCTCCGCCGGCTGGATCTCGTTGCCCGTGGCCGCCCGCTGGGCCAGGGCATTGACCAGGTCCACCAGCTTGTGATGCTGGGCATCGACTTCGCCAAAGCCGGTTTCGAAATAGTCGGCCCAGCGAAACGGAGCAATCCGTGTCGGGCCGTTCATGGTGCCTCTCCCGCACCACGGGCAAGCTGCTGACCAATGGCCTTGAACAGGTCCTTCAGGGCCTGCCCCAGGCTGGCCAGGAGATCGGCCAGCTCTTCCGGCGCCCGTTCAGCCCGGGCAGCCTGGCATACCGCATCGGCCAGGCTGCTTACACGCACCGCCCCCACGTTGCCGGCCGAGCCCTTGAGGGCGTGGGCCAGGCGGGCAATCTCCGGCACATCACCCGCAGCCAGGCTGGCCATCAGGCGCTCGGCGGAATCTCCATGGGCATCGGCAAAGACCCCCAGCAGGCGCAGGTAGGTGGGCCACTTGCCACGCACGACGCGCAGGCCGCGCTCCACGTCGAGATCATTGGCCGTGTTTGGCGGCAAGGTGAGGGGTACGCTTCCGGCGCGCACCGGGACGGCGCCAGGCCGCCATTTCATGAGCATGCTGCACAGCGCCTCAGGTTCCACCGGCTTGGCCAGGAAATCATTCATTCCCGCGGCCATGCAGGCATCCTGGTTTTCGTCGAAGGCGTTCGCGGTCATGGCCACAATGGGCGTCTGAGCGCATCCGGCCAGGCAGCGTATGCGACGTGTCGCCTCCAGCCCATCCATTACCGGCATCTGCATATCCATGAGAATGTAGGAATAGGCATGGAGGCCCGCCAACTCAACCGCCTCCGCGCCATTGGCGGCCCGGTCGATGGACAGCCCCAGGTCATTGAGCATTTCGACCGCCACTTCCTGGTTGAGCAGGTTGTCCTCCACCAGCAAAACACGGCCACCCTGAAGGCTGAGCGCCGCATCCGCCAGGTTCTCGACGGGCAGCCCCGATCCGCTGAGGGGCAGGATCACGCCCGGCCGCTTTGTGAGGCGGGCCGTGAACCAGAAGGTGCTGCCCCGGCCGGGTGTGCTATCCACCCCCGCCTGGCCACCCATCAGGCCGGCCAGGTGGCGGGTCAATGCCAGCCCCAGCCCGGTGCCACCATAGCGGCGGGTAGTAGAGGCATCCGCCTGCTCGAAGGACTGGAACAGGCGAGGTAGCTGGTCGGCGGCGATGCCGATGCCGGTGTCGATCACTTCGAAGCGGACCAGCAGATCGTCGGTGCCATCTTCCAGCACCCGGGCCTGCAGGCTCACGCAACCCTGTTCGGTGAACTTTGCCGCGTTGCTCAGGTAGTTCAGCAGGGCCTGACGCAGGCGGGTCACATCACCCCGCAGTACCGGCGGCAGGCCGTCGGTATCGGAGCGAAACTCCAGGTGCTTGGCGGCCAGACGCTCATGGATCAGGGAATGGGCCTGGTTGAAGAGCACACCCGGGGAGAAGTCTATTGACTCCAGGGTCAGCTTGCCGGCCTCGATCTTGGAAATGTCCAGAATATCGTTGATGATCGACAGCAGATGGCTGCCCGCATTGCGGATCTTGTTGAGGCGATCCTGCTGGTCGGGCTGAAGTGGGCTGCGCTCAAGCAGGCGGGCCAGCCCGAGGATGGCGTTCATCGGAGTCCGGATCTCGTGGCTCATGTTGGCCAGGAAGGCCGTCTTGGCCTGGCTGGCCGACTCGGCCTTCTGTCTCGCCTCGGCCAGCTGGGCGGTGCGCTCGGCCACCAGGTCTTCAAGATGCTGGTGGTAGAGCTCAAGCTGGGCGTCGAGCTTGCGGGTCTCGGTAACGTCAAAGAAGGTCGCCAGCAGGCTGTCCCCCACCAGCGCACCCGACACCATCAGGGTACGCACCTCGTCCGTGCGGCAGGTGATGCGGTACTCGAAGGGCTCCACCGAGCGCTGCCTGGTGCTGGCTTCGTGGAGGGCGGCCCCCCAGGTCGCCTGGGCCCAGCTGCGGTAATCCGGGTCGGGGTAGGCCAGACGCCACCAGGTTTCCATGTCGGGCACATCGCCGAGGGTATAGCCGAGGGTCTCGGTGAAGCTGCGGTTGATGTCGAGCACCACGCCGTTTGCCCCCACCAGGGCCAGGGGCATGGGCGCCACCTCGAAAAGCTGGCGAAAACGGGCCTCGCTGTGGCGCAGGGCCGACTCTTCCCGGTGTCGGGTGATAGCGATGGCGGCCACATCGGTAGCCAGGGCGATCTGCTCCAGGTGGTCCTCCGCCGGCCGCGAGACGACCGAGGGATACAGGGCAAAGGTGCCCAGCACGCTGCCGTCACGGCTGAAGATGGGGGTGGACCAGCAGGCCTTGAGCCCAAAGCTCGCAGCCACATCGGCATACTTCGCCCACAGGGGGTCGCAGGAGATGTCCTCGACGATCACTGGCGCACGCCGCCAGGCCGCCGTTCCGCAAGAGCCCACCCCCTCGCCGATGCAGATCCCGTCGACCCACTGGTTGTAGGCCTCGGGAAGACTGGGCGCCGACCCATGGCGCAGGAGCCCTCCGTCCGGGTCGAGCAGCAGGATCGATGCCCGCACCCCGTTCAACTGGGCCTCGACACCGCGTACCAGCGTCTCCAGGGTATGCGGCAGGCTTGCGCCTGAGGCCACCATTTCAAGCACCTGGCGCTGGGTGGTGAGCGCCATCTCGACACGCCGGCGTGCCGTGACGTCGGTCCACGCGCCCACAATCTCCAGGCCGCCATTTCCCTCCCCACCCGCCGGCCCTTCCTGCTCTAGCCGCAAATCGTCGCGCACCCACACGTAGTCGCCGTCCTTGCGGGCAAAGCGGTACTCATGGGACACCTGTCGGAGCCGGGGTAGATGCCGCGACATATCGCCAACCCGGGCACGGTCGTCCGGGTGGATATGCGCCTCCCACCACCCCGGCACCATGACTTCCGCGGGGCTATAGCCGAAGATGCGCTGGATGTTGTCACCGACCATCACGGGTACGGCCTGCTCATCAACGATGCGGAGGGCGTAAAGAACCGTCGGGCTGGCCTCGATCAGGTGGCGCAGCTTCAGCTCGGCATCGCCCTGCAGGCGCAAGGCTTCGTCCCGGGCGATGCGGTCACGCAGGGCGCGAATGCCGAAGGACAGATCGCCGCTCAGATCCGTCAGCAGGCGGATCTCCTCTTCGTCGAAGGCGTCGGCCTCCTCGGCATAGACCGACAGGGCACCAAAACAGCTGCCGGCATCCAGCAGGGGCAGGGCGCAGGACGAACGATAACCACACTGGATGGCGCGCTCACGCCACGGGGCAAAGCGGGGGTCGGTCTGCAGGTTGCGGCACAGCACCGGGCGCCCTTCGCGGATCGCCGTTCCGGTGGGCCCCTGCCCTGCCGGCGTATCACCCCAGGAAACACCCAGGGCGCGGAAATAGTCCGCCGCCGCGGCGCCCGCCTCGGCCACCGGTCGCACGCTACGCGCCGCGTCATCCTCGGCAAAGCCAATCCACGCCATGCGATACCCGCCGAATTCCACCATCAGGCGGCAGATGTCCTGCAACAGGGCCCGCTCGTCGCTGGCCCGCGCCAAGGCCTGGTTGCATTCACTGACCGTGCGCAAGGCGCGGTTGGCACGGCGCAGGCTGAGCTCGGTGCACTTGCTGTCAGTGATGTCGCTCCAGATCGCCGCAAGATACTGACGCCCGTCCCGCAGGGTGATGCCGCGGGCACGCACCCGCACGTCCCGCACCGCACCGCTGGCGTGGCGATGGCGCGTCTCGATGGACAGGCCAGAGGGACTCAACATCTGCGCGATGCATTGGGCCATCAGCTCGGGGCTCTGCTCACAGTCGATTGCCGCGATCGACAGGTTGGCAAACGCCTCACGGCTGTAGCCGAGGTTACGGTGGGCCGCTTCGTTGAACTCGACAAAACGACCGCTCTGGGCATCCACCAGGGCAATGGAATCCGCCGCCTGCCCAACGATGCTGGCAAAGATCTCCTCCCGCTCACGCAGCGCTTCCTGGGCCCGCCGGATATCGGTGATATCCCGGGCCACCCCAAGAACCCCCACCAGTTGCCCATCTGCGTCATACATCGGGGTCTTGAGGGTTTCCACCCACTCCCGGTGACCGTCATCGGCAAACACCAGCTCCTCCTGGTTGCGCACCGGACGCCCCGCATGAATGGCAGCCAGGTCATTGCGACGGAAGAAGTCCGCCAGATCCCAGGGGACGAAGTCATAGTCACTGCGCCCCACGATGTCCGCCTCGCGGGCACCGAAAAAGCGCTCGAAGCGTGGATTGCAGGCCAGGTAGACGCCGTCCGGGTCCTTCAGCCACACCAGGTCGGGCAGGGCCCGGACCAGGGTTTTGAGGAAATTGCGCTCCTGCTCAAGGCTGCGAACGAGCCCCTCGCCCTCCCCGGCAGGACGCGTGGCAGAGGGCCCCGGCGGCGTAGGGCGAAACGTCCGATCGTCAGGTGGAGATTTCGGCGGAAGGGGCATTCAGAAGCCTTTCGTTACACGGGCGCGCGACAGCAGGCTGCACCAGGGCATGCGCGGATAGAGTTCATACATGATATCGGCCATCCCACGGGCTCACTGTGTCGACACGGCGGCATGCACCGGCAGGACGAGACGGAAAGTGCTGCCTTCACCCACCCGGCTGTTCAGCTCGATACGCCCGCCATGCTTGCGCATGATGCCGTAGCTGATCGACAGGCCGAGCCCCGTCCCCTTGCCCACCGGCTTGGTAGTGAAGAAGGCATCGAAGACACGCTTGCAGTTCTCCGGCGGAATGCCGCAGCCCGTATCGCTGACCTCGATCACCGCCCAATCGCCGTCGAGACGTGTGCGCACCGTGATGCGGCCGCCGCCGGCAATCGCGTGGGCGGCATTGGCCAGCAGGTTCAGGAAGACCTGGTTGAGCTGCGAAGGCTGACACCACACCTCGGGCAATTCACCATACTCCCGCACCACTTCGGCCCGGTGCTTGATCTCGTTGCGCAGGATGTTGATGGTGGAATCGAGGCCCCGATGCAGGTCGGCGTAGGCCCACTGCTCGCCGCCCAGGTGGGAAAAATCCTTCAGGTCGGCCACGATGCGCTGAACCCTCAGGATGCCGTCCTGGGTCTCGGCGAGCAGCGCCGGGATATCGTCGCGCAGATAGTCGAACTCCACCTCGGCCAGCCGGCCACGCAAGGCCTCCAGGGCTGGCACGCCTGGCATACCCGCGGTGGCTGCACGATAGGCGTCCACCAGTTCCATCAGCGTGGCGGCGTAGCCCTGCAGGCTGCCCATGTTCGATTTGACGAAACCCAGCGGGGTGTTGATCTCGTGGGCCACCCCGGCGGCAAGCTGGCCGATGGAGGCCATCTTCTCACTTTGCACAAGCTGCACCTGGGTCTCTTCGAGCTCAACGTTGAGGCGCTGGGTTTCGGCCAGTTGCTTCTGCAGCGCCGCCTCGGCCTCGTGCCGGGCGTGCACATTACGATGGGTACCCACCATGCGCAGCGGCCGGCCATCGGGCGCCCATTCGATGATTTTTCCGCGGGAGGCAATCCAGCGGTAGCCATCATCGGCCGCGCGCATGCGGAACTCGCAACTGTACAAAGGCGCCTCGCCGCAGAAGACCGGATCGAGGGCGCGCATCAGGCGCGGCCAGTCGTCCGGGTGAACAAGGCTACGGAAACTGTCGAAGGTGCGCGGGAAGGCATCCTCGTCGTAGCCGAGCATGCTGTAGAAGCGCGGCCCCTGAAAGACCTCCCCGCCAACCACATCCCAGTCCCACACCGCATCGCCACCCCCTTCAAGGGCGAACTGCCAGCGCGCCTCGGCCAGCTCCAGGCGTGCTTCGGCCCGGGCCCGCGCGGTCACATCGCGGACGATGCCCAGCGCCTGCCAGCGACCAGCCATGCGATAGGCGGTGACCGACACCTCGACTTCAATCACGCTGCCATCCTTGCGCACCGCCGGCAGACGGATGATCGAACCGAAAGTGCGCCCCTGCCCGGTCTGCGGCCAGGTGCCGGGGGCGGCGGCGAACAGCGCCTGCTCCGTCGGTCCGGCCAGGAGGGCGTGCAGGCTGCGGCCTAGCACCTCGCTGGCCTCCCAGCCGAAGATCCGCTCGGCGGCGGGGTTCCATTGCTGGATGCGGCCCCGGTGATCCATCGTGATAATGGCCTCCATGGCCGCACCGGTAACGGCCCGCAGCCGGTTCTCGCTTTCCTTGAGGGCCTGGTGCAGACGGATCCGATCGGTATCGTCATGCAGCAGCAGAATCAATCCATCCTTCTCGTCCCGGTGCAGGTCTGCCGCATAGGTGCGCTCGCCGTCCGGCGCGTCCAGGGTCAGACTGAAGGGACCATCCACCTCCCGGAGCAGCTCGACCAGACGCCTCAGGCGGGGAATGGCATCCAGGGCGGCCGGGCTTGCTGGCAAGTTTTCGTCCATATCGAAGGCCCGGGCGGCCGCACGATTCCAGTCCAGGATGCGGCGATCCGGCCCCAACAGGAAGAGCGGATCGCGGATCAGCGAGGCGGCCTCCCGGGCCTGGAGCCTGTCGCGAATCCGCGGGGGAGAACTGGGCTTGGTCATGGGGTGGACGGGACAAACCGGTGAACAGGCGAGCGTTCCGGCTAGGCTCGATATCAGAAGGCACTACGGCCCTCCATCAGCGAACTTTAGCCACGCACCACGCTGCCGTTATGCCTGAAGTGCCGCCAAGGAGTCCGCCGTGCCCCCCTTCTCCCGTCACCACGAAGTGGTGACTGAAATCGACCCCTCCCAGCTGCAGCCGGGGCTTTTCATCCGGCTGCCATCGGGCTGGATGGGGCATCCCTTCCTGTTCAACCAGTTCCGCATCCATGACCAGACCCAGGTGGAGATCCTGCGTGGGCTCGGTCTGAAGACCATCCAGTATCTGCCCGAGCGCAGTTCAGCCGCCCCCTTGCCACGCAGCAGCACACCGCCCCCCCGGGCACAGGCAGCCACGCCGACCGCCCCCGCACCGCCAACCCCGGAGCAACGGGCCGCCCTGGAGGAAAAACGCCAGCAGGCCGAGCGGGTAGCCCATCAGCGAAAGCTCATCGCCCAGTGCGAAAAACGCTACCAGGGCGCCGCCCAGCAGATCCGCGACGTGATGCGCAACCTCTTCGCCGCCTCCGAGCGCTCGGTGGTGGGCGCCCGTGAACTGGTGGACGGGGTGGTCAGTTCCTTTGCCGACGATGCGGGCATGATCCTGCACTTGATGGGTGACAAGGTGGCCGACGACAACGCCTACTTCCACGCCCTCAACGTGATGATCCTGTCACTGATGCTGGGCCGCTCGGCCGGGCTGTCGCCGGACGAGCTGCGCCTGCTTGGCGAGGGCGCCCTGTTCCACGACATCGGCAAGGTCCGGGTGCCCGATGCCGTACTGCGCAACCCCCAGCGCAACCGCCATGAAGAAGAGTTCTTCCGCCTGCATACGGTATACGGCGCCGAGATGGCCAGGGAGCTGCGGGTGCTGCCACCGGCCGTCATCGAGATCATCCTGAACCACCACGAAACCATGGACGGCAAGGGCTATCCAAACCACCTGAGCGAGGCCTCCCTATCCCGGGCTGCGCGCATCGTGGCCATCACCAACCGCTACGACAACCTGTGCAATCCACTGCAGCACGACAAGGCGGCGACCCCGGCCGAAGCCATGACCCTGATGTTCAAAAGTGAGCACATGCACTGGGACACCGACCTGCTGCAGCGTTTCGTGCGCCTGCTCGGCATCTACCCGCCGGGATCGATGGTGCAGCTCTCAAATGGCAACCTGGGGCTGGTGGTGGCGGTGGATCACACCCGGCTGCTGCGGCCCACGGTAATGATCTTCGACCCCACGGTACCCCGCGCAGAGGCCTTGATCGTCGACCTGGCAAGCGAACCGGACGTGAAGGTGGATGCCGTGGTGCGCCCCGCCGAGGTCGATCCCGCCGCCCTGGAATACCTGGCCCCACGGCGCCGGCTCAGCTACTTCCACGGTCAGCCGGAGTAGGCGTCGCCCGACGCGTCTGTCACTCCCCGCGAAGGGTACCGCGGCTCCACGCCACCAAACCGTCGGCGATGTCGTGCAGGGGCAGCACGGTGTCCACCGCACCGCGCTGGATGGCCTCCTTCGGCATGCCGAAGACCACGCAGGTTTCCTCGGCCTCGGCAAAGGTGGTGGCGCCGGCATCACGCATTTCCTTCAGACCCAGGGCCCCGTCGTCGCCCATGCCGGTCATGATGATGCCCAGGGCGCGGGCACCGGCCGTTCGGGCCACAGAGCGGAACAGCACATCCACCGACGGCTTGTGGCGATTGATGAGGGGCCCGTCCACCACTCCCACGTGGTAGCCGCCCCCATCCCGGGCCAGCTGCAGGTGGCGCCCCCCTGGGGCAATCAGGGCCAGGCCCGGTTCAACCCGATCGCCCGGGCGCGCCTCGCGCACCCGGATACGTGACAGACCATCGAGGCGCCGGGCGAACATGTCGGTGAAGCCGGCCGGCATGTGCTGCACCACGACGATGCCCGGCACCGCCTCGGGCAGATGCGTCAGCACCACCTCCAGGGCCTGGGTGCCGCCGGTGGAGGTGCCGATGGCGACCACCCGGGTCAGGTCGGCATTGACAGTCAGCCGTGGCCCGGCGGGTAGATCGTCGAGGGTCAGCTTGGGACGCGGCAGCGGCGCCCCCACCCGGCGCAGGCGGGCCCCCGCTGCCGCGCGAATCGCCGCCACCAGGCTCTCGCTTTCATCCTGCAGAAACTGCCTGACCCCCACCTTGGGCTTGGCCACCACACTCACCGCCCCCGCCGCCAGCGCATCAAAGCTGGCCTTGGCCCCCCTGTCCACCTGGGACGAGCAGATCACCACCGGCGTCGGACGCTCGGCCATCAGCTTGCGCAGGAAGGTCAGCCCGTCCATGCGCGGCATCTCGATGTCGAGGACGATCACGTCCGGCCATTCCTTGCGCATCTTGTCGATGGCGAAGAGGGGGTCGGAGGCGGTCGCCAGCACACGCATGTCGGTCTGGGCGGCAATGGCCTCGCTGGCCACCTGACGCACGATGGCCGAGTCGTCCACGATCATCACGCGGATGGGCTTGCGGGCGATCAAAGTCCGCCCTCCAGGGGGCGGTGGGCCATCCATACATGGCCGGTCCACAGATCGAAGATCAGCTTGCGGTGCCCCTTTCCACCGCAGTGCGCAACCGTGGGTTGGTAGCCGTGAAGGGCCAGCAGTTCATGGGCGCGCTCCACGTTGCGACTGGCGATGTCCATCACCCGGGGCGCCGCGCCATCGCGGACAAGCATGTTGCCGCCCCCGAAGACCTTCACCTGGTAGTCGGCCGGCCGGCTGGCCACGCGGGCCACGGCCTGGTCGAACAGGGCCAGGGCCTCATCGGCGTAGCGCCCGTCGAGGGGGGCATCCGCCGCCCGGCTGCGCCCGGGCAGCATGTAGTGACACATGCCGCCGATCAGGCGCCGCGGGTGCCACAGGGTTATGGAAATGCACGACCCCAGCAGGGTGGACAGGCGCGTGCGTCCGCCCCCGAAATGAAAGTCGCCCGGCTGCAGGAATACTTCGTGGATGTCGTCAGCCAGCTCGATCATGGCTTTCGGTAGATGGTCGCCCGCACCGGCTCCAGGCCCTGCTGGATGCCGTTGAGGGTCTCCGAGTGACCAATGATGAGGTGCCCGCCCGACTTGAGGCGGGGCAGCAGGTTGGCCACGACCTTGCGCTTGGTGTCCATGTCGAAATAGATCATTACGTTACGCAGGAAGATTACCTCGAAGTCACCTATTCCGGCATCCACCGGCAGGGTCAGGTTCACCTGTTGGAACCGCGTCCGGCGCTTGAGTTCAGGCGTGATGAGGAAGGTACCGCTGTGGGCACGTACCCCCTTCAGACAGTACTTGACCAGATAGGCGGGGGGAATGCCCTCGTTGCGATCCAGCGGGTAGTGCCCTGCCTCCGCTTTGGCCAGCACCTGGGTGCTGATGTCCGAGCCGACCACCTCCCAGGGGGTATTGGGCAGGGTTTCAGCGAGCAGCATGGCCAGGGTGTAGACCTCCTCACCGGTGGAGCAGGCCGCGCTCCACACCCGGAAGGGCGCGGGGTTGCGCCGCGGGCGGATGATCTCGTCACGGAGAAACTCGAAGTGGCGCGGCTCGCGGAAGAAGTAGGTCTCGTTGGTGGTGAGCAGATCCACCATCACCTGCAGCTCCTCCGGGTGCTGGCCGGTGGCGAGCATGCGGTAATACTGGGAGAAGGTGGGAAAGCCGTAGTGCTTGAGGCGCTTGGAGAGGCGCCCGACCAGCAGCACCTTCTTGGCATCGGACAGACTGATGCCGGCGATCTTGTAGATCAGACGCTGGAACAGGGCGAATTCCTGGTCGGTGATGGCGGCACCCGACGGGTGCCCGGCGGCGGGGCCGTTCATGGGCAGGCTCAGAACAGTTCAACGTTGTCGTCAGCCACCTTCGGCTTGACGAGGGTGGCCGCGTAGGCGCGCTCCTCGCGGGCGATCACCTCCGCGGTGGCATGGGAGGTGACGATGCGCTTGCACCAGGCATCCCCATTGGACGGCAGGAACAGCAGCTTGCGCGACCACGGACCGAGAAAGTCGGAGGCCACCACGGGGATGCCCTCCCGCTGCAGCCAGTCGCGGGCAAAGCGGGCATTGCGCTGGCCGATGGCCAGGGACTGCCCGGCGGTCTCGATGATGGTGCCGCCACCAAAGGCCTTGGCCTGGATACGCGGCTTCTTGGCGCCCTGGGCGAGCAGCGCGTTGAGCAGGGCCTCCATGGCGTAGTCACCCGCCAGCAGGGAATCCACCTCGCTGTTGGCGCTGCGCTGCAGGTTGGGCAGCATGAAGTGGTTGAGGCCGCCCAACCGGGCCTGGGCATCGAACAGGCACACCGCCACGCAGGAACCGAGCAGGGTGGACAAGGGCCGCTCCCGCTCCACGGCCCAGGCGCCCGGGGCCACATTGCGCGACAGGCGCTCGATCTCCCGTGCCGGCAGGCTGGCGTAGTCCATGAAAGCCCCGGCTGCGGCGGATCAGCCCTGGGCCGCTGCGCCGGCCAGGCTGTCGGGGATGGAATCGGTGGCCAGCTGCGACAGGGAGGCGATCTCATCCACCGACAGCACCTTGGCCACCTCGAGGATGATCACGAACTTGCCATTCACCTTACCCATGCCGCGGATGAAGTCGGCGCGGATGCGGGCCCCGAAGGACGGCGGCGGTTCGATCTCGGTGGCCGGGATCTCCAGCACTTCCGACACGGCATCGACCACCACGCCCACGTCCTGGCGCTCATCGTTCTCGGACAGCTCGATGATGACGATGCAGGTGCGCCGGGAGATCTCCGAGCGCTTGCCGCCAAAGCGGCTGGCCAGGTCGATCACCGGCACCACCGCGCCGCGCAGGTTGATCACCCCGCGGATGAAGGGCGGCACCATGGGGATTTCGGTGACGGTGCCGTACTCGATGATCTCCTTGATGTTGAGGATGCCGACGGCAAACATCTCGCCGCCGAGCTGGAAGGTGAGGTACTGGGCGGGGCTGGCTTCCACCACCACCGGCGTCTTGGCGCCGCTGGTGGCAGGGTTGCCCGCCGAGGTGGGCAGCGTGGACATGGTCAGGCTCCTTCTCGCCGCTCAGAACTTCTCGAAGTCATTCTCGTTGAACGCAAAGCCAGCCACCCGGGCCCCACTGCGGGGCTTGGCAGGGGCGTTGCGCGAGGTGCTGGCCGCCGCCGGGCGGGCGGCACCGCGGCCCATGTTGCGCTCGTCGATGGTGAAGAACAGCATCAGCTGCTGCAGCTGTTCGGCCTGGCCGCCCAGCTCCTCGGCGGTGGCCGCCAGCTCTTCGGAGGCCGAAGCGTTCTGCTGGGTGGCCTGGTTGAGCTGGTTCATGGCGTTGTTGATCTGGGCCACGCCGGACGACTGCTCCTGGGAGGCCGAGGCGATCTCCTGGACCAGGTCGGAAGTCTTGCGGATGGACGGCACGATCTCGTCCAGCAGGTGCCCGGCGCGCTCCGCCAGGCCAACGGAATCGCCGGCCAGGCCGCCGATCTCCTGCGCGGCCACCTGGCTGCGCTCGGCCAGCTTGCGCACTTCTGCCGCCACCACCGCGAAGCCCTTGCCGTGTTCGCCGGCGCGGGCCGCCTCGATGGCCGCATTGAGGGCCAGCAGGTTGGTCTGGTAGGCGATGTCGTCGATGATGCCGATCTTCTGGGCGATCTTCTTCATCGCGTCGACGGTGTTCTTCACCGCATCGCCGCCCTCGGTAGCTTCCACGGCAGCCTTGGAGGCCATGCTGTCGGTGACCTTGGCGTTCTCGGCGTTCTGGTTGATGGAGGCTGACATCTGCTCCACCGACGCGGAGGACTCCTCCACGCTGGCAGCCTGCTCGGACGAGGACTGGGACAGGCTCTGAGCGGTGGCAGACACCTGGCCGGAGGCGTTGGTCAGGGCATCGGCCGCGGTGCGCACCTGAGTGATGGTGTCGGAGAGCTTGGCCACGGTGTTGTTCACCGCTTCCTTGAGGGCCTTGAAGTCGCCCTGGTAGTCATTGGTGATGTTCTGGGTCAGGTCGCCCTGCTCGATGGCCGTCATGATGCGGCGCACTTCGTTGATCGGCCCGACGATGGCGTCCAGGGTGCCATTCACGCCATCCACGATCTTGCGGAAGTCGCCCTGGTGCTGGCTCGCGTCGGCGCGGGTCTCGAGACGCCCGGCGATGGCCGCCGCGGACAGCAGCTTGGCATCGGCCACCAGCTTGTCCACCGCATCGATACAGGTATTGAGGTTGTTCTTGATGAGGTTGAAGTCACCGTTGTAGCTGTCGGTGATCTTCGCCGGGATGTCGCCCTTGGAGATGCGATCCACGTAGTTGGCCGCCACATTGAGGGGCGTGATCACCGAGTCGAGCGTGCTGTTCACGCCCTCGACGATCTTGCGGAAGTCGCCCTGGTGCTTGCTTGCATCGGCGCGGGTGGCCAGGCGGCCTTCCACCGCGGCCTTGGTCAGCATCCCCGCGTCGGCAACCAGCTTGTCCACCGCGTCGATACAGGTATTGAGGTTGTTCTTGATGAGGTTGAAATCGCCGTTGTAGCTGTCGGTGATCTTCGCCGGGATGTCGCCCTTGGAGATGCGATCCACGTAGTTGGCCGCCATGTTGAGGGGCGTGATCACCGAGTCGAGCGTGCTGTTCACGCCCTCGACGATCTTGCGGAAGTCACCCTGGTGCTTGCTCGCATCGGCGCGGGTAGCCAGGCGGCCTTCCACCGCTGCTGTCACCAGCAGGGAGGCATCGGCCGACATGGACTGAACGGCATGCTGCACGGCCTCGACGGCCTGCACCACTTGCCCGACTTCATCCTTCGCGTCGCTCTTGAGGCTGAAGTTGAAATCGCCCACCGCCATCTTCTTGGCCGCATCCACCACCTGATTGATCGGGCGGGTGATGCTGCGGGTCAACCACAGGGCAAACACGGCCGCCAGCACGAAGGCCACCGACGCCAGGGTGATCACCAGGCTGCGGGAGGAGTCGGCCAGCTCGACGGCGTGGACGCCGGCCTTCCTGGCGCCATCCACCTGGAAGGCGGCGAGATCATTGAGGGCAGCCACATAGGCGCCGGCGACCTCGGTGTATTCCCCGAACAGCAGCTGGGTGGCCTTTTCCTGATTGTGCTGGGGTGAGGAAGTGTCGGCCAGGGCAAGCATCCTGTCGGTCATGGCCCCGTACTTGGTTCGGGCATCCGTCGCCTTGGTGAGCAGGGCCTTGCCCTTCTCGGTCAGGATCAGCGGCGCGATCTGCTGGTAGAGCTCGGAGTTGCGCGCCCGGGCCTTGGTAATGGCCTCGTGCTGCTGCTTTTCGATGGCCTTGTCGGAGGTCATGATCATGTTGCGCAAACCCCGGCCGACCAGCTGAACGTTGAGGGACAGCTCATCGGCCATGATGATCTTGGGGATCCGCCCTTCCGCCAGCTCGTTGATCCCGGCGTTGAGTTCGTTGATGCGGGTGATGGACAGGATCGAGATCGCCGCCAGCATCAGCAGGACGAAAGCGAAGCCGAGGCCGAGGCGCACACCGATCTTCAGATTATTAAACATGCTTGGTCTCCGGGTAATGCAAAAAGTCAGGCGCTACGTTGCTCGGGGCGGGCCAGCAGACGCTGCTCGGCCTGCCCGGAAATCTTGATCAGGGCGGAAACGTCGAGGATCAGGGCAACCTCGCCGCTGCCCAGGATGGTCGATCCGCCGATGCCCTGCAGGTGGCGGAAGATCGCCCCGAGGGGCTTGATCACCGCCTGCAGCTCACCGGCCAGGCGATCCACCACGATGCCGGCGCGCTGGCCGGCGTACTGCACCACCACCACGCTCTCCCGGGTCGGGCGCTCGCCGGGCAGCTTGAAGCTTTCCCGCAGGCACACGGCCGGCAGCACCTGACCGCGCAGGTTGAAGTAGTTGCGGTCGTGCTCGGTGACGGGGCGTTCGATGCACTCCACCACCGCATCGAGGGGGATCACATAGGAACGATTGGCCGACACCACCAGGAAGCCGTCGATGATGGCCAGCGTGAGGGGCAGGCGCAGGGTCAGGCGGGTGCCCTGGCCCGGGTGGCTGTCCACATTGATGGTGCCGCGCAGGGCCTGCAGATTGCGTCGCACCACGTCCATGCCCACACCGCGGCCGGACAGGTTGGTCACCTGCTCGGCGGTGGACAGGCCGGGGGCAAAGATAAGGTCGTAGACCTCCCGGTCGGACAGATGCACGTCCGGGTCCACCAGGCCGCGTTCGATGGCCTTGGCGAGGATGCGCTCGCGGTTGAGGCCGGCGCCGTCATCAGCCACCTCGATGACAATGTTGCCGGCATCGTGGTAGGCGTTGAGGGAGAGGGTGCCACGCGGGCTCTTGCCGGCGGCCTCACGCACGGCGGGCGATTCGATGCCGTGATCCAGGGAGTTGCGCACCAGGTGCATCAGGGGGTCGCCGATCTTCTCGACGATGGATTTGTCGAGTTCGGTCTCGCCACCGGAGATCACCAGCTCCACGTCCTTGCCCAGGTCCTTGCAGGCGTCGCGCACCAGGCGCTGGAACCGGTTGAAGGTCTCGCCGATCTGCACCGTGCGCAGTTGCAGGGAGGCATCGCGGATCTCCTCCACCAGGCGTGTCAGCAGGGATGAAGACTCGATCAGCTCGCCGTCGCGCCGGGTGTGGGCCAGCAGGCTGGTGGCGGCACCGGCAATCACCAGCTCGCCCACCAGGTTGATCAGGTGGTCGAGCTTGTCCGCCGGCACGCGGATGAGCTTGGCGTCGTGGGCCTTCTTCTCGCTGACCTGGGTCTGCTTGGCCACGGCCGCGGCCACCAGCTCCGGCTGCACCACCTGGCGAGCCACCAGGATCTCGCCAATGGGCGTGCCTTCGGGGGCGCTGCCGGCAGAGGCGGGGGCGGCCTGGGCGCGCAGGCCCTCGGCCAGCTCGTCGGCGGTGAGGGCACCGACCTGAACCAGGATCTCGCCCAGGCGCAGGCTGTCCTCGGGCAGGCTGTCGATCAGCTCCAGGTAGTCGCCCACCTTGCTGTCGGGCGGCAGGATGGCCAGCCGGCATTCGTCACGCACGAAGGCGAAGACGTCCTCGATGGCCTGCTTGTCGGCGGCCGACTCGAGGGCGATCTCGAAGCCCAGGTAGCACAGCTCCGGGTCCATCGCCGCGGCGGCGGGCATGCCGTCGGCCAGGGTCTCGATGTGGCGGATGTTGCCCACCGTTTCGAGAAAGCGCAGGAAGTTCTCCGGGTCCATGCCCTGACGCAGCACGTCGGCGCCAAAGCGCACCGAGATGTGCCAGCAGTTGTGGCCCGCATGCCGCCCGGGCATGCGCTGCACCCCCGGGTCGACCACCTTCGGGCTGGCGGCAACCTGCCCACCGGGCCCAAACTCGCCCAGCCGGGCCAGCAGTTGGGCGGTCCGGGCCTGGATCTCTTCGGTGGCCAGGTCGGCCACACCGGCCTCGTCGGCCACCAGCAGCCGCAGCTGGTCGGTACAGGCCAGCATCAGGGCGGCCAGCTCGGTGCTCACCGCGATCTCGTGATTGCGCAGGCGGTCGAGCACGTTCTCGACCACGTGGGCAAAGGATTCCACCGCCGCGCACTCGACCATCCCGGCCGCGCCCTTGATGGTGTGGGCCGCACGGAAGATGCCGTTGAGCGTGGTCTCGTCTTCGGGGCGGGCCTCCAGCTCGAGCAGCAGCGCCTCCAGGGCATCGAGCTGTTCGTTGCTTTCCTGCAGGAAGACTTGCTTGAGTTCGTCCATGGTGGGGTTGCCGCTATTGGGCCGCTACGACCAGGGGGTCGCCGAACCAGGCGGCCAGGTTGTAGAACTCGATCAGGGATTGCACGGCCGGGCTGTGGGCCACGATGGCCAAAGTCTTGCCGGCAGCGCTGGCCTCGCGCTTGGCCAGCATCAGCAGCTGGCAGCCGGCAGAGTCAATGCGCTCCACCTGGGCCAGATCCAGCTCAATGCGCTCGCCGGCGGCGATCACCTCCAGCAGGTCGGGCTTGATCTCGGCCACCCGGTAGATCGTGAAATCTTCGGTGAAGGCGCGTCGGATCACACTCATCATCTTCTCCACGCTGCGCGTCAGAACAACTCGACCGGGGGGCCGCTGTCGCCCGACCGGGCGGAACCCGACGGCACGGAACGACCACTGCGACGCGCGTGTTCATCGCGCTCCCGGTCCATCACATAGCTCTCGAACAGGCGGTCGAGTTGTTCGGTCATGGCCGGGATGTCGCCCGCCGCCACCGTGCCGGAGAGGCAGGCCGACAGCTTGAGCACATGGGCATCGAGGCGCTCCAGGGCTTCGATCACATGCCCGATCTGCTGCCGGGTGACGTCCTGGAACTGCACGCTGGCCATGGTCTCCATGAACATGTCAGCAAGCCGGCCGCTGGACTCGCGGAACACGCCGAGAATCCGGCTCTCGTGCGCAAGCAGCTGAGCGTAGCTCTGGCTCACCTCGTCGAACTGGTCGGCCACGGTGCGCAGGGCGCTCTCCTCGGCATTGGAGATCGACTGGTCGAGCTGGGCCTGGAACTTGGATTCGATGGTATTCACCACCCGGGCGATGCCTTCGTTGATCTTCAGCACGGCCTGGTCGGTCTGGCCGGCGAGCTTGCGCACCTCATCAGCCACCACAGCAAACCCGCGCCCGGCCTCACCGGCCCGCGCCGCCTCGATGGCTGCATTGAGCGCCAGCAGGTTGGTCTGGCCGGAGATCTCACGCACCAGGTTGACGAACTGGGCCAGGGACCGGGCCTCGGCCAGGGCCGACATCACGTGCTCCTGCTCTTCGCCCACGTTCGCGAGGCGGCTGTGAATGTAGCTCTGCAGGGATTCAAGGGTCTTCTGATTGCGGGCCGCGCGGGAGTTGGCCTCCTCGACGATCTGGCTGGACTCCTGGGAAAAGGCCTGGACTACACCGTCCAGATCGCGCACCACTTCGTCCACCGCCTGCAGGCGCTGCACCATGCCCAGGGCCGCCGCTTCGGTCTGCTCGGTGACGGCGTTCAGCTGACCGGCCAGGATGCTGTTGAGATGGGGCACCTGATCCAGGGACTGCCCCACTTCGGCCGCCACCCCATGCTGCCGCGCCACCTCGTCGCGGGCGTGCTGCAAGGCCTGCTCGGCGCCGTAGCTGGGATCCCGGTAGCGGACAATCGACAGCAGGTGGTGAACCACAAAACTGATGATCACCGCAAAGGCGGCTCCGATAGCGTCGCCCATCGAGTGGCTGAGCCCGAAGCCATCAAGGAGGATCGCGTGGTACAGGGGGTTGGCAAAATACACGACGCCAAACACCCCCGCTGCCGTCACACAGGACAGCAGCACCCTCCGCCGCAGGGACTTGTTCTGGATGGACATGGACGCGCGCTCAGCGCAGAACCAGCATGATGGTGTTGAGCAGGGTGTCGGCGGTGGCCGGCTTGACGATCCAGCCGGAGGCGCCCGCGGCCTTCGCCTCGGCCCGCTTGCTCTGCTGGGATTCAGTGGTGAGGAAGAGGATGGGCATGAAGCGCAGCTCGGGCCGCTGACGTACCACCTTGATGAACTCGATACCGTTCATGCCCGGCATGTTGAGGTCGGTGATGAGCAGGTCGGGCTTGGTCCCGGAGGCCAGCTTCTTCTGGCCATCCTCGGCGCTGCTGGCGGTGACCACCTGGAAGCCCGCCTTGGCGAGAATCCCCGAAATGGACAGCAACACGGTGGCCGAATCGTCCACCAGCATGATTGTCTTCACGTCCCTAACTCCCCCGCGCGGCAGCAAGCCCATGCGGGCTCTGCATCCATGGTTGGTTGATTGGTTGACGATGGCTGCAGCCTTTGGCGATCCTTTGCGCCGTGTCGGGGGCAGCCTTTTTGCTGCAAGGCTCAACGGACACCGGGCGGCAAACTTGAGGTAGGAGAGGTGAAGTTTGTTCAATGCGGCAATAGGCTCACCTAATTCGGCGTCCACGCACATGCACCCCTTCCTGCCGGGCAGCACTGCCCCGGCAGCCGGTCTGCCGCAGCGCAGCCTGAACCGACCTCGGACGAACCGGCCGCGCCCTCATCAGGGCGCCCCAAAAAGACGATAAGCCGTTGTAAATCCGCCGTTTTTCCCAATCCAGAAGGCGCGCGGCGCTGTATTTTTGCAGCGCAAGGTCGTATCATTCGGCTCCCCCGATTCACCTTCCCCGGTTTTCCCATGCTCCATCCCACCCGATTCGACGTGATCGTTGTCGGCGGCGGCCATGCCGGCACCGAAGCCGCGCTGGCAGCGGCGCGGGCCGGGTGCGCCACCCTGCTGCTCACCCACAACATCGAAACCCTCGGCCAGATGAGCTGCAACCCGTCCATCGGCGGGATCGGCAAGGGGCATCTGGTAAAGGAAGTGGACGCCCTCGGTGGCGCCATGGCCGCGGCCACCGACGAAGGCGGCATCCAGTTCCGCATCCTCAACGCCAGCAAAGGCCCGGCCGTGCGCGCCACCCGCGCCCAGGCCGACC
>NZ_JBIJDC010000060.1:0-26882 GCF_044344315.1 Zoogloea sp. | reverse complement strand
CGGATTGCCGTCGGCAAGGCGAAAATAGCCGTCGCCACCCCGGCGCATGTCCTGCTCGGGCGGATTGACGAGCTTGAGCTGGCCGACGGTCGTGGTGTTGTTGCGCGCCCCGGTGCGGGGGACCGCCGAGACCGTGCCGTCGGAGCCCACCACCACCTCCACATCGGGCGGCACGGTGATCGGGCCGCCACCGCCCACCACCGGCAGACCGCCGCGGGTCTGCAGGACGCCGTTGGCGTTCACTTCCAGACTGCCATTCCGGGTGTAGGCCTCGGTGCCGTCAGGCATCTGCACGGCCAGCCAGCCCTTGCCCTGCACCGCCACGTCCATGGAGCGGTTGGTGTGCTGCAGCGGACCGGGAGTGAAGTCGTCCGAGACACTGGCATCCACCACGAAGGCCCGGGTGGGCAGCTGGGTGTTCTGGATGGGCACGGCACGCAGGCGATGCAGCTCGGCCTTGAAGCCGGTGCTGGTGGCATTGGCCAGGTTGTGGGCCACGGCCGCCTCCTGCCCCATGGTGGCGGCAGCGCCGGTCATTGCGGTGTAGATGAGACGGTCCATGGCTCAGGCTTTCTTCAGGATCAACGCAGGTTGACCAGGGTTTGCAAGATCTGGTCCTGGGTCTTGATGGACTGGGCGTTGGCCTGGTAGGCGCGCTGCTGGGTGATCATGTTCACCAGTTCGGAGGTGAGGTCCACGTTGGAGTCTTCCACTGCCGCCGACTGCAGCACGCCCAGGCTGCCGGTGCCCGGGGCATTGGGCTGCTCGGGGCCGGAAGCATTGGTGACCGCCCACTGGTTGCCGCCGAGGGACTGCAGGCCGTTGGGGTTCTGGAAGGACGCCAGCCACACCTGGCCCATCACCCGGGACTGACCATTGCTGAAGTTGCCCTGGATGGTGCCGTCCGCATCGACCGTAAGGCCGGACAGCTTGCCGGTGGTGTAGCCATCCTGGGTCAGCTGGTTGACCCCGTAGCTGTTGCCGAACTGGCTGGTGCCTTCGAGCTCCACAGTAAAGGCCAGGGGCGTCACCGAACCTGTCGACACCGAGTAGGAGGTGGTGAAGGAGGTGGGCGTCTGGAGCACGCCATTGGCGTCGAAGCTGATAGTGTTCGGCGTATGCACGCCGGTCACCGGATCGATTTCGGGCGGGAAGCCGCCGTCCAGGCTGGTGTACACATCCCAGATGTTGGACTGGGCGGTCTTGACGAAGTACATCGACTGGGTATGGGCATTGCCCAGGGAGTCGTACACCGTCTGGGAGGTGGTGCTGGTATAGCTGGTCGGATCCGAGGTACTGAACGCGTCGTTGGTCGCCGTGCCGGTGGTTGCGGGCACATTCAGCGCCGCCGCTGCTGCCCCCGTCACGTTGATGTCGGAGAGGCGGCCGCTGCGGATCGACGCAAAGTTGATGACGCCAGTGCTGTCGCTGGCCACCTTGACACGATCCTTCAGCGCGGTCTGATCGACGGCGGTCTGGATGGCAGTGACGAGGGAGCCGACGTCGGCATAGGTGCCCGGAGCAATGCTGACCGTGACCGGCGTGGTCGCGCCATCAACGACGATGGACAGGACGTTGGCCGGTGCAGCGGCAACCGTCAGGGACGGCGCAGCCGTCCCGAACACCGCGGCCTTGCTCATGGCCGACGGGGTGGCGGAGCGCGAATCCAGGTTGACGTTGTAGCCGGCGCTGGTGGTCGAGGCGGGCTTGGCGTCGCTGAAGTTGAGCTTGATGTCGCCGGTGGTGCCGGTCAGCACGCCGTTGGAGTCGGCCAGCTTGCCGGTCAGACGCAGGCCAGAGGCGTTGACGATGTAGCCGTTCTTGTCGGTCTGGAACTGGCCGTTGCGGCTGTAGGTGATCGTGCCGGCATCGCTCATGCGGAAGAAGCCCTGCCCGTTGATCGCCAGGTCCAGCGCATTGCTGGTGGTGGAGATGTTGCCCTGGTTGAACTGCTGGGACACCTTGTCGATGGATGCACCGATACCCACCTGGGTACCGCCACCCGCCAGGGATGCGGCGAACACGTCGGAAAACTGGGCCGTGGACTGCTTGAAGCCGACGGTGCCCGAGTTGGACACGTTGTTGCTGATCGCGTCGAGGGCCTTGGAAGCGATGGAAAGACCGCTCAAACCTTGTTGGAATGCCATTTTTTCCTCCGCTTACAGAATCTGCTTGATGTCGGACAGGCTTACGAGATTGCCGGCGCCCACATCGAGGGATACGCTGCCGCTGCTGGTGCGCAGCACGCTATTGACGGTGCTCAGCTGCAGTGAAGTGGTCTTGACCGTATCACTGCCCCGGGTGGCGCTGACGCTAATGGTGTAGTTGCCATCCACCGCCTGGGTGCCATTGGTGGACTTGCCGTCCCAGGCGAAGTTGAAAACGCCGGCGTCGGAGGAGCCCAGCTCCATCTTGCGCACCTCCAGCCCCTTCGAGTCCTTGATGGTCACGGTAACCTTGTCGGCCGCCGTGGCCAGCTCGAACCCCCCGTAGGCCTTGCTGCCGGAGAGCGTCAGTTTGGTGCCTTCCACCATCACGCCCTTGCCCACCAGTGCCGCCGCCTGCAAGGCCTCGTTGGACTGGCTGCCTTCCAGCAGGGAAGTCAGCGTCTTGTTGAGCTTGTCGATGCCATCCACCGTGCTGATCTGGGCCAGCTGGGAGGTCATCTGGGCGTTGTCCATGGGGTTGAGGGGGTCCTGGTTTTTCAGCTGCTCGGTGAGCAGCTTGAGAAAGCGGGTCTGGGCCTCTTCGGTCTTCGAGGTGGTGCTGGTCGAAGACTTCTGGAGGGCGGCGATGACGTCGGCGGAGGTCGTGGAATTGACAGTGCTCATGATCGTTGTCCGGTGCTTACTGGCCGATGGCCAGGGTTCGTTCCATCAGGGTCTTGGCGGTACCCATCACTTCGGCATTGGTCTGGTAGGCCCGGGAGGCAGAGATCATGTTGGTCATCTCCTCCACCACGTTGACGTTGGGCATGGTCACGTAGCCTTCGCCGTTGGCCGCGGGGCTCTTCGGGTCGTAAACCATGCGCATCGGCGCAGCGCTTTCGACCACCTGCTTGACGCGCACCCCCTGGGCTGCCGGCGCGCCCATCGGCGTGGCGGCAAACACCACCTGCTTGGCCTTGTAGGGCTGGCCATTGCTGGACGTGATGCTGTCGGCGTTGGCCAGGTTGCTGGCGGTGGCATTGAGCCGGGTGGATTGGGCGTGAAGCGCGCTGCCGGCCACCTGGAAGACATTCATCATGCTCATGATCGGCTCCTTACTGGCCCTGGATGGCGCGCTGCATGCCGGTGATCAGGCCGTTGATGAAGGTGACGCTGGCCTGGTACTGGACGGCGTTCTCGGCGAAGGCACTGCGCTCCACGTCCATGTTGACCGTGTTGCCGTCGACCGCGCCCTGCTGGTCGTTGCGAAACTTCAGGTTCGCCTCAAGAGGGCTGGTGCCGGCGGCGGCCAGGTGACGGGCCGAGGTGGTGTTGAGCGCCAGGTTGCCACTCTTGCCCGCCAACGCGCCCTTCAGGGCCTCGCGAAAATCCACGTCGCGGGCCTTGTAGTTGGGCGTATCGGCGTTGGCGATGTTAGAAGCGATGACCTGCTGACGGTAGGCACGCGTGTTCAGCGCGGTCTGGTGGAAACGCATCGCTTCATCAAGTCGGCTGCTCATTCGGATCACCTCTAAAGTTCGTTTCCACGCGTGCCGTCATTCCTGCCTGGGGTGCCCGCTGTGGTTTGCGTACACTCCTTTGCACCTTCCATGCCAGCCATCCTAAGGGCCTGGACACCCCGCAGAAGGGCCGAACAGGCGGCAATTCCCACGCCAATTTGGCCTCCCGCGCCTTTCCTGCACTGCCGCCCCGGCAAGTTGCCGGCAAGTTTTGCCGGCCCTTCCCCCCTACCCCCTGCCGTTTCGAAATAGCCGAATAAAGAAGGTCTGTTTCCCGCTGCGCAAAAGGTGCCGACATGGTTGAATGGCGACATAGCTCTCCGGTCACCCCCATGCTTCGTCCCGCCCTGCTCGTCGCCCTAGCATTGCTCCTGCTGCCTGCCCTGCCCGTGCAAGCACGCCAGGATCCGGTGCCGGTGCGTGCCGAGGTCAATCGCTTTCTCGATCTGCAAAGCCGCAGCCTGCCGGGCGAAGTCCGCATCCAGGTGGGGGAGTTCAATGGCGACAACGGACTGGTGCCCTGCGTGCAGCTCGAAGCCTTCCTGCCTGCCGGCGCACGGGCCTGGGGGCGGGTGTCGGTCGGTGTGCGCTGCCTGGCGCCCACCCCATGGACGGCTTATGTACCGGCAGAAGTCCGGGTCAGGGGGCTTTACCTGGTCAGCGCCGGGCCGATCGCCGCAGGCCAGATCCTCGGCCCGGCAGATATCCGCCGGGAGGCTGGCGAGCTCACCGCCCAGGCTGCAGATGTACTCACGGAACCGAGCCAGGCCGTCGGGCACGCCGCCCGGGTCAGCCTTGCCGGCGGCCGCCCTCTGGCTGCCAGCCACCTGCGCCTGCCACCGGCAGTGCTGCAGGGCCAGCCCGTCAAGGTGGTCTCCCGCGGCGCAGGCTTCCAGGTGGCAAATGATGGTGTTGCCCTGAGCAGTGCCGCCGACGGCCAGGCTGCACAGGTACGCCTGGCCAACGGTCAGGTGGTGCGTGGCACGGCCCGCAACGGTGGTATCGTGGAGATCACGCTTCCCTGACCAGGGCCTGCCGTAACTGCCCGAATCGGTTAAAGTTTCTCTTCCATGGGTCGTTGACCCCCTCGACATATGGAAGAAAGGGCAATGCCATGAAAATTGATAACTCAGTCAAATCAGCCGCGGGCCTGCCGCCCAACGACGGCCGAACCCGCTCTGCCAAGGAATCCCCGAAGGCTGAATCGGCCAGCGGCGGCGGAGAGAAGGTTGAACTGTCCTCCCTGTCTGCGCGACTGCAGCAGATGGAGGAGACCATCGCCAACACCCCCGTGGTGGACAGCGCCAAGGTGGACGAGATCAAGCAGGCCATCACCGAAGGTCGTTTCAAGGTGGATACCGGCAAGGTTGCCGACGGCCTGATCGAGAGCGTTCGCCAGATGCTGACGGCACAGCCAGGGCCTGCCTGACGTGGCTGTCGATCCCGGCCTCACGCAACGCCTGGCTCGCCTGATTCACGATGAACAGGCCGGCCTGCAGGCTTTCGTTGCCCTGCTGCAACGGGAAGAAGCCTTGCTCGTGGAAGGCCAGATCGACGCCCTGACTGCCCTGGCGGAGGAGAAGATCAGCCTCTACCGCGCCCTTCAGCGTCTCTCCGACGACCGCACGGTGATGTTTGCGCGCCTCGGGGCGAAGGTGAGCAACGAGAACATCCGCATTGTGCTGGCGAACTCGCCGGACGCCCTGGTGGCTTGGGATGCCGTTGTGACGCTGGCCGGTGAGGCCAAGGAGCGCAACCGGGTCAACGGACAGCTGATCACTGAACGCCTCCAGAACAATCAGCAGGCGCTGAGCACCCTGCTCGCTGCTGCCGAGCACCCCCAGATCTACGGGCCCGACGGTCAGTCGCGGCCAACCGCCTCGAGCCGTCACTTCGGTTCGGTCTAGGCGCCTCCCCTTCCAATTTCCCCCTTCTCCCTGACGCCTTTGCCCACCAGGGAAACGAGGTTCAGCGCCCGGGGGCCGGTGTCTGCGGATCGGCTGGAGCGGGCGCAGGGACGGGTGGCGCTGCATCTGCCGGGAGGATGGAGTCGGTCACACCGGACGCTCTTACCGGCTTGGGCACTTCTGCTTCAACAACGCGGGACTCGATGAGTATGGTGACCCGACGATTGCGCGCCCGGCCATCCGCCGTGGCATTGTCGGCCACGGGGCGCTGGTCGCCATAGCCTGCCGCGGTGAGCCGCGACGGTTTGACACCACCGTCGACAAACAGGCGCACCACACTCGACGCACGCACGGCGGACAACTCCCAATTGGACGGAAACATCGCCGTCGCGATGGGCGTGATATCGGTATGCCCTTCCACGGTGATCGGAAACTCGGCACCGGCCACCACCTCGGCCACGGCCCGCAGGGCCCGCACGGCGTCGGCGCCGAGTTGGGCCTCGCCAGGCGCAAACAGCACGCTGGCATTGATCTCGACGGTGATGCCGAACGCCCCCTCCGTCACCCGGACCTGACCGTCTGCCACAAGGGGCGCGAGCACCTTGCGAATCTCCTCGGCCATGTTCTTGACCCGCTCGGCCCTGGACTTGCGGGCCTCCTCGGTCTCCTGGGTGTCGGATGGCGGCGGTGTGACCTGGGGGCGGATCGACGGAATCGGGCTGGAGATGATGCGTGGACTGTCGCTGTTGCTGGCGATGTTCCGAAAGGCACTGACCACCGAGTCGGACATGATCCGGTACTTGCCTTCATTCAGGGACGACAGGGAGTACATCACCACGAAGAAGGCGAACAGCAGGGTGATAAAATCGGCGTAGGAGACCAACCAGCGCTCGTGGTTCTCGTGCTCGTCCTCCCCCTTGCGACGCCGCGCCATGGCTCAGCCCCCGTAACCCTTGAGGCGGCTCTCGATGATGCGCGGGTTATCGCCATTGGCAATGCCCACAAGGCCGTCCAGCACCATTTCGCGCAGGGACACCAGCGTGCCGACGACCCCAAGCAGCTTCTTGGCCACCGGCAGGAAAATCAGGTTGGCCGAACCCACGCCGTAGATGGTGGCCACGAACGCAACCGCGATGCCCGAACCCAGCTTGGAGGGGTCGGAGAGGTTTTCCATCACGTGGATCAAACCCATCACGGCGCCCAGGATACCGATGGTCGGCGCATAGCCGCCGGCAGCCTCCCAGATCTTGGCCCCTTGCTTCAGCTGGCCCTCCCAGCTATCGATCTCGACCTCAAGCACCTCGCGCAGACGCTCCGGCTCGACCCCGTCGACCAGCAGCTGCAGGCCTTTCCGGATGAAGGGGTCGTCGATGGCCGGGATCTGGCTTTCCAGGGACAACAAGCCCTCCTTGCGGGCCACATGACTCCAGTTCACCACCTGCTCGATCAGGGCAGCATGATCCAGCTTGGGCGGCACGAAAACCCAGGGGACCATCTGCATGCCCGTGCGGAAGACCGTCGCGGAGCTCTGCAACATGACCGCCCCGAGGGTACCGCCGATGACGATGAGGAAAGCCGTCGGCTGGATGAGGGAACCCACGTGACCGCCCTCAAGCACCTGCCCGACAAGGATGGCGGCCAGGGCCAGGGTGATGCCGATAAGGCTGATGCTATCCATGGAGATACCCGCTCGAAGGCTCAGGAGGCCGCCGCGCGACGGCCCCGCCCGCGACCTTCACCCTTGGCTTTGGGCGCATTCTGAATAGCCCCGGAAATGCGCGAACGCAGACGGGCGATGGCCTGACTGTGCAACTGGCACACCCGGGATTCGGATACGCCCAGCACCTCACCGATTTCGCGCAGGTTCATGTCCTGTTCGTAGTAGAGGCCCATCACGGTCTTTTCCCGATCCGGCAGGTCGTCGATGGCCTTGATCAGCACATCGCGCATGTTCCCCTCGAGCAGCAGGGTCAGGGGATCATTACCCTCGAGGGTGATATGACGTTCGAGGTAGTCGTCTTCGCCTTCGCCGGCGAAGTCCTCGAAATACACAAGCTGATAGCCCCGCGCCTCCTGCAGCATGTGCTGGTAATCTGAGAGCGGCAGACCCAGGGACTCGGCGAGCTCCGTCTCGGTCGGGTGCCGGCCGTGCTGCTGTTCCAGCTGGTGTACAGCGGCCTCGATGCGCCGCATGTCCCGACGCAGACTGCGCGGCAGCCAGTCGTTCTCGCGCAGGCCATCCAGCATGGCGCCCCGGATGCGCTGCACGGCGTAGGTTTCAAATTGGGCGCCCAGACCTTCCTCATAACGGTTGATGGCATCGAGCAGACCGAGCATGCCGTTCTGGATGATGTCTTCGACCTGCACACTGGCCGGCAGCTTGGCCATCAGATGATAGGCAATGCGCTTGACCAGCGGGGCGTACTGGACGACGAGCTGTTCCTTGTCGAGGGTACCGGAGGCGGTGTACATCTTTGCTCAGCTTTCTGGTCTGGTTTTCCGGACGATGCGGGACATCACAAGATGTCTCATCGGCACCGATAGGCTTCTACGTGACCCACGAAACAATATCTCACAAAGCCACCCTCAACCTGCTACACCGGCCTGGGCCGACCAGGCCCGCAGCCGCCGGATAAAGGCACTCGCCCCCTCCGTCGGGTGGCGCTCGCCAAGAGGCGTGGTCATCGAATCGGCCAGGCCATCGCGTTCCACCTCGCCTCGCCACACGATCGGCAGGCCCACATGGCGTTCGGTGAAATCATTGAGGCTGGCAAACAGCGCGGTGGCGTCGGCCCGGTCGCGGGCGCCGCTGACCGCCACCTCAAGGGAGCCAGCCCCGGCAGCGGCAAGGCCCTTGATCCACTGGCAGGCCCCCCGTGCCCCCACACCGCTGGCCTCGACGACAAGCAGGCGGCGCCCGGCGGCCCGGGCAAAGGGCGTCAGACGCCGGGCGTCGCCCACGGCATGAATGGCCAACAGGTCGGCACGACGCTGAAGTTCGGTGATACCTGCTTCCAGGCGGGCGTGATGGGCGTCATCAAGCAAGGAAACTGCATGGACGGTGGCCGCCGCCGGGACGACCCATAGCCCGTCGGCAACCTCACGCATGTTCTCGGTCACGTCATGCTGACCCTGCAAGGCTCCCAACAAGTCAACTCCTTCGGGGAAACCGAAAGCGCTGAGCAAGGAGCCATCGTCGGGCGCGTGTTCGTCGAGCACGACCACCCGGCGGGCCCCTTCAGTCAGTGCCACGAGCGTCTGCAAGGCCAGGGTCCGGGGCGCCCGACCCGAGGCAAACAGGGCCACGACCGCAGAAGGCGTGCGGCGGAACAAGCGGCGCAGGCCGGCGGCCTGATCGGATGCGTGCAACATCTCAGAGCCCCCCGTGCAGGCTGGACGCAGACGGCTTGGCGGCAGATGCCATCAACAAACCGGCTTCGAGGGGTTCGAGACGAAAGGGCGATGCGGCCGGCAGCTCCTGGAGGGCCTGGGTCAACAGCGCGTCGCGCTTGGGCAGATGGAGATCCTCCGGCACCCGCTGACCATTGGCCACATAGAACACTTCGACTTGGTGGCGGATGGCCACGTCGAGCACCGGCGCCAGGGACATGGCTTCGTCCATCTTGGTCAGGATGACGCCGGCCAGATCGTCGCCGGCATAAGCCCTGACCACATCGTCAAGGGTATCGCCGCGGCTGGTGGCGTTGAGCAGCAACAGGCGCGAGACCTTTCCGGCGCCGGTCAGCATGGCGGCCTGCTCGGCCACCATCTTGTCGCGCTGGCTCATGCCCATGGTGTCGATCAATACCATGTGCTTGTCGCGCAGACTGGCGAGAGTCTCACGCAGGTCGGTGGCATCACGTACCACGAACACAGGCACCCCGAGAATGCGGCCGTAAATGCGCAATTGCTCATGGGCGCCGATCCGGTAGCCGTCGGTGGTGATCAGAGCCAGCTTGTCGGCGCCATGACGCACCACGCAACGGGCCGCCAGCTTGGCGGTGGTGGTGGTCTTGCCAACACCGGTCGGCCCGACGAGGGCAAACACGCCACCGCGGTCGATGATGTCGGCGTCACTGGCCATGGCACGGAAACGCTGATCCAGCGCATCATGAAGCAGGCGGTGGGCGTCTTCGGGAGCTTCATCCTCGGGCACGCTCTCGGCCAGCTCCCGAGCCAGCACGGCCGAGAAGCCGGCCTCCAGAAGATCGCCGATCAGGCGGGTACGTCCGGGGGCGCTGCGCCCCATCTCACCCCAGGCAAAGCCGGCGAGCTGACGCTCGATCATCCCGCGAATGGCCGCCAGCTCATTGGCCATCTGGGAGTTGGCGGATTCGAGGGCGCGAATGCGGGCCTCCTCCTCGACACCTGTCGGGCGCTGGCGCGGCGGCGCCTCGCGAGCGGGCGCGGCTTCAGTGCGCAGCGGAGAACGCGGCGCGGGCGCCACGGGATCAGCTGACGGACGCCGGGCCTGGGTGGACGCGGCATGGAACACGTCCCGGGACAGCTCGACCCGGGGTGGGCTGAAGGGCTGCATTTCGGCCGGACGGGCCGCTGCGGGCCGCGGCGGAGCTGCCGGCGCAGGAGCCGCGGGGGCCGCCGGGCGAGCGCTGGCCGCGCGGGACAGGCTGACCCGGAAATCGTCGTCGAAGAAGTCCTCGGCCAGTTTCGGCTGCGGAGCGGGGGCAACCGGAGCAGCCGGCGGCGGCGCCACGGGCACGTTTTGGGCTGCCTGCGCGCGGGCGCGCTGGAGGGTGGCCACATCGCCCGCCGGCAGGGCGAGGATCTCCACACCGCCGTTGGCCGCGCGATTGGAGAGCACCACCGCGTCCGGCCCGAGGTCGTCCTTCAGCATGCGAAGGGCCTCGCGGGCGGTTTTGGCAAAGTAGCGCTTGACGTTCATGCTCCTGTCTCCGGGGTGCGAAGGCTTTCATGGGCCCATGACGGGCACTTCGGTAGCTTCGATTATCACCAGCGGCCGCGCTTTCGATGGCCGGGAAAAGACAGGTTTTAGGGCGCTATTCCCCCCACACGAGCAGGGAAACTCAGGGTGAGGTGGAAATCATGGCCGAGACACGGATCAGGCGTGTCTCCGGGACTTCCGAGTTGGCGACCACCTTGAGAGTCGGGACAGCCCGGCGCAGGAAGCGCGACAACAACCAGCGCAAGGGCGCCGGCACCAGCAGGACCGGGGGCAGGCCGGTGTCTTCCATGCGCTGGGCCGCTGCCGCTGTTTCGCGCAGCAGGGTGTCGGCCAGCCCCGGCTCGATGGCCCCACCATCCGGCCCGCCCCCGGCCATGGCCTGCATGAGCACCCGCTCCAGCCCCGGCTCGAGAGCCATGACCTGGACCTCCCCGTTGCCCGGGAACAGCCCTTGCACGATGGCCCGCCCCAGCGCCTGACGTACCCGGGTGGTGAGCTCGAGAGGATCCTGGATGCGGGGCGCATGCTCGGCGAGGACTTCGACGATGGTGCGCATGTCGCGGATATTGACCCCCTCGTCGAGCAGATTCTGGAGCACCCGCTGAACGCTGGCCAGGGGCAGCAGCTTGGGCACCAGATCCTCGACCAGTTTGGGTGTGTCCTTGGCAATGTGATCGAGCAGGGCCTGGGTTTCGATACGGCCGAGCAGCTCGGAGGCATGGCTGAGAATGAGGTGATTGAGGTGGGTCGCCACGACCGTGCTGGCGTCGACCACCGTGTACCCCAGCGCATGAGCCTGCTCGCGCTGGGCAGCATCGATCCACACCGCCGGCAGCCCGAAAGCCGGGTCGGTGGTGTCACGACCACTGAGAGGGCCGGACACCCGCCCCGGGTTGATGGCCATGAACTGCCCCGGGAAGGCCGCACCGACGCCGATCTCGACCCCCTTGAGGACGATGCGGTAGGCGTTGGGTTTGAGCTCAAGGTTGTCGCGGATGTGCACCGGCGCAGCAAGGAAGCCGATGTCCCGGGCAAATTTCTTGCGGAGGCCGCGGATACGCTTGAGCAGCTCGCCGTCCTGCCCCTTGTCCACCATGGGGATGAGCCGATAGCCAACCTCCAGGCCAAGCACGTCGACCGGGGTCACGTCGGACCAGCTGGCCTCCTGACTTTCGGCAGGCACCACCGGCGCAGCACTCGGCGCCTCGGCTTCTTCAACCAGTTCGGTCTGACGCGCGCCACCGCGCCAGGCGAGATAGCCCAGCCCGCTGGCCAGCAACAGGAACACGAAGTTGGGCATGCCGGGAATCAGGCCCAGGATACCGAGGATGGCCCCGGTCAGGAGCAGAACCTGCGGGTTCGAGAAAACCTGCCCGATCACCTGGGAACCCATGTCACCATCGTCGCCCACCCGCGACACCACCAGACCTGCAGCCACGGAAATGATGAGGGCCGGAAGCTGGGCAACGAGCCCGTCACCAATCGTCAGCAGGGTGTAGTTGGTGGCCGCCTGGCCCAACTCCATATTGTGCTGGAGCACCCCGACGATCAGCCCGCCAACCACGTTGATGGCCATGATGAGGATGCCGGCCACAGCATCGCCACGCACGAACTTGGAGGCACCATCCATGGCACCGTAGAAATCGGCTTCCTGGGAGGTTTCGGCACGCCGGCGCTTGGCTTCCTTCTCGTCGATGAGGCCGGCGTTGAGGTCGGCATCGATGGCCATTTGCTTGCCGGGCATGGCATCGAGCGTAAAGCGGGCACCCACTTCGGCAATCCGCCCGGCACCCTTGGTGATCACCACGAAGTTGATCAGGGTCAGGATGATGAACACCACCAGGCCCACCGCCGTATTGCCGCCCACCAGAAAGTGACCGAAGGCTTCAATCACCTTGCCCGCGGCATCCGGCCCCTTGTGACCATCGAGCAGCACGACCCGGGTGGAAGCCACGTTGAGGGACAGGCGCAGCAGGGTGGTGACGAGCAATACGGTCGGGAAGACCGAGAAGTCCAGTGGCTTCTTGGTGTACATGGCCACCAGCATCACCATCACGGATACCGCGATGTTGAAGGTGAACATCAGGTCCAGCACAAAGGCAGGCAGCGGCAGCACCATCATCGCCAGGATCAGGATGATGAGCAGCGGGCCGGCCAGGGTGCGGATGTTGCCCGGGGCGAAGAGCGTACGCAGGTTCAGACTACCGTTCATGCTTGCCATGGTCCCCCTTTCCGGCCCGGGGGAAAGGCCGGAAGAAACCGGGATTTACCGGTCAATTCGGCATCGCCTCAGACCCCGGAAGCACCCTCAGCGGGATCCATGCCCGGCGGAACGGCAAGACCGCTGGGCTCATCGGGAGGCAGCCCCCCTTCTGCGATCCAGTGGTTGAGCTGGAAGACCCAGGCCATCACCTCGGCGACCACGGTGTAGAGTTGGGCCGGGATCTGCTGCTCAAGCTCGCAATGGGCATAGAGGGCCCGGGCCAGCGGTGGTGCTTCGAGAATGGGCACACCGTGCTCGCGTGCCAGGTCGCGGATGTTGTGGGCGATGAGGTTCATGCCTTTGGCCACCACGACGGGTGCCCCGGAACGCTCCGGGTCGTACTTGAGGGCCACCGAGTAGTGGGTCGGGTTGGTCACCACCACATCCGCCGTAGGCACCTGGGTCATCATGCGACGGCGGGACATTTCCCGCTGGGCGGCGCGGATGCGGGCCTTGATCTGCGGGTCGCCCTCCTGCTCCTTCATTTCCTGGCGCACGTCTTCCTTGCTCATGCGCAACTTACGGTGATATTCCCAGAGCTGATAGGGCACGTCGATGGCCGCGATCAGGGCCAGGCTGGCGACGATGAGCAGGGTCGCCAGCAACACCAGGCTGGCAAAATCATCCATGCTCGCTTCAAGGGGCTGGAGCATCAGGGCGAAGAGATGGTCCCGCTCCCGCCACACGACCCATACCCCCACACCCCCGACAAGGGCCGCCTTCATGCTGGCTTTCACCATCTCGGCAAGGCCCTGGGTCGAGAACATCCGGCCCAGCCCTTGCAGGGGATCAAGGCGAGTCAGATCGAAACGCAGGGCCTTTACCGAAAACACCCACCCTCCCATCAGGAAGGGCACGAACAGCGCAGCAACGATCAGCGCCAAAAACAAGGGGGTGACGGTGAGCAGCCCGTTGGTGGAGAGCTCGGCCAGAATCTGCAGCATGCCGGTGGTCTCGAAGGCCTGACTCCGCTCGAAACTGAGCCCCGACTTGACCATCTGCATCATGCGATGCCCACCCCAGCGGCCAAGAACGTACAGAGCCGTCACCCCGACAATCAGCGAGATGAAGGTCGCCAGCTCCCGGGAATGGGGAACCTGGCCCTCTTCCCGGGCCTGCTCCAGCCTTCGCGGTGATGCTGACTCTGTTTTTTCGAGGTCGCTGTCTTCAGCCACGGACGGCTCGACGGTAGTTCAGACCCACGAAGAATACGCGCGGAGCCCAGGGGATCAGGACAGGAACAGACCGGTTTTGCGTGGGCTATTCCGGACCGGAGGGCAGCCGTCAGCGAGTGACGGTATTGCCACCGATCAGCTGCTGAATGGCGCCCGCCTCCCTCTGCAGCTCTGACAGCTTGAAGCTGAGCAGCATCAACTGGTCTTCCATCTGGCCAAACAGCTCGCGACAGGCCTGGGCGGGACCGCCCGCCAGCACGCGAGCGGCGTCTATGCGCGCCTGAAGTTCGGCGAGCATCACCTCCTGACCGGGATGGGACGCGATGAACTGATGCAGTGCATGCTCTCTCGCCGCAAAAAAAGCGACCGGATCGCGCTCTGCCAGATGCTTCCAATAATCGAAATCAAAGCCACCCATGCGCCCTCCCCCTGCCGGATCGGAACCGTGGCTGTAAAGGGCACGGGCAAGGGCAGTCAGGAATGATCCTAACCGGCCCTTGCCCGGTGGTGAGCGATCTACGTCACACCATGATGTTTCAAGGTGTGACTATGTGGCATAAGTCGCGGTGTGCGCCTCAGGCGGCGAGGGCGGGAAGCTCCATCTTGGCCAGCAGGGCACGACGCGAGACACCACCGCCACGGCTGTCACCGAGGGCGCCGAGCAGCTCCTTCATGTCGAGGATGAGCACGATCTGCCCGTTGGACAGGGTGGTGACACCAGCCACACCCTTGGGACGGAAGTCGTCCAGGGACTTGATCACCGCATCTTCACGGCCAGCGAAGCTGTCGATGGCCAAGATGAAACTCTGCTCCGCACTCTGCATGAGCACACCGTATTCGGGGGTCTGGACCGGCTCCCAACCGAGTAGGGACGAGAGCGGCATGATGGGCAGCACTTCACCACGCACCACCATGGTTGCCCGTCCGCCAACCTCCTGCACTTCGGCCGGCTCGATCGGCAGGATCTCGCGGACCATGGACAGCGGCACCGCGAAAGGCTGCTCTCCAAGGCGGACCAGCAGCACCGGCAGGATCGCCAGCGTCAGGGGAAGACTGATGACGAAGGTAGTGCCCTTGCCAAGGCTGGAACGGATTTCGATGGAGCCGTTGAGCTTCTGGATGTTGGTACGCACCACGTCCATACCCACACCGCGGCCGGAGACGTCGGAGATCTGGCTGGCCATGGAGAACCCGGGCAGGAACACCAGATTGTAGCTCTGGCGCTCGTCCATGGTGTTGGCCTCCTCATCCGTGATGAGGCCCTTCTCAACTGCCTTGGCACGCAGCCGTTCGGCGTTCATGCCTCGACCGTCGTCGGCCACCAGGATCACGATGTGATCGCCTTCCTGACGTGCTTCGAGACGCACGATGGACTTCTCGGGCTTGCCGTTGGCCAGTCGATCCTGGGTTTCCTCGACACCGTGATCCACCGCGTTGCGGATGAGGTGGATGATCGGGTCGGACAGATCCTCGATCATCGTCTTGTCGATCTCGGTCTCTTCACCGGACAGAACCAGCTCCACATCCTTGCCCAGGTTACGGGCCAGGTCGCGAGCAATCCGCGGATACTTCTGGAACAGGCGCCCAATGGGCTGCATGCGGGTCTTCATGACCGCGTTCTGCAGATCGGATACCAGAAGATCAAGCTGACTCACGGCCAGATCAAGGGCATGTAGGGTTTCGGTATCGCTGCGCCCGTTGAGGATGTCGCTGCGCAGGGCATTGAGACGATTCTTGGTAAGGCCGATTTCACCGGAAAGGTTGAGCACCTGATCGAGGCGGGCGGTATCGACCCGGATCGAGTTGTCACGCTGCTTTTCACTGTCGCGCCGCCCAACAGGACCGGATGCGCCCGGCTTGTCGGTAACGCGCCGGCCGACAGCGGCCTTGATTATCTGCTCCGGCGACTTCTGTGCCAGCTCCTCGTCGGATTGATGCATGGGCACCGGCGGCGGGGCGGGGACTTCGACGGGGGCCGCAGCAGCAGCCGGCGCAGTCCCGGTTACGGTCTCGAACAGTGCATTCCAATCGAGTGCGTCTTGCGAGGCTGCCACGACGGGGACCGGGGGCGGAGGTGGGGCCACCGCGGCAACCCGGGCCGGCGCAGCCAACTTGACCATGCCTGACAGGCTCCCGGCAATGGCCAGGCGCAGGCTTTCAATCAGATGCGGGTCGGCAGCAGCCGGCTGAACCCCCTGCTCCAGGTAGCCGAACATGTCACGCACCGCGCCCGTGGAAGAGAGGATCACGTCCATGACCTCGGGGGTGATGGCCAGTTCGCCATTGCGCAGCTTGTCGAAGAGGTTCTCTGTCAAGTGGCACAGGGTGACCAGTTCGGCGGCATTCAGGAAGCCGGCGCCCCCTTTAATGGTGTGGAAGCCGCGGAAGATGTCGTTGAGCAGGCCCTTGTCGTTGGGCGCCCGCTCAAGATCCACCAGCTTGTTGTCCACACCCGACAGGAGATCCCCCGCTTCCACGAGGAAATCCTGCAGAAGGTCATCCATCCCGGAAAAATCGCTCATTGCATTCGCTCCTTGCGGGCTTGCCCGCTTCAGCCCAGATCAGAAACCCAGGCTCTCAAGCAGGTCATCCACCTGCTCCTGGCTGGACACCACGTCATCCCTGCCCACGGCGTTGATCACCGGACCGTTCATCAGGGTCTCCGGCGCCTCCGCCTTGCGTTCAGCGGGCATGGCCTCAATCAGGACCTGAAGCAGTTGCTGCTCCAGCCCCTGGGCCAGATCCACCACCTTCTTGATGACTTGCCCGGTGAGATCCTGGAAGTCCTGCGCCATCATGATTTCCATCAGCTGCGCACTGGTCTCCCGGCTTCCCGTAACCACATGGCCAAGGAAGTCACGGGTTTCCCCCGCAAGAACGCGAAACTCATCGGGCGACATCTGCTGCGCGTACAGGCGATCCCAGCGGGCTTTCAGGGCGGCCGCGTTGGCCTCCGTCCGGTCCTGGATGGGCTTGGCGATGTCCGTGGCGTTCAGCACCTTGCTGGCCGCCTGCTCGGTCATCTCGGCGATGTAAGTCAGACGCTGGCGGGCATCCGGGATGGCATGGGCGGCCTCTTGGAGGCTGCGGTCATAGCCGAGCTCGCGCAGGGTGTCGTGCAACTGGCGCGTCATCACGCCGATACGGTTGAACACCTTGTCGCAACTATGGGCGGATTCATCCCCGGCAGCACCGACGTGCTCGCTGGTGGAGTATTCACCGGCCACGGAATCGAACAGGGCCTGGAGTTCGTCGTCGTCACCACCGGCGGATACAGCCGGAGAAACAACTTCGAGATGAGGAGGAGCAGCAACGGGCGCTACCGCCCCCCCGGCAATGCTGTCAAACAGGGACTGCAGGTCGTCGCTATCGCCCGATTCATCGAATTTAAGACGCTTTGCCATGATGGAGCTCCGTCTGATCGGCTGCCTCAGGCAGCTTTCTGGCCCATCTTTTCGAAGATCTTTTCGAGCTTCTCGGACAGGGTGGCCGCAGTGAAGGGCTTGACGATGTAGCCGCTGGCCCCGGCCTGGGCGGCCGCAATGATGTTTTCCTTCTTGGCCTCGGCCGTGATCATCAGGACCGGCAGGTGCTTCAGGGACGGCGTTGCCCGGATGTTCTGCAGCAGCGTCAGGCCATCCATGTTGGGCATGTTCCAGTCCGTGACGACGAAGTCAAAAGGCAGGGAATTAAGCTTCTGCAGGGCGATCTGGCCATCTTCGGCTTCATCCACGTTGGTGAAGCCAAGTTCCTTGAGCAGGTTGCGGACAATGCGCCGCATGGTCGAGAAGTCATCGACGACGAGAAATTTCATCTTGGGGTCCGACATGTTGTTGATCTCCGTTCAATCCCGGTATGCCCGCATCAGCAGGGGGCGCAGGGTATCCGCCAAGATGTCAGCATCGAACTTGGCGACGTAAGAATCGACACCGACGCTCTTGCCCATCGCCCGGTTGGCTTCGGACGACAGGGAGGAATGCATGACAACTGGAATGCCCTCAAAGCGGCTGTCCGCCTTGATGTTGCGGGTGAGCACGTAACCATCCATCTCGGGCATTTCCGCATCGACCAGAATGAGGTTGAGTTCATCACGCAGACTGACCCCGCGCTGCTGGGCGTGGTTGGCCATACCTTCCAGTCGCGTCCAAGCCTCGAGCCCGTTGAGCGCATGCTTGTGGCGTACACCGAGTTTATCGAGAGTTTCCGCAATTTTCTTGCGCGCCACGGCCGAATCATCAACGAAGAAAAGATTGACCTCGTGCCCGCCCTCAAGGGGATGAATCTGCCCCACTACGGCTTCGCCAAAGGTGCTGGCCAGAATGGTCTCCACATCAAGAATGGAAACAAGCTTGCCGTCCTGCAACTCCGTGATGGCCGTGATGAAATGATGCCCGCCGGAGGTGACGTTATCCGGAGCCCGGACCTTGTCCCATTCCACGCGGATGATGCGGTCCACCTCATGGACTAGGAAGCCGAGGGTGCGCTTGCTGTACTCGGTCACCATCATCGAGCCGCCCAGCGGATCACCCGACACCGAAATGCCCATGACCTTGGCCAGGGCCAGCACCGGAATCACATTGCCGCGCAGGGAAATCAGCCCCTCCACACCATCAGGCATGTTTGGCGCCTTGGTGATGAAGGGTGTGCGCGACACCTCACGAACCTTGAAAACGTTGATCCCAAAGATCTCCTGGGTACCCAGGGAGAACAGCAGGATCTCCATGCGGTTCGAGCCCGCCAGCTTGGTGCGGGCATCAACAGCCTCAAGCAGCCCACGATCGACACGATCCATGTTCATGATGCTCCTCTGCGCTCAGACGGTCTTGGCCAGGTTCGCACGCTGAGTGATCAGGCGGCGCAACACTTCGGCTAGACGCTGGGGTTCGAACTTGGCCACGTATTCATCCACGCCAACCGAGCGACCAAGCTGCTGGTTGGACATGCCGGACAGGGACGAATGCATGATCACCGGCACGCCTTCAAAACGCGGGTCGGATTTGATCCTCTTGGTGAGGATATAGCCGTCCATCTCGGGCATTTCCACATCGGTAAGAACCAGGGCCACCAGATCCTTCACCTTGCGACCCGAGGCTGCAGCGTAGGAAGCCAGCTTCTCGAGCTCGTCCCAGGCCGCCCGGCCATTGACCGTTCCGACATAACGCACACCCAGCACATCCAGGGTGCGCTCGATCTGCTTGCGTGCTACCGAAGAATCATCGGCGAAGTACACCGTGATGGGCTCTTCCGCCTCAATTGGCTCAATACCCTTGAACAGGAACTCGTCGTCGTAGCGAGTCGTTTCGGACAGCACCTTTTCGACATCAAGGAGCATGACCAGCTTGGGTCCCGGGAGTTCGGTGACGGCGGTAACCAGGCCTCCCAGGTTGGCAGTCAACATGTCGGGCGGTACCCGCATCTGCGACCAGTCGAGGCGCAGGATGGTATCCACGGCCTCGACCAGGAAGCCCTGGGTGTGGCCGTTGTACTCGGTCACGATCATGATCTCCCGGGGACTGTCGGTACCCATACCTGCATACTTGGCCAGGTCGACGACAGGGACCAGAACGCCCCGCAGGCTGACCATACCCTCAACAGACGAGGGCATCTCAGGAGCGGCCGTAATGGGAGGCGTGCGCATAACCTCACGGACCTTGAAGACGTTGATCCCGAAGGTCTCACGTCGTCCGGTGCGCGGATCCAGGCCAAGAGTGAACAGCAGGATTTCCAGCTTGTTGGTCCCAGCCAATCTGGGTCGCGCGTCAATGTTCTTGAGAAGTTCGGACATGCTCAATCTCCGTCTCAGACCCCTGCCGACCCGATGGCGCAGGCTCCGATCTGGAAGCAATATCGGCGGGTGGCAAACAATCTTGAGGCTTCCTGCCCCTTATGGCGTGCGGCCTGCACAAGAAAAAACGGCCCGCGGGAAGGCGGGCCGAACACTCTCACTGAAACAGGGGAACACAGGCTGGTCAGGCCCTGTAGCCAATCCGGAACCCGCCCCAATGGCGGCCATTGACGTAAACCGGAGCGGAGATGTCGTGCATGATTTCGCCGGTATCGCGGCGATAGGTCTGGATCAGGAAGGGCATCTCATGCTTTCCGCACTGCTTGCCCACCGGATCATCGAAGACCCGCTTGCTCCGGTTGCCGACAAAATCCTTCTCGTAGTCACCGGTCAGTGGCTGGGAAAAGCGTTTGTTGTGAGTTGGTACGTATCCATTCCGATCCGTACCGATGGCATAGACGGCCTCCTGATTCACGTCGAGCAGGCGCTCCTGGAGGAGCGGGAAGATGCGGTCGGTCAGGCTGTCAAAACGGGTGCTGTACTTCTGTGGCCGGGTATTTGCGAGCGGCTTGTAGGCATCGTCGAAGAGATCGGCTTCGCTTATCTGCCCGCCCGCCACGGCCTGCTCCAGAAGCATGCCCATCTGACGCGCCCCATCCCTTACGATGTCAGGCATCTTCTTATGCACCAGCATGGCCTGCTCGCCTGCAGCCCCCAGCTTGAAGACGCGGCTGATCTCCTTGAGATTCACCGCAAGCCCACTGAGGCTGGTGGCCTCATCCAGGGTTTCCCGGGCTCCGGCCGAATTGCGACCCACCATGTCCATGATCTGTCGCACATGACCGACGATCTGATCGGCCTCACGGCTGTGGGCATTGATAGCAGCGGCGATCGCATCCACCTTCTCCATGGTCTGGCGCGCACCATCATTGATCTGCTGGAGCGAGCCCGCCGCCTTCTGGGCCAGTTCGGCACCCGCATGGGCCTGGGAGCTGCCCGCATCAATGGAGGCGATGGCGCTGCGGGTTTCCGCCTGGATGGCTGCGATCATGGTTCCGATCTCACTCGTTGCGGAGGAGGTTCGCTCAGCCAGCTTGCGCACTTCATCCGCCACCACAGCAAAACCACGCCCCTGCTCACCTGCCCGAGCCGCCTCGATGGCGGCATTGAGGGCCAGCAGGTTGGTCTGATCGGCGATCTCGCGGATCACCTTGACGATGCCACTGATAGCTTCAGACCGCTCTCCCAGCGCTGAAATGACCTTTGCTGAGTCCTCAACGGAGCGGGCAATCTGCTCAATCTCCCGGGAGGCACTCGTGACAACCTCAGCCCCTTTGACAGACAACTCCCGCGCCACCTGGGCATTGGTTGCGGTCTGGCTGGCATGCTCGGCAACAGCATTCACACCGGTCGTCATCTGCTCAATGGCAACCACCATGCTCTCGGCAGCCCCCTGCTGACTGCTTGACCCTTCTGCAACCCGCCCCGCATGCCCTGAAAGCAGATCCGCTGCTTCATGCACCCGCTGCGCGTCGAAGATGACTTTGCCGACGATGCCTTGAAAGCTGCCGATCAACTCATTAAAAACCGCCTCGACCTCACCCACCTGACCGGGAGACACAGCGACGCGGCGGGACAAGTCGCCGTCCTTGTGCATGGCCCGGATGGTATCGCGCAGTTCGATCAGGGGATGGACGAACAACACCCGGACCGACACCAGAAGGATGACGCCCACCGTGATCGAGAGTGCGACACAAACTCCGACGAAACCGGCAGAAAAGGATAGGCCAAACGCCAGGCCTGCCCCAAGGGCACCGCCCCCTGCAACGAGACCGGCCAGAATGGAGACAATAAGAACTTGCATGGTAATCGGCGATCCCCGCTCAACAGGAGAAGAAGAGCAGGCCTTGGAACCCACCCCCCGGAACCGGCGGGTAACTGCGTCGCCGACACCTTGTCTTCTAGCCCGCATTGCGCAGGCATCAAAGGTTTCGAGGCGTTTATCGGCGCGGTCCAGCTGAACTTTAGGACCCTTAAACAGACACGAGGAGGACTATTTCACACTTTATGACGTTCGTTCAGCTAGGCGAAAGAGAACGTCCACCCGATTGCCGACGCCACTGTAGCGAACATCGTCGCAAACCCGAAGCAGGAGAGGAATGCCACGGCCATGGCCCTTCAGGATGTCCTCACCGGACGGCTCGTCTCCTGCGGAGCGGATCTGTTGTTCGTGGTTGAAGCCCGGGCCGGTATCGGCGCAACTGATGTGTAGAACAGGAGGCTGGCCATCTCGCTGGCGCAGGGAAAGTTCAAACTCCACGGCCCCCATCTCGAGCCGCGCAAGGCGACGGGTCCGCTCGTCGAGAAACACATCCATTCCCTCGACCCCAGCCTTGAGAGAGGACGGCAGACGCAGGAGACCGTGGTCAAGGGCATTGTTGAAGAGTTCGGACAGCACCAGAAACAGGCGCCCTGCAAACGGCCGCACCCCTTCGAACTGCTCAATGGCGCCGAGAATGAGCGGAACCGCATCAAGGCGCTTGAGATCTGCCGCGCCCAGACGTAACACGAAGCGCCAATCACTGGCCGTCGGCGCCGCCGGAGAATCGCCGGAACTCACCGCGGGGACCGGTTGAGGCGTATCGGTCAGGGCGATGTGGGCAATGGAAATATCGTCCCTCGGGGGGCTTCCCCCGGTCAGTTCATGGACGATGTCGGTAAGCCGTGGCAGGCGCAGATCGGCGGGGAGATTGTTCAGTGCGGCGCCCAGCCCGTCCACCCCGAGTGCCTGCCCCGCGGCATCCTCAAGTTCGATCAGCCCATCGGAAAACAGCAGCAGATGGTCATGAGGATTGACCACGTGGGCATCCACGGTACCGTCGAACTCATCGTCGTCGACCACACCGAGGGGAAAGTGATGCCGGTTGAAATGCAGGCGGACTCCGCCATCGGGTCGGACCAGCAGCGGCCCGGGGTTCCCCCCGTTCCAGACCGTCACATAGCGCTCGCGGAAATTGACGGCGACAAGGGTGGCTGCGATGAAACGGTCTACCGGCAGCAAGGCGCGCACCTTGCTGTTGATCTCGCGAGCAATGGCGTCGATACCAAAACCGCGCTCGGTCATGCGGTAAAAAGGTGCCGTGACGGGAAGCACGTTAAGCGATGCGGCGAGACCGTGGCCTGCGCCATCGGCCAGCAATACGTGGAGCACGTTACCCGGCGTCCGGGCGGCGGCGATGAGGTCGCCACTGAACTCCGCAGCAGAAGCAATCCAGTGTGACACTGCTGGATCGCCGAGCGCCTCCCGGTTGATCAGACGCTCCATCACGAAGCGGGCCAGGCGCTGCTCTTCTTCCTGCAGGCTGCGATAGCGGGCCAGTTCGCGGTTACGCGCCTCCGCCTGACGCTGCATGGCTTTCAAACGCAGAATCACGCCCAGTTTGGCATGCAGCATCTGGCGGGACGCAGGCTTGCACAGGTAGGCGTCGGCCCCGGCTTCGAGGGCACGCATCTGTGTCGCCTCGTCGAGACTGCCGGTAAAGACCAAACTGGGAATCCAGCTTCCACCCGTACGCACACGCACCGTCTTCAGTAACTCAATGCCGTCCATGCCAGGCAGGCCGACGTCGGTCATGAGGACGTCCGGGTAGGCTTGCGCGATATGGTCGAGCGCCTCGGCGGCAGTGCTGACCCCAGCGACACGATGCCCCAGGGCCATCAGATCCCGACGAATCAGGTAGAGATCGTCGGGATTGTCATCAACTACAAGGATGAGGAGGGATTCGGCGTCGTACTCCGCCACCTTCAGACAATCGGGAAAAGCTTGCCGAAGTTGGCGATATCGAGAACCTGCCGAACACTGCCCTTGGCGTTGGCCAGGCAGACAGTCTTGCCAGAGCTCTTGGCCTTGTCACGCAGCATCAGCAGCATGCCGAGTGCCGAGCTGTCCAGATAGGCCACATTACCGAGATCCACCGCAACCTCGGTCGTGCCCGGACTGCCCAGCGCACGGTCAACGGCATCGCGGAATTCTCGATGGGAATTGAAATCAAATCTTCCGGAGAGCTGAATCCTGGCCTGACTCTGCTGGGTGCTGACGCTGGTATCCATTTCTGTTGCCTCTATTTTTTCACTGACTCATGCGACTCTGCCGAAATCGACCGGCCACTACCCCCAAAACCTACGCCTTGATGCTCCGCTTTTCCGTCATCCGCAGGCGACTCAGCACGCGCAGACCGACCTCCCGGAGAGGTGCTACTTCATCAAGGGCTCCAATGGCAGCCGCTTCACGCGGCATGCCGTAAACCACGCAAGACTCCTGATCCTGACCGATCGTCCACGCACCGGCTTGACGCATCGCCAGCAAACCCTGCGCGCCATCCTTGCCCATCCCGGTCAGGATGACGCCCACCGCATTGGCGCCCACCTGGGTCGCCGCAGACTGGAAAAGCACATCCACAGCGGGCCGGTGCCGGTTTACCGGCTCCGACTGGGCCAGCTCGCACTGATAGCCCCCCGCAACGCGACGCACCGACAGATGGGAATGCCCTGGCGCCAGGTAAGCAGTGCCAGGCACCACACGCTCGCCGTGCTCGGCCTCTTTCACGCGCAAACGACACAGGCCATCCAGGCGCTTTGCAAAAGACGCGGTGAACATTTCGGGCATATGCTGGACCATCAGAATCGCAGGCATCTGTTCCGGCATGGAACATAGCACTTCCTTGATCGCCTCGGTGCCCCCGGTGGACGCGCCGATCAGCACAAGACGCTCATGCAAAGCGCGTTCAGACACACTTCCCGTGGCACTGACAACCTGCCCGAGAGGCTCTCGCAGCAAGGGTTTCGGGCTCGGTGAGGCAGCTGCAGGAACCCTCGGCCTGGCACCGAAGGCACATCGCACCTTGTCACAAATTTCTACACGATAGGCTTCGATGCCGGCAGTTGAATCGAGCCTGGGCTTGGGAACAAAATCAACAGCCCCCAATTCGAGCGCCTGCAGGGTGGCCTCTGAGCCACGTCGGGTCAGACTCGAAATCATGACTACAGGCATTGGCCGAAGCCTCATAAGGCGCGCCAGAAAGTCGAGCCCATCCATCTTCGGCATCTCGATGTCCAGGGTCAGAACATCCGGATTGAGGGTCTTGATCATTTCCCGGGCGGCAATAGGATCGGGCGCAGTACCGACCACTTCCAGGTCGGGAGCTGAATTGATCACTTCACTCAGAACACTGCGCATCAGCGCAGAATCATCGATAACGAGAACCTTGATGACCATGCTTCATTCCAGTTGCGTACGGAGGCACACTCCGTCATCCAAATAGCTCAACGTCACCCTGAACATTGTCGCGTCGAAGTCGGGCTTCATATTCGCGCTCACGGGCAATAAGCGTGTCATTCTTCACACGGACCAGCTTTTTCATCATCACACGCCCGCTGACCGGAAAAAAATAGACCTTGCGGGGATAGATGTCGAGGAGATCCTGGGCCACCACGGGTATGCGTTCGGTCTCAAGGTAGTCGAGTACGAAATCAACATTCTTCTCTCCCACCTGCGCCTGCGACAGGCTGGCCAGCACCCTTCCGCCGCCGAACACCTTGGCCTCAAGGCTGCTGCGTCGGGCACCCAGTTTGAGCAGGTGATTGAGCAGCACTTCCATGGCATAAGCACCGTAGCGTGCCGAGGAGGAAAGCACACCAAGTTCGCCCCCATTGTCCGGCAACATGAAGTGGTTCATCCCACCCAGGCCCTTGTCCCGATCACGGACGCACGCCGTGACGCAGGAGCCCAGCACAGTGACCAGAACAATGTCGGAGGTGGTTACGAAGTACTCTCCAGGAAGAACTTTGACCGCATCACAGCCGAACGTACGATCGAAGTAGCGATTGGTGGCCATGTGCTCGACATAGCCGGCTTCAGCGTGCACGGGGGGCCGTCCTTTCGTAAACCGTCCGCCCAAGAGAGCGGAACAGGTCGGCGGCGTGCAGGAAGCTCTCCGAATGCCCCGCGAACAGCAAACCATCGGGCTTCAGCAAAGGCACGAAGCGCTCCAGGATGGCGTGCTGGGTGGGCTTGTCAAAGTAGATCATCACGTTGCGGCAGAACATGGCATCAAACGGCCCCTGAACCGCCCAGCTCTTGTCCAGCAGGTTGATGCGCTTGAACTCGATCAAACGCTGCAGCTCCGGACGCACCCTGGCCTGCCCCTCCTGGCTGCCCGTTCCCTTCAGGAAGAAACGCTGCATGCGTTCGCGGGACAGACGCTCGACCCGATCCATGCCATACACACCCTTCTGTGCCGTAGCCAGAACATTGGTGTCGATGTCAGTAGCGACGATCTGCACTGGCGGGGTGAGCGTATTGAAGGCTTCACAGGCGGTGATGGCGAGGCTGTAGGGCTCTTCTCCGGTGGACGCAGCACTGCACCAGATGCGAAAAGGTGCTCTCGACACCTGCTTCTTCAGGCGCTCGGCCAGGATGTCGAAATGGTGCGCCTCCCGAAAAAAGGACGTCAGGTTGGTGGTGAGACTATTGACGAAGGTCTCCCACTCATCCGGCTCACGTTGCGCACGATCCAGGTACTCGGCAAAGGTCCGGTCTCCCCGAGCCCGCAAACGCCGGGCCAATCGGCTGTAGACCATGTCCTGCTTGATGGGTGAAAGTGAAATTCCGGCATGCTTGTAAATCAGCTCCCGGACGCGCTCGAAATCACTGCTGGAGAATTCGAACTCGCGATCTGGCATGGATAAGGAAGGAGCACGCACCGGGGTAGCTGCGGGTCGCCCGGACTGCGCCGGACGAACACCCGCCGACGGCGCCGTGGCAACTCTGGGGGGAAGGAGTGGCTGCTTTTCAGACATGGCTCATGACTCTCTCAGAACTCTTCCCACTCATCATCGATCTCGCTCCCACCACCGGCACGACGCACCTTAGGCAGGGGAGCCAATGCCACTCGGGAAGCCGTCGAGCGGGACCGTTCGGGCAAGCGGGCGACATTGTCGGGGACAGGGGCGGCCTGGCTCTCAGGCACGCTACCGGCGTGGAGCCGGAACATGGCCACCGAACGCACCAGACTCCTCGCCTGATCCTCAAGGCTTTCAGCCGCAGCAGCAGCCTCTTCAACCAGCGCCGCATTCTGCTGGGTCACTTCGTCCATCTGACCC
>NZ_JBIJDC010000058.1:0-27834 GCF_044344315.1 Zoogloea sp. | reverse complement strand
TCCTTCAAGAGCTTCAAGCGCAAGGACGATGACGAACCGCCCAAGCCCGGGGACGGCACCGGGATGGTGGATTTCAAGGGCGAGAAGCGTTCCAACGCCACCCACCAGAGCACCACCGATCCGGACGCGAAGCTCATGAGAAAAGGCAACGGCCAGCCGGCTAAACTCAGCTACGATGACCATGCCCTCATGGAGAACCCGAGCGGTCTGTGCGTGGCGCGGCTTCTCGGTGTTTTGCATCGGCCCGCTAACGCCTAGGTTAGCCGGACGGATCCGCCGTGGGCGGGGCCGTCCGGTTGAACCGTTGGTTGGGCCGGATCTCGGAGCGTTCTTTCTTCGAAAGTGAACTTCATAGAATTTAAGTCCACTCCATATTCACGCGTGGCCCCTTCAAGGTGGTAAAGCAAGCTCGGGAAGCTATCCGCTTCATAGTCCCTAGCATCTCTATATAACTGTATGGGCCGTGGCTGGATGTTGAGCTTGCTCATCAGATATAACAGTTCGACCCCGAATGGTCCGGGGGATTCCTGCGAGAACGTGCGGATGATTTCTAGAAATAGCCGACCTTTCTTGGTCAGGTAGGGCATGCTCTCCATTCGCTTCGAACTCGCAAAGCCGCAACCCAAGAGATATGGCATTGTTTCGCGAAGCTTTGACGTGCTAACCCCGATCCTCTTCGAGAGCCAAGGATAGTTGATGAAGCCTTCTTCAGAGAGAGTTCTCAAAACCGCAAAATTGACGCCTGGATAGCCTGGAGTTAGGAGGAACGTGGAAACGTCCGCGGCTGTGATATTCCCGAAGACGACGCTAAGTAATACGTCGTTGTAAACCGCTTCTTTAATCTGATGGCGAATAATCGCCTCATGGCTATCATTGCCCGCCTCGAAATCAGGAGGTAGCCAAAATACTCGAAGCTTGAACAGGTGCTCACCGAGAGATGATTGGCGAAAATTTGCCAAGACATCCTCCACACGTGCTCTTGTCTTAAGCAAATCCCGACACAGGTAGACCTTTATGTTGGACTCTTCGTCCAGAATCAAATGCCGTAGATCTTTGTCTATTCCCTCTTCGTGTTTCCACAGAGTTTGTCCCACAAGTGTTCGCGACAAGTCGCGGGTTAGAGTGCACGAAAAGTCGAACGCCTTTCGCGCCGACTCTCGGAACGTGTACAGACGCGTGTTCGAAAACGCTTCCAACGTTCGATTGAAGGTGTCAGAGATGAATGCGTGTTCGGCACTTTCAGCCATTTTTGGGCCCAGCTTTTTTCTGGCGACAGTTCTGCCGCACAGCATCGGAGACTGCCGAATAACACAGCCGGCAAGTTATTGTTCAATAACGCAAACCACGCACAATGCAAATAGCACGTCAGGAAATGCAGCAGCCGACACCATGGCGGGGCGATCTAATTCAATTAGCACATAGACCGAGAGCATGCCGCTTCACCCGGATGGCAGCTATCTGCATTAGGCGGTGATCGGCCGCTTCTGACCGAAACACATCACCACCCTCCCTGTCACTCACCCCGCAATCCTCCCACCTCCCACCCCTACCCCTCAATGAACTACGTCACTCCCCTCCCACCCACCTGACATCCCCCCACCCGCTTGCCCCCTCCACCCCCTTCCGCCGACAATCCCCATCCCCCCGCTATCCAGCAAGCCACCCCAAGCCCCCATGCGACTGCTCCACACATCCGACTGGCATCTCGGCCAGACCCTGCATCAGTTCGAGCGCAGCCATGAGCACGTGGCTTTCCTCGCGTGGCTTCTCGACACCCTTGAGGCGGAGGCGGTGGACGCGTTGCTGATCGCCGGCGACGTGTTCGACAACGCCAATCCCTCTTCCCAGTCCCAGACGCAGCTTTACCGCTTTCTCACCGAGGCGCGGCGGCGGGTGCCGTGGCTCAATATCGTGATCATTGCCGGCAACCATGATTCGCCGGGGCGGCTGGAGGCGCCTTTGCCGTTTCTGGCGCTGCTGGATGCCCATGTGGTGGGGCAGACGGTGCGCACGGCGGGGGAGGTGGAGGTGGAGCGGCTGCTGGTGCCCCTCAAGGGGCGGGGTGGTGAGGTGGAGGCCTGGTGCATGGCCATGCCCTTTTTGCGGCCGGCGGACGTGCCGCGGGTGGAGGGGGCGGAGGACGCCTATCTGGCGGGCATCGAATTGCTGCACCGGCAGGTGCTGGATGTGGCGCTGGCGCGGCGGCGGCCGGGGCAGGCCCTGGTGGCCATGGGGCATTGCCACATGACCGGGGGCGAGGTGTCGGTGGAATCCGAGCGGCGCATCGTGGTGGGTGGGGCCGAGGCCCTGTCGGCCAGCCTCTTTGATCCGGCCATTGCCTATGTGGCCCTGGGGCATCTGCACCTGGCGCAGTGCATCGGTAAGGACCCAACCCGGCGCTACTGCGGCAGCCCCTTGCCCCTGTCGTTTTCCGAGATCCACTATCCCCATCAGGTGGTGTTGGTGGATCTGGACGGGGAGGCGGTGGCCAGCGTGCGGGATGTGCGGGTGCCCCGGGCGGTGGAGCTGCTGCGGGTGCCCGCCAGGCCGGCGTCGGTGGACGAGGCCCTGGCTGCCCTGGAGGCGCTGGCGCTGCCCGACGGCCCCGAGGCCGGCTGGCCCTACCTGCAGGTGCGGGTCCGCCTGGATCAGCCCGAGCCCGGCCTGCGTGCCCGGGTGGAGGCAGCCCTGGCCGGCAAGCCGGTGCGCCTCGCCCGCATTGAGACCACCTACGCCCGCAGCGCCGATGAGGCCGCCGCGCCGGCCCTGTCGGTGGATGAGCTCGAAGCCCTGGGGCCGGCGGATTTCTTCCAGCGCCTGTATGCCCACCGCTTTGGCGACGCGCCGCCCGCCGAGCTGATGGGCGCCTTCAATGAACTCCTCGCCAGCCCGACCAGCCCGGCCGGGGCGGCCCCTGACGCATGAAAATCCTTGCCATCCGCGGTCGCAACCTGGCCTCCCTGGCCACTGAGTTCTGCGTGGACTTCCAGTCCGAGCCCCTGGCCAGCGCCGGCCTGTTTGCCATCACCGGCCCCACCGGCGCGGGCAAAAGCACGCTGCTGGATGCCCTGTGCGTGGCCCTCTACGACGCCACGCCGCGCCTGCTGCGGGCTGCCAGCCGGGGCGAGACCATCCCCGACGTGGGCGAGCACAGCGTCGGCCCGTCCGACCCGCGCACCCTGCTGCGCCGGGGGGCGGGGGAGGGCTTTGCTGAGGTGGATTTTGTGGGGAGCGACGGCGTGGCCTACCGGGCGCGCTGGACGGTGCGCCGGGCGCGTAGCAAGGCCGAGGGACGTCTGCAGGCCAGCGAGCTGAGCCTCACGCGCATCGACGACGGCCAGGTGCTGAGCGGCAACGGCAAGCTTGAGACCCTCAAGCTCATCGAGGGGCGCATCGGCCTCAGCTTCGAGCAGTTCACCCGTGCGGTGCTCCTGGCCCAGAACGACTTTGCCGCCTTTCTGCGGGCCTCGGACGACGAGCGCGCCGAGCTGCTGCAGACCCTCACCGGCACCGCCGCCTATGCCGAGATCTCCCGCCAGGCCTACGCCCGGGCCAAGGCCGAAGCCGAAGCCCTGCGCCTGCTCCAGGCCCAGTTGGCCGATCAGGTGCCCCTGGAGGCCGACGTCCGCCAGGCCCGTGAGGCCGCCCTGGTCGAGCAGACCGCCCGCCTGGACGCACTCACCCGGCAGCAGGCGGCCGTCGAAGCGCAACTGCGCTGGCACCAGGAGCTGGCCCGTCTGGCCGCCCGCGTGGCCGAAAGCCAGACGCAGCGCGAACAGGCCCGCCAGGCCCGGGAGGGCGCCGAAGCCCGGCGCATCGCCCTGGCCCGTGTCGAGGCCGTGCAGCCCGCCCGGCCCCTGTGCGCCGAGCTGGACCGCCTGAACGCCGAGCAGGTTGACACCGGCAAGGCCGTGGCCGACAAGGAGGCTGCCCTGGCTACCGCCCTCCGCACCGCCGCCGACTGCGCCACCCGCCACACAACCGCCGAGCAGACTCTTGCTGCGGCCGAGCAGGCCCGCAACGCCGCCCAGCCCCGGCTCAACGATGCCCGGGCGCTGGACGCCGGCATCGCCCTGGTCGCCCCCCAGCACGACGCCGCCCGCCTGGCCCGGGATGCCGCCGCCCAGGCCCACACCCAGGCTCAGACCACCCGGCAGCGGGTGGCCGCCGAGCGTGAGGCGGCCCGCAGTGCGCGGGATGAGGCCGCCCGCTGGCTGGCCGATCACCCCGGCCTGCGCCCCCTGGCCGAAGCCTGGCCCCGCTGGGAGACCCTGCTGGGGCAGGCCGCCGGGCAGTGGCGCAGCCAGCAGGCCCTTGCCGCCGAACAGGACGAAGCGGCCCGCAGCGAGGCCCGCCTCCAGGGCGAACTGGAGCGCGCCGGGCAGCGCCTGAGCACCGCCGTCGAGGCCGCAGCCAAGGCCCTCGACACGCACACGGGCCTCGCCGGGCAGTGCGCCGCCATCGACCCCGACGCCCTGGCCGGCCAGCGCAAGGCCCTTCAGGCCCGCCACCACCACCTGGGCCGGGCCGCCCAACTGGCCAGCGATCAGGCCCGCCTGCGGGCCAGCCTGCACACCCAGCAGCAGGACGAAGCCGCCACCCGCAAGGCCCTGGCCGGGCATGAGGCCACCCTGGCCGAAGGGCAAGGGCGCCTGCCCCTGCTGGCGCGGGACGCCGACGCCGCCGAGCGCGCCCTGGCCATCGCCCGCCTCGCCGCCAGTGAAAACGTGGAAGCCCTGCGCCAGCAGCTCACCCCGGACAGCCCCTGCCCGGTGTGCGGCGCCATCGAGCACCCCTACGCCGCCCACGACCCCCAGGCCCGGGCCATGCTGCAGGGGCTGGAGGCCAACCTGAGCCAGGCCAGGCAGGCCCACGCCAGCCTCAGCCAGCTGATCGCCACCGCCCAGGCCCATGTCGCCAGTGGCAACGCCCAGCTCACCAAGCTGGCGCAAAGCCTCGCCAGCCTGCACACCGAGCTGGAGGCGGCGACCCGCGACCAGGCCGCCCTGCTGCCGGAACTGCCCGAGCTGGCAAGCCTTGCCCCCGAGGCGCAAGCCCCCTGGCTGCAGGCCCGGCTGGCCGAGGCCGACGCGGCGCTGGCCGCCATCGACCAGATCGAAACCCGCCAGCGCGCCCTGCTGACCCAGCGGGATCAGGCGCAGCGCACCCTGGAAGCGGCCAGGGCCGCCGAGGCCCAGGCCCGCGCCGACCTCAATCAGCACACCCTGGCCCACCAGCAGGCCGTCCAGGCGCGGCAGAGCCTGGCGCAGCGTCTGGACGACGCCCGGCGTGACCTGGCCCAAAGCCTGGATGGTCTGAACGCCGCCTTTCCGGCCGGCGACGACTGGCGCAGCCGCTGGCAGGCCGACCCCGCGGCGTTTGCCCGGCACACCGGCGCGGCCGCCCAGGAATGGACGACCGCCCAGACCCGGCAGCAGGAATCCGAGCGCCGCCTGCTGGCACTCGACGCGGAGCTGCTGGCCACCACCACCGCCCTCGATTCCGCCGCCGGCCAGCAGGCCACCCGGCAGCAGGAGTTCGATACCCACGCCCGGACGCTGACCCGCATGCAGGCCGAGCGCGCGGATCTCTTTGAAGGCCGCCCGGTGGCGAAGGTGGAGGCTGCCCTCAACGACGCCGTGGCCCAGGCCGCCGAGACCCTGCGCCTGTGCCAGGGCGCCACCCAGGCGGCCGAGGCCCAGCGCGCCCGCCAGGACGAAGCCCTGGGCCAGGCCCGCAGCCGGATTGCCGCCGTGCAGGCGGCGGCACAGGACGCCGCCCGGCGCCTGGATGATTGGCTTACTGACTTCAACGCAGCCCAGGGCGCGGCCCTGGATCTGCCCCAACTGCGTGTCGCCCTGGCCCATGCGCCCGACTGGCTGAGCACCGAACGCCAGGCCCTGCAGGCCCTCGACACCGCCGTCGATACCGCCACCGCCGTGCTCCATAACAACGAAGCCAGCCTGGCCGCGCACCAGGCCACCGTGCCGGGCGAGGAGGGCGTCGACGCGCTCAACGCCCGCCACACCCGGCTGGCCGCCGAAGTGGCCGAGGCCCGCGAGGCCCACACCGGCATCAAGCTCGAACTGGCCCGGGACGACGAACGCCGCACCCGCAGCGGCAGCCTGCAGGCCGACCTGGCCCGCCAGCAGGCCCGCACGGATCTGTGGGCCCGCCTGGGCGAGCTGATCGGCTCGGCCGATGGCAAGAAATTCCGCAACTTCGCCCAGCAGCTCACCCTCGACATCCTGCTCGGCTACGCCAACCGCCACCTGGAGAGCCTGTCCCGCCGCTACCGTCTGCAGCGCATCGCCGACAGCCTGGGCCTGCTGGTGCTCGACCAGGACATGGGCGACGAGCTGCGCTCGGTGCATTCCCTGTCCGGCGGCGAGTCCTTCCTGGTGTCCCTGGCCCTGGCCCTCGGGCTGGCGTCCCTGTCGTCCCACCGGGTGCGGGTCGAATCCCTGTTCATCGACGAAGGCTTCGGCAGCCTGGATGCCGACTCCCTGCGCGTGGCCATGGAAGCCCTGGACAGCCTCCAGGCCCAGGGCCGCAAGGTGGGGGTGATCTCCCACGTGCAGGAGATGACCGAGCGCATCGGTATCCGCGTCGAGGTGCGCCGACTGGCCGGCGGGCAGAGCCGGGTGGCGGTGGTGGATTAAGGTCCAGTTTTTTTCCGCCCGGCCGATAAGCGGCTCATGTCGAAGGATTTGATCCTGGCCCCCGGCTATGCACCGGGGCGTCTTCACGTGTCATGGCTGCAGTCGGCAGGGTGGCGAATTTCGCTACTTCCGCGGCTGCTGCTCATTGCCCTGTTCGTGCTGTGTACCAGCCTGCCGGCTGTGGCGGCCGAGAAGGTCTATCGCGTTGGCGTCACCGCCTTCCGCGACAACGCGGTGACCGTGCGCGAATGGGGGCCGACCATGGACTTCCTGTCGGCGCAGATCCCTGGTGCGCGCTTCGAGGTGGTGCCCCTCAACCTGCCCGGGTTCGAGGCGGCCCTGAGCCGGCGAGAGCTGGATTTTGTGCTCACCAACCCCCAGCACTACATCGTCATGGAGACCCGCTACGGCGTGTCCCGGATCGCCACCCTGGTCAAGCAGGAGAACGGCCGTACGGTGAACCAGTTCGGCGGCGTGATCTTTACCCGCAGTGATCGCCACGAGATCAACCGCCTCCAGGATCTGCGCGATCTGCGCATTGCAGCTGTTGACCGCACTTCCTTCGCCGGCTTCCTGCTCCAGTACGACATCTTCGAGCGCGCCGGTATTGATCTTGATGAAGACTGCCATGTGCAGTTCCTCGGCTTTCCCCAGGACCTGGTGGTGAAGGCGGTGCTGGAGGGGCGCGCCGATGCGGGCTTCGTGCGCACGGGCGTGCTTGAGGCCATGGCCAGTGAAGGGCACATGACCCTGTCGCAGGTACGCATCCTGAATTCCGTTGGCAACACCGAATTCCCGTTCATGATCAGTACCGAGCTGTTCCCCGAATGGCCGCTGGCGACGGCACCCCATGTGTCCATCGAGATCACCAACCGGGTCGCCGCGGCCTTGTTGCTGATGCCGCCCGACAGCCCGGCCGCCCGCGCCGCGCGCTACTACCGTTGGTCCACCCCCCTGGAGTATCAGCGCGTGCAGACCGTGATGCGCCGGCATGCCATCTACCCCTACGACCAGCGCGAGCCCATCGCCGTGGCCGATGTGCTGCGCGAGTACGCCTTCCACCTCCTTGGCGGGGTGGTGGTGTTCACCCTGTCCCTGGGGGTGCTTTACGTCCGCACCGACCGCCTCAACATGGCGCTCCAGTCGTCGCGCCAGAAACTCAGCGAGATGGCCCACACCGATGCCCTCACCGGCCTGCCCAACCGCAATCTTCTCGATGACCGCCTGGCCCTTGCCCTGGCCCATGCCCGCCGCAGCCATGAGCGCATTGCGGTGTGCCTGATCGACCTGGACCGCTTCAAGCCCATCAATGACACCTGGGGCCATGAAGTGGGTGACGAGGTGCTCCGTGAAGTGGCCAGCCGCCTGGAGGCGGTTCTGCGGGAAGGGGACACGGTGGCCCGCTGGGGTGGTGACGAGTTCGTGTTGCTGCTGGATGGGCTGAATACCGACCGGCAGCTCGAAGAGATCATGCAACGGGTGCTCGACAGCATTGCCGCCGACTTGACTGCCTGCCCGGGCGGGCACGTGTCGGCCAGTATCGGCGTCAGTCTCTATCCGGTTGATGCCCATGACGCCACCCTTCTCCTGAAGCACGCCGACGCAGCCATGTACCAGGCCAAGCGCGAAGGCGGAAACCGCTTCGTGGCCTATTCGGGGGCGCTGGCGTGAGCCCCTTTTGCCCCCGCTCGCGCCTGCCCTCGCCCTGGCGGTCGGCGCTGTTCCCGTCGGGCAGAACTCACTCTGTTTTCCTCCGTTGTCCTCCCTGAAACAGTCGCAAACCCAATGCTGACGCGGGCTTGGGCTCCCTCGGCCGGATCACCCGCTGGGTGAAGCTGAAGGGTTTATGGGACGCGCTTAGGGCAGCTGGAGGGACTGTGGGGCTGTAGGGGCTGTAGGGGCGACTTCAGTCGCCCGCGGACTTCAGATCAACGGCATGCCGGTGATCGACGCCTAGTGGGCGACTGAAGTCGCCCCTACAAGTCGCCCCCACAAGTCTCTCCTGCAGGAGAGACCGTATCGACCGTCAGACGACGCGTCAAACGGAGGCAATTAGGACGAATTCGACCCCTCGGCAGCTCCGATCCGTCCCGGATATCCCGTATCCTCCGCTCGTTCCACCTCACTGCCCCTGCCCCGGAGTCCCCCCTTGCCCTCCACCCCCCTGACGTCCGGCCTGATGCTGGTCCATGGCAACCACCCCGAAGCCCTGCGTGACCTGCTCGTCACCTGGATCCGGCGTTACCCGCTGGCGCCCCTTGAGACCGAGACCGTGCTGGTGCACAGCAACGGCATCGCCCAGTGGCTGCGCCTGGCTCTGGCCGAGGATGTGGAGGACGGCGGCTGCGGGATTGCCGCGGGGCTGGATCTGTCGCTGCCTTCGCGCTTCCTGTGGCAGGCCTACCGGGCGGTGCTGGGGCGCGAGGCGGTGCCGGAGACCTCGCCCTTCGACAAGTCGCTGCTGGTGTGGCGCCTGATGCGCCTGCTGCCGGACCTCACCGGCCAGGCGGCCTACCAGCCCCTGCGCCGCTTTCTGGCGGCGGATGCCGACCTGCGCAAGCGCTTCCAGCTCGCCGAGCGCCTGGCCGACCTGTTCGACCAGTACCAGGTGTACCGGGCCGACTGGCTGGCTGCCTGGGCGGCGGGTGAGGATGTGCTCATCCGTGCCGCCGGCGAGCGGGTGCCCCTGCCGGACGAGCAGCGCTGGCAGGCCTGCCTGTGGCGTGCCCTGCTGGCCGACGTGGCCGCCGGGGGCAATGCTGATCTGGCCGGGCAGGGGCGGGCGGCGGTGCACGAAGCCTTCCTGGCCCGGGTGGCCGGGTGGCCCGACGATGCCCCGCGCCCCGCCGGCCTGCCGCGGCGGGTGCTGGTCTTCGGCATCTCGGCGTTGCCGCGCCAGTCCCTGGAGGTGCTGGCCGCCCTGGCCCGCTGGAGCCAGGTGCTGATGTGCGTCCACAACCCCTGCGAGCACTACTGGTCCGACATCGTTGCCGACAAGGAGCTGCTGCGCGCCACCCGCAGCCGCCAGCAGCGTCGCGCCGGCGCGCCGGCCGAGATCGACGAGGACAGCCTGCACCTTCACGCCCACCCCCTGCTGGCCGCCTGGGGCAAGCAGGGTCGCGACTTCATCGGCCTGCTCGACGAGCACGACAGCGATGTGGCCCGGGCCGGCTACCTGCAGCACTTCGCAGACATCCGCCAGCGCATCGACCTGTTCGCCCCCCACGGCACCGACCGTCTGCTCAACCAGCTGCAGGACGACATCCGCGACCTGCGCCCCCTGGGCCTGACCCGCGACACCTGGCCGCCGGTGGCCCCCGGCGACGACTCCATCCGCTTCCACATCGCCCACAGCCCCCAGCGGGAGGTGGAGGTGCTCCACGACCAGCTGCTCGCCGCCTTCAACGCCGATGCCACGCTGCGCCCCCGGGACGTGATCGTCATGGTGCCGGACATCGATGTGTACGCGCCCCACATCCAGGCCGTGTTCGGGCTGATCGACAGCCACGACCCCCGCTACATCCCCTTCAGCATCGCCGACCAGGGGCAGGGTCGCCACGACCCGCTGGTGGGGGCCATCGGCAAGCTGCTGGAGCTGCCCACCTCGCGCCTTGCCGTGAGTGACGTGCTCGACCTCCTGGACGTGCCGGCCCTGCGCCAGCGCTTCGGCATCGGCGAAGACCAGCTGCCCCTGCTGCGGCGGTGGGTGCACGGCGCCCGGGTGCGCTGGGGGCTGCACGCCGCCCACCGCTGCAGCCTGGGCCTGCCGGCGGCGCCCGAGGGCAACACCTGGCTGTTCGGCCTGCGCCGCATGCTCCTCGGCTACGCCGTCGGTGGCACCGCCGGGGCGTGGAACGACATCGAGCCCTTTGACGAGATCGGCGGCCTCGATGCGGCCCTGCTCGGGCCCCTGGCCGACCTCCTGGAGCGCCTCGAAGCCACTTGGCAGGCCCTCGCCGACAGCGCCGACGTGGCCACCTGGTGCCAGCGCCTGCGGCGCCTGCTCGCCGACTTCTTCGCCCCCGACGACAGCGCCGACGCCTACACCCTGCAGCAGCTCGATCTGGCCCTGGAGCGCTGGCAGGCGGCCTGCCAGCAGGCCGGCCTGGACAGCCCCCTGCCCCTGGCCGTGGTGGGCGAACACTGGCTCGCCCAGCTCGACGACAGCGGCCTGTCCCAGCGCTTCTTCGCCGGCGCGGTGACCTTCGCCACCCTGATGCCCATGCGCGCCATCCCCTTCCGCCAGGTGTGCCTGCTCGGCCTCAACGATGGCGACTACCCGCGCACCCGGGTGGCCATGGACTTCGACCTGATGGGGCGCGACTACCGCCCCGGCGACCGCTCGCGCCGGGAGGACGACCGCTACCTCTTCCTGGAAGCCCTGCTGTCGGCCCGGGAGCGCCTGTTCATCTCGTGGGTCGGGCGGAGCGTCAAGGACAACACCGACCGGCCGCCCTCGGTACTGGTCGGGCAATTGCGCGACCATCTGGCCGCCGGCTGGCGGCTGTCCGGGCGGGAAGGGGAGGGGGGCGCCCTGCTCGACGCCCTGAGCATCGAGCATCGCCTGCAGCCCTTCAACCCGGACTACTTCCCCGCCGACCCCGCGGCCAGCCGCCTGTTCACCTATGCGGAGGAGTGGCGCATCGCCGACGACCGCCCCGGTGGCAGCCCGCCCCTGGCGATGCCGGCCGAGACGCCCCCCGTCACCTTGGCCGAGCTGGCCGCCTTTCTGCGCGACCCGGTCAAGGCCTTCTTCCGTCAGCGCCTGCGGGTGGATTTCGACATGGACGACCCGGCCAGCGAAGACCAGGAGCCCTTCGACCTGGACGGCCTCGAACTGTGGCACCTGTGGGACGAGCTCATCGGCGCCCAGGCCCACGCGGTGCATCACGGCGAGCCCCGGGAAGACGCCCTGGCCGACGGCCTGGCCCGCATCCAGCGCCGCGGCGACTTGGCCGCCGGCGCCTTCGCCGAGCTGATGAGGGAGACCCTGGCCGCGCCCATGGAAGACCTCTTCCAGCGCTACGGCGAGGCCCTGGCCCAGTGGCCCGATGTCCAGGCCCACGACGAGCCCATCGACTACACCAGCCCCGCCGGCCTGCGCATCGAGGATCGCCTGGGCGGGCTGTGCAGCAATGCCGAGGGCCGGCGCGGGCGGGTGGTGCTGGAAAGCAGTGACCTGGTGAAGAAGGGCCACTACCAGCGCCACACCCTGATCAAGCACTGGGTCAGCCACCTGGCGGCCCACGTGGCCGGTGGCCCCCTCACCACCGTGGTGGTCGGCAAGGTGGGCAGCGTGACCCTCGCGCCCCTCGACCCGGAGCACGCCGCCACCCACCTGGACGCCATCCTGCAGGCCTGGGAGGCAGCCCGCAGCCGGCCGCTGCCCCTGGCGGTGAAGACCGCCTTTGCGTGGATCAAGGACGCCCCCCCGGGTGCCGATGCCACCGCCGAGGCCCGCGCCGCCGCGGCCGCCCGCAAGGCCTACGAGGGTGACGACTACACCCCTGGCGAGCGTGACAGCAGCGCCTACCTGCAGCGGGCCTGGCCCGATTTTGCGGCAATGGCCTCCGGTGGCGAGTTCGCCCGCCTCGCCGAAACCCTGCTCCGCCCCCTCTACCTGGCCACCTTCGCCAAGGGCAAGCCCCGCGCCGCCGCCGGAGACGCCCCATGAGTACCCACATCGACACCACGGCCCCGGCATCCCTGGCCCCGCTGGACTTCCCCCTGCACGGCAGCCGCCTCATCGAGGCCAGCGCCGGCACCGGTAAAACCTTCACCATCGCCCTGCTTTACGTGCGCCTGGTGCTCGGCCACGGCAGCGCGGAGAGCGCCCCGCCGCGGGCGCTGATGCCGCCGGAGATCCTCGTCGTCACCTTCACCGACGCCGCCACCCAGGAGCTGCGCGACCGCATCCGCACCCGGCTGGCCGATGCCGCCGACGTCTTCCGTGCCGACCCGGCCGGGGTTGAGGCCCAGCCGCCGGGGGCCGATCTGCTCCACGACCTGCGCGCCAGCTACCCTCCCGACGCCTGGCCGGCCTGCGCCCGCAAGCTGCAGCTGGCCGCCGAATGGATGGACGAGGCCGCCGTGTCCACCATCCACGGCTGGTGCAAGCGCATGCTCCAGGAGCACGCCTTCGACAGCGACAGCCTGTTCACCCAGCAGCTCGAAACCGACCAGGACGAGCTGTTTGCCGAGGTGGTGCGCGACTACTGGCGCAGCTTCATGTACCCCCTGGGCAGCGACGACGCCCGCCGGGTGAAGGGCTGGTGGGCCTCCCCGGATGCCCTCCGCCACGACATCGCCCCCCTGCGCACCCACGCCGCCAGCCTGCCTCCGGCCGATGCGCCGGCCGTGGCCCTGGCCCGCGCCGCAGCGGAGGGGCAGCGTCAGCTGGCCGTCCTGAAAGCCCCGTGGGCGGGCTGGGTGGGCGAACTCCGCACCCTCTTCGACGAGGCCCGCAAGGCCAAGGCCTTTGACGCCCGCAAGCTCAACTCGGCCAACTGCGCCCGCTGGCTGGACGCCCTGCAGGCCTGGGCCGATGACCCGCTGGCGGTGGCGCCGGAGCTCAGCGAGACGGCGTGGACCCGCCTCACCCCGGCGGGCCTGGCCGAGATCTGGGTGGGTGGCATGCCGCCCGCGCACCCGGCCTTTGCGGCCCTCGCCGATCTGCCCGAGGCCCTGGCCGCGCTGCCCGATGGCCACGACGGGGTGCTCCACCACGGCGCCCGCTGGGTGGCCGAGCGCTTTGCCGAAGAGCAGGCGCGGCGCGCCCAGATGGGTTTCGACGACCTGCTCACCCGCCTGGACGCGGCCCTCCAGGGCCCCAACGGTCCGCGCCTGGCCGAGCGCATCTGCACGCAGTTTCCGGTGGCCCTGATTGATGAGTTCCAGGACACCGACGCCGTGCAGTACCGGATCTTCGATGCGGTGTATCGGGTGGCCGCCAGTGACCCGGCCTGCGCCCTGATCCTCATCGGCGACCCCAAGCAGGCCATCTACGCCTTCCGCGGGGCCGACATCTACACCTACCTGGCCGCCCGCGCCGCCACGGCCGGGCGCCTGTACACCCTGCGCCGAAACTACCGCTCCACCCTGGCCATGGTGGAGGCCACCAACCGCTGCTTCGAGGTGGCCGAGGCGCGGGCCGAGGGGCAGGGCGCCTTCCTGTTCCGCCGGGAAGGGGCCGATGGCGCCAACCCCGTCCCCTTCCTGCCCGCCGGGGCGGCCGGTCGCAAGGACAGCCTGTGGGTGGCCGATGCTGACGCGCCGGCCCTGAACCTGTGGCAGCTGCCCGCCCTGGAGGACGACAAGGTCTACACCAAGGGCGCCTACCTGGAGGCCATGGCCGAAGTCTGCGCCAGCGAGATGGTGCGCCTCCTCAAGCTGGGGCAGGAGGGCGCGGCCGGCTTCGGCACGGCGGCGGTGGACCACCCCCTGTGCCCCGGTCACATGGCCGTGCTGGTCAATAGCGGCAGCGAGGCCGCGGCCATCCGAGAGGCCCTCGCCCGTCGCGGTGTGCGCAGCGTGTACTTGTCGGAGAAGGAGTCGGTCTTTCAGCGCCCCGAGGCGGTGGACCTGCAGCGCTGGCTGGCCGCCTGCGCCGAGCCCGACGACGGCCGCGCCCTGCGCGCCGCCCTGGCCACCCCGACCCTGGGCTTGAGCTGGGCCGAGCTCGACTGCCTCAATCACGACGAAACCGCCTGGGACGAGCGGGTGCTGCAGTTCCGTGCCTATCGGGAGTGCTGGCGCCGCCAGGGCGTGCTGCCCATGCTGCGGCGCCTGCTGAATGATTTCCGCGTGCCGGCGCGCCTGCTCGCCGCCGGTGGCGCCGGGGAGCGCAGCCTCACGGACGTGCTGCACCTGGCCGAGCTGCTCCAGCAGGCCGCCGCCCTGCTCGATGGCGAACACGCCCTGATCCGCCACCTGGCCGAACAGCGCAGCGACGGCGGCCATGGCGACGCCCGCCAGATCCGCCTGGAGAGCGACGCCGATCTGGTCCAGGTGGTCACCGTGCACAAGTCCAAGGGCCTGGAATATCCCCTGGTCTTCCTGCCCTTCGCCTGCGCCTTCCGTGCCGCCAAGTCCACCGACCTGCCCCTCAAGTGGCACGACGAGCAGGGCCGGCTGCAGGTTGCCCTGGGTGACGACGGCACGCTGCTGGCGAAGGTGGACCGGGAGCGCCTGGGTGAAGACCTGCGCAAGCTCTACGTGGCCCTGACCCGTGCCCGCTACGCCACCTGGGTGGGCGTGGCGCCGCTCGACGCCCTGGAAAAGAGCGCCCTCGGCTACCTGCTCGGTGGCGGCAAGGCCTTCAGCCCCGACGGGCTGAGCCAGTCCCTGGCCGATCTGGCCGCCGGCTGCGATGCCATTGCGGTGATCGCCGACCCGCCCGTGACCACCGACCTCTGCCGCATCGCCGCCGGGCCGCTCGGCGAAGGCCCGGCCCGCCGCCCCCTGCGGGTGGTGCGCGAGCACTGGTGGATCGCCAGCTACTCGGCCCTTCAGTCCGATGCCGGGGGCAGCGGCGCCGATACGCCGGCTGAAGACGTGTTCCGTGAGGCGGCGGCGGATGTACCCGCCGTGGTGGCTTCCCCGGCGCCCGTCCCGGCTGCAGCCGCGGCCACCGAGTCCCGGGGGCCGCTGCACGCCTTTCCCCGGGGCGCGGCCGTGGGCACCTTCCTCCACGACATCCTGGAATGGGCCGCCGGCCAGGGCTTCGACAGGGTGGTGGCTGCACCGGGCCTGGTCCGTGATGCCATCGCCCGGCGCTGTGCCGTGCGCGGCTGGGAGGCCTGGATCGACCCCCTGTGCGGCTGGCTGATGGATTTCCTGCAGTGTCCGCTGCGCCCGGCCGAGGGTGATGGCGCGGCCGCCCTGACCCTCGCCGGGCTGGACGGCCAGGTGGCCGAGATGGAGTTCTGGATTGCCGTGCACGGGGTGGATCTGGCCCGCCTGGACGCGCTGGTGTGCCGGCACACCCTCGCCGCCGCACCACGTCCGGCCCTGCAGCCGGGCCAGCTCAACGGCATGCTGAAGGGCTTCATCGACCTGGTGGCCGAGCACGACGGGCGCTACTACGTGGTGGATTACAAGTCCAACTGGCTCGGCCCCGACGACGCGGCCTACAGCGCCGAGGCCATGGCCCGGGAGATCCTGGCCCACCGCTACGAGCTTCAGTACGTGCTCTACCTGCTGGCCCTGCACCGGCTGCTCAAGCTGCGCCTGCCCGACTATGACTACGACCGCCACGTGGGCGGGGCGCTCTACCTCTTCCTGCGCGGCAGCCATGGGGCCAGCGGCGGGGTGCATGCGGAGCGCCCGCCCCGGGCGCTGATCGAAGCCCTCGACCACCTGTTCGCCCGCGCCACCGCCCGGGAGACCGCATGACGCTGCTTTCCCGGAGCTGACGTGTCATCTGACAATCGGCACAGCCTATCCCGTAGGAGCAACTTCTGTAGGGGCGACTTCAGTCGCCCGCGGACTTCGATCAAGGGCATGCCTGTGATCGGCACGTGGTGGGCGACTGAAGTCGCCCCTGCTAGTCGCCCCAGCGAGTCACCCTTACGAATCACTCCCGCCGCCGTACCTTGGAGGATAACCGGATGAATCCCGCCCTTGCCGACTGCCACGCCGCCCTGGCCCTGGTGGACCACTGGGCCCGCCACGGCTGGTTGCGTACTCTCGACGCCGCCTTTGCCCGCTTCCTGTTTCGCGAGGCGGGCGCTGCTCCGCCCCTGCTGATTCTCGCCGCCGCCCTGGCCAGCCACCAGCTGGGCCGCGGCCATGCCTGCCTGGATCTGGCCGATGTGCTCGGCGACCCGGGCTTTGCCCTGTCCCTGCCGCCGGAAGGGCGCGTGGAGGAGGAGGGCGGGGTGCCGCCGCCGCTGCCCGCCGCGGTGCTGGCGGGGGTCAGCCTGGCCGACTGGCAGGCCGCCCTGGTGCATGAGCAGCTGGTGGGCAGCGGGCCGGGCAGCACGCCGCTGGTGTGCGTCGGCCGGCGGGTCTATCTGCGCCGCTACTGGCAATACGAAGTTGCCGTGCGGGCGGCCATCGAGGCGCGCCTGGCGGGCCTGGCCGAACGCCAGGCGAGCCTGCCCGCCGCGGCCCTGGCCGGCGCCCTCGATGCCCTCTTCCCCCGGGCTGCCCGCGTGGAGGGCCCCGACTGGCAGAAGCTGGCCTGCGCCATGGCGGCGCGTAGCGCCTTTGCCATCGTCACCGGCGGGCCCGGCACCGGCAAGACCACCACCGTGGTGCGCCTGCTCGCCGTGCTCCAGGCCCTGGCCCTCGCCGACAGCCCGGCGCGGCCCTTGCGCATCCGCCTGGCGGCGCCCACCGGCAAGGCCGCGGCACGCCTCAACGAATCCATCGCCGGGGCGGTGGCCCGCCTCGATCTGGCCGCACTGCCCGACGGCGAGCGGGTGCGTGCCGCCATCCCGGTGGAGGTGACCACCCTGCACCGCCTCCTCGGCAGCCGCCCGGACACCCGCCACTTCCGCCACCACGCCGGCAATCCGCTGGGCGTGGATGTGCTGGTGGTGGATGAAGCCTCGATGGTGGATCTGGAGATGATGGCCGCCGTGCTCGCAGCTTTGCCGCCTGCGGCCCGCCTGGTGCTCCTCGGCGACAAGGACCAGCTCGCCTCGGTGGAAGCCGGTGCGGTGCTGGGGGAGCTGTGCCGCCGCGCCACCGAAGGGCACTACACGCCCGATACGGTGGCCTGGCTGGCTGGCGTGACCGGCGAACAGGTGCCCGCCAGCCTCGTCGATGCCGCCGGCACGCCCCTCGATCAGGCGGTGGCCATGCTGCGCCACAGTCACCGCTTCAGCAGCACCAGTGGCATCGGCCAACTGGCCGCAGCGGTCAATGGGGGCGAAGCGGGCGCTGCGGAGGCGGTGTTCGCCGGCTTGCATGCAGACCTGGCCAGGGTCGAGGTGGATGCCCGGGCCGCGGCCGGTGAGGCCGACTTCCGCCGCCTGGTGGTGGATGGCACGCCGTCCGCCGGCCGGGAGGGCTATCGCCACTATCTGGAAACCCTGCGCAACACCCGCCCGCCCGTTGGCGCCGATCCGACCGGGATCGACGCCTGGGCCGCCGGCGTGCTCGCCGCCCACGGCCAGTTTCAGTTGCTGTGCGCCCTGCGTCGCGGGCCCTGGGGGGTGGAAGGGCTCAACCCGCGCATCGCCGGCTGGCTGCGCGAGGCCGGCCTGATCGGCGCCGACGAGGGCTGGCATGAGGGCCGCCCGGTGCTGGTCACGCGCAATGACTACGGCCTGGGCCTGATGAACGGCGACATGGGCATCACCCTGGCCCTGCCGCTGGCCAGTGGGGGCAGCCAGCTCCGGGTGGCCTTCCCCAGCGGCGACGGCCGCAACGGCATCAAGTGGGTGCTGCCCAGCCGCCTGCAGGCGGTGGAGACGGTGTTTGCACTGACAGTGCACAAGTCCCAGGGCTCCGAGTTCACCCACGCCGCCCTGGCCTTGCCCGACAGCCTCAACCCCATCCTTACCCGTGAGCTGGTGTACACCGGCATCACCCGCGCCCGCAGCGGCTTTACCCTGGTGGACGCGTCGGGCTCCCGGGTACTGGAGCAGGCGGTGGCGCGCCGGGTGCTCCGCCTGTCAGGCTTGCTCGACGGCCTGGCGTGAAGGCTTCCTGAGTCCGTCACCCGGCCAGTCGGGATGCCGGTCCGCACGTAATTCAGCCCCGGTCGCCGACCGGGGCTGAAGTGGATGGATCTGGGTCGCCGATCCGGGCGCGGCCCCTGTCGCTCAGACCAGCGCGTCGCGCAGTCGCTGCATCTCTGCGTGATTGCGGCGCACACCTTCGAGTTCACGCATGACCAATGCACGCAGGGAGCTCGGCATGGGCTTTTCAATGGCTTCGGTGAAGGCGTCGAGGGCGTCCTCTTCGGCCCGAATGCACTCGTCCAGTACGAGCTTGTCATCTTCGGTGGTGAACACGGTTTTCAGGGTGGTCCAGCCACGATGGAGGGCCGCTGAGACGGACCCATGCTCCACCGGCGCGCCCCCGAGGCGTTCGATTTCCACCTGGAGTTCGACCACGGCGGTTCTACAATCGGCAGCACGCCGCACAAGCACGGCGGAGATTGTCGGTGACTTGGCGTGCTCCGCCGCGTGGCGGAAACCTTCGTCGCCGTCACGGCTCATCATGAGCAGCGCATTGAGCGTCTTGACGAGTTCATCGGGGTCGACGGCTTGAGCTGCGGTGGCGGCCCGACGCATGGCGGCGCGCTCCCACGCAGCCTGGACTGCCGGGCGTGCCTCTTCCCAGGCCATGTTGCGGCCGGGCGTAGAGAGCCAGTCTTCCCTGAGTTGCAGTTCCGCCTCGCCATAGCTGCCCGGGTAGCGCTCCGCACCTTGCCAGCCGTGTTCATACGCGGGGCGATACCAGGCGTAGGGCGTGCCCGGGTGGTAATACGGTTCGCGGATGTGGGCGTTGGCCCAGTAGTTGTCATCGTCCGACGCCGGTCCGATGTTGTCCACCAGCGCCTTGCCGCCGACCGCTCCGGCCACAGCGCCGATCACGCCGCCCACGGCGGCACCCACGGGGCCTGCTGTTGCCGCGCCCACGGCCACGCCTGTCGCGACGCCCGAGGCTGCGCCGCCCATCAGCCCGATCTTGGTCGCCACGGCCTTGTCTTCCGCGCTCGGCGGCTGCGGCGTGGTGATCTTGCCGTCGGTGGGTTGGGGAAGGTTCTGAGTTTCAATGAGGGTGTTGTTCATGATTGTCTCCTTGTGATGTTGAGAACACGCCACCATCTTCCCGCGCCCCGCCTGCGGTCACGATCAGCCGCGACCGTGTCCGGCTGTGGGTCTGGACCGACAGCCGTGTAGGAGGCGGGAGCGCCGGGGCCGGTGACCCCTCGCCGGAAGGGGGGTGTTATGGACCCGGGTGGTTCCGCTGTCTGCGGATGACGTGAGCACCGCCCCCGGCCTGGGGGACGTCAGCATCTGCCTGCGGTCCGCTCTGGCGGCGGGTGGCGTTGCCGAGTCGGCGCTGGATGCGACGACCACCGCGGTGCTCAAGGCTGATCTGGCCTTCTCGACCCGGCCCCTCAGCTGGCCGTGGTGGCGTGGCTGAACCAGGTGGCGACCTGGGTCAGCCAGGCGTCCGGGCTTTCGGTGAGTACCGGTACGGCGCCGGCGTAGATGTGGCCGCTGGCGCTGTCCAGGGTGATGAGGTCGCCGGCGTGGAGGGCCTTGCTGCCGATGGTGAGGCTGCGCCGGGGCAGGTCGATGCTCAGTTCGGTGCAGCCCACCAGGCAGGCCTTGCCCAGTTGCCGGGCGACCACCGCGGCGTGGGCGGTACGGCCGCCGCGGGCGGTGAGGATGCCTTTGGCCGCGGCGATGCCACTGAGGTCGTCGGTGCTGGTGTCTTCCCGTACCAGGATGCAGTCACGCCCGGCCTCGGCATGGGCGCAGGCTTCAGCCGGGTCGAGGGCGATCACGCCCACCGCAACGCCAAGGCCGGCGGGGGTGGCGCGGGCCAGCACCGGGTGAGCGGAGGCGTCGGCGATGCTGCTCCGTGCGAGCCCCTGCAGATCCACGTCACCCAGCACGCCAAGTGCCCGGGCGGGCGACCACACGCCGGCGTTCACCTGTTCCACGGCGATGCGCAGGGCAGCCCATGGGGTGCGCTTGGCGCTGCGGGTCTGGAGCAGGTAGAGCACGCCGTCCTGCACGGTGAACTCGAACTCCTGTACGTCGCCGAATTCCCGTTCGAGGATCTCGGCCATGGATTCGAGGCGCGCCTGCACGTGGGGCAGGGTGGCGGCCAGGCGGGCGGTGTCGGGTGCCGAGTGCTGGCCCGAGACCACATCCTCGCCCTGGCTGTTGAAGCGGAAATCCAGGTACAGCTGGTTCTCCCCGGTGGCCGGGTCGCGGCTGAAGCCGACGCCGGCGCCCGAGGTGCCGCCGGCGTTGCCGAAGACCATGCGCTGCACCGTGACGGCGGTGCCCATCTGCAGGTCGATACGGCGCATGCGCCGGTACGCAATGGCCCGGGGGTTCATCCACGAGTCGAACACCGCCTCCGTCGCCCGCTGCAACTGCTCCAGTGGGTCCTGGGGGAAGGGGCAGCCGTTGAGGTGCTCGAACAGTTCGAGGTAGCTGCGGGCGAGGCGGGTGAGGGCGCGGAAGTCCAGATCCTGGGGGCGCTGGGCGCCGGCATGGGCCATGGCCAGCTTGAGTGCGGCTTGGAAGGGTGCGGCCGGACTGCGGTGTACCACCTCGGCATACTGCTGGATCAGGCGCCGGTAGGAGTCCCATACCAGGCGCGGGTTGCCGGTCATGCGCAGGAGACCGCGCAGGGTGGCGTCGGTGAGGCCGACATCGAGGATGGTGTCCATCATGCCGGGCATGGACACCGGCGCGCCGGAGCGGACCGACACCAGCAGGGGCTTGCGGCCGGAGCCGAACTCCAGCCCGCAGGCCGCCTCCAGACGTTCGATCTGGCTCTCCAGCAGCTTGCGCAGGGTGGGCCGGAAGGCCTCCGAATCCGCGCTGAAGGCCTGGCAGAAGGGGGTGCCGAGCACGAAGGCCTGGGGCACCGGCAGGCCGATGGCCGCCATGCGGGCCAGGTTGAAGGCCTTGAAGCCCATGGCGTCCACCGGGCCTTCGAGACGCGGGCCGGGCAGGCCGATGCCGTAGAGGTGTCGGGCCAGGTCCATGGCTAGTCGCCCGTCACCGCGCCCAGGACGTGGTCGCGCAGCTGCATCGCGGTGTGCAGCAGGAGGTCGGCGGCATTCTCCAGGTTGCGGGCGCACTCGGCGCAGGCGTAGAGATCACGGAAGTCGCTGCTGTCGGCGATCAGGGCGCGCTTGAAGCTGCGGTGGGCTTCGTCGCTCTGGCGTTCGGCGGCCATGATGTGGTGGATGGATTCGAGGAAGTCCTGCAGGTCCTCCCGCGGGCCCCCCTGGCGGACGCCGCGGGCGCTCTCCAGGGCCTTCAGCAGCTCCTGGGCGCTGGACACCGACAGGCTGGCGAGGGTGCCCAGGGCTTCCAGCAGGGGTAGTCCCGGTGGCGTGGGCGGAAACAGGCCGAGATGGAAGGCCGCCTCTTCCAGCTCGTCGACGATGTCGTCGGCACCCTCGATCAGCGCGCAGTAGAAGTCGCCGTGGCCGGTGTTCTGGCGCTGCAGCTCGCGGGCCAGGTTGACCAGCTCGTCGGCCTGATGCTCCCAGCGCCGGGCGCGGCCGGCGTTGCGGGTGATGTGCTCGCGGGCCTCGGGGCCGGCCAGGTCGAGCAGGCAGTCGCGCAGGCCGGCAGCGATCTCGATGCCAAGGGCAGCATGTTCGGCGGCGATGTCGATCAGCTGCTGGCGGGTGCTGCGGAAACAGGTCACCAGCTCGATGCGCAGGGCGTCGCGGATCTCCTCGTCGGGGTGGTTTTCCAGCTGGGCCCGGGTGCAGGTGCGGAACACGAACTGCATGAAGGCGATGGCCCGGCTGCGGTCCAGGGTGTCGTCGAGCCGGGCGCCGAAGGTGGGCGGGGTGCGGGCGGCAAAGGCCAGCGCATCGAAGACCAGCTGCTCGCCACCGGCCCGCAGCCAGCCCATGTGGCCGATGCCTTCGTCGGCGGCCCACTTCAGCACGGCCAGGCTCTCCTTCTTGGGCAGCAGCAGGCGCAGGCGCTTGCGGGCCCGGTTCCAGTCGATCAGGAAGACCAGCCGCGAGCCGAGAAAGCACAGGTAGTCGCTCAGGCCGGCCTCGTTGTTGGCGGTGAAGGTGCCGGTGCTGATGTGATACACGCCGTCGTCCATGTCCCGGTCGGTGCGCGAGCGGGTGTCGTCCCAGCTCACCGCCCAGTGGGCAAACAGGCTCTGGAAGAATAGCAGGCGCTGGATGTGCACATCCGTGTAGGTGACGCGGACGCAGCCCTTCTCCACGTGCACCACGAGAACATGGGCGTCGGTGGTGCCGATGTCGTTCTGCAGGATCAGGCGCTCGCCGCTGCGGGTGGCGGTGGTGCCCAGGCCGGGGTGGTCGAACTTGAGGGGCCGGGTTTCATTCACGCCGCGCATGAAGGCGGCGATCAGCGGCCGGTCGGCGGAGCTGATCTCGTAGGCGGCGGCGCCGTCGATGTCCTCCGAAGCGATCTGCGCCTGCAGGCGCAGCAGGGCCTTGTGCATGTCCATCACCAGCAGGTGGGCGCTGTCGCCCGATTCCCGGTCACCCGAGACGAGGCGGGTGATCTGTTCCCGGGAGAGGCTGTCCTGGCGGGTGCACCAGGCCTGGCCGCGCAGCGCCGACAGACGCGCGGCCACGCTGGCGGCTGCGTCGTCGCCGCTCGTGCGGAGTGGCGCGAGCAGGGTGTCCAGCTCGGTCGCAATCGCTGCACACAGTGTCTCCGCGCCGGGGATACGGTAGAGGTCGTCCTCGATCAGTTCGCTGAGGCCGGGCAGGGCGTCCAGGCTGTCGTCGGCGATCCCCGCGGCGCCGCGCTCTGTGGACAGGGAGGGCTGGACATGGCCTGGGTGGGTGGCGTGGAGCTGGGCCGCCTGGAGCAGGCTGAAATAGAACTTGACCCTGTCGTTGGCGGCCAGGGCGTCGGCCAGCAGGGCCGGGAGCAGCAGGCTGGGCTCCCCGAGTGCGTCGATGATGCGTGCCTTTTCCGTCATGCTTCGGCTCCCGGGGATGTCTGGACAGACAGGGTGAGCCCGGCGGGTGACAGGGGTATGTCAGGCCGGCCGCCTGCTTTCCCCGGGTGATCGCCCTGAGCCTGACGCAAACCCGATGCGGGCGCCGGTTCGGGTTCCCGGATCACCCGATGGGTGAAGCCGAAGGGTTTAGGGGTGGCGCTGAAGGCGGCTGGATGGACTGTAGGAGCTGCGGGGGGCTGTGGGGGCTGTAGGGGCGACTTCAGTCGCCCGCGGACGTCGATCAAGGGTTTGCCGGTGATCGCGGGGGGTTTGGCCCACTCAAGTCGCCCCTACAAGTCACCCCTACAAATTGCCCCAATGAGTCGCCCCGGCAGGTCTTGCTTCAGGATGAGTCCGACCCCACCGGTGCGTGCTCTTTCAGCCCTGGCGGCGCAGGCGGTGGGCCAGCAGGCCGATGCCGGCGAGGCCGAGGGCCAGGGAGCCGGGTTCGGGCACGGTGCTGGGGGCGTTGGCGAGCTGTGCGTTGTCGATGGACAGCCAGGAGCTGCCCACGTAGTCGCCGGTGTCGACCACGCCGAACACCAGGTCCACGCTGCCGGCGGCGGCGAAGGTGTGGGTGAAGCGACCGCTGCCGAGGCCGGTGAAGATGTCGTCGAGCACGGTAAGCACGCCACCGATGACCACGAAGGCGTAGTCGTTCATGCCGATGAGGGGGTCTTCGTTGGAGCCCAGGCCCCAGTCGAAGCTCAGGGTGTCACCGGCCTGGACGGCCAGGGTCTGGCGCAGGGCCGAGCCTTCGAAGGCCCAGCCACCGGTCAGCGGGTCCGGGTCCAGCTGCCCGAGGGCCAGGCCGGCAAACTCCTCCACGCCGCCGGGCTGGCCAACGGGGGCGGCGGCGTTGCCGGAGAGGTTGAAGGCGCCGGCTGCGGCGGGGAAGTCATCCACGTCGAGGGAGGCGGTGCTCAGGCGCGCTGCGCCGGCCGACACGGAGACGTCGCCGAGGCTGTCCCAGCCCGTCAGGCCGGTGGCGAAGTCGCCATTGATCACGGCGGCCTTGGCCGGGTTGGCGATGAAGGCGCCCAGCAGCAGGGCGGTGGAGAGGGCAAATATGCGCTTCATGGTGTGTCCTTGGAGGTCGGGGGTCAGGGGGCGACGATGATGTCGCGGCCGGCGTCGACGCTGCTCGCCGCAACGCCCTTCAGCAGCACGAGGGGGCGGGCCACGGCGCTGCCGGCCTTGCCGTCCGCGTCGATCTGCACGCTGGTGCCGGCGGGGGTGCTGACCAGCTTGAGGTAGCCGTCGGCGAGGGGCTGGGTGCCGGTGTAGCCGAGGCTGGCCAGCAGCGCGCCCAGGTGCAGGCGGTCAGTGCCGGGCACGAAGTCGGTGATGGTGTCGCCGGCTTCGCGCAGGCTGCGATACACGAAGGTGTCGGCACCGGCGCCGCCGGTCAGGGTGTCCGCGCCGTCGCCGCCCGTGATCAGGTCGTCACCGGGGGTGCCGGTGAGGGTGTCGCGGGCGCCCGTGCCGTCAAGCTTGCGCACCAGCTGCAGGCCGACGATCACCGGGTCGTGGTCGGACGAGCGGTAGGGCGTGGCGGAGTAAAGGTCCGGTTCGCAGGCGGCGCAGGCGGGCTGCTTGAACTCCAGGTTGTAGTCGATGAAGGAGGGCTCGTCGGCGTTGATGTGCCAGTGGCCCACACCGGCCAGCTGGCTGTTGAGGCTGGCGCTGGTGAGGGCGTGGTCCAGGTAACCGGTCTCGCCGTCGAAGACGTAGGAGTAGGGGTTGGCTTCGCGGGCGGCGAGCTGGTCGATGAAGCCGGCCTGGGTGAGCTGGGCGACGGGGTCTTCCTTGCCATAGGCGTTCAGATCGCCGATCACCACCACGTCGTCGTCACCGGCGGCGGTACGCACCTGGCCGATGAAGGTCAGCAGCTGGCGGGCCTGGTCGATACGGCGGGCGTTGTAGCAGCCCTGACCGTCGCCCTGGTCCAGGTCGGCGCCGGCGGCGTCGCTGCAGCTCTTGGACTTGAAGTGATTGACCACCACCGAGAACTTCTCGCCGTTGAGGGCGGCGAAGGTCTGGGCCAGGGGCGGGCGGTTGTTGATGGCAGCGGGGTCGGACAGGGACGCGCCCACGCGGCTGACCCTGGCCGGCTTGTAGATCAGGGCCACCTTGATTTCGTCGCTGCCGGTGCCGTTGGCCGGGTCGGGCACCACGGCATAGGTGCCGGCGCCCATGGCGGCGTTGAGACCATTGACCAGGTCCTGGATGGCGCTCTGGGCTCCGTGGCCGTCGTTCTCGATCTCCATCAGGCCGACCACGTCGGCGTCGAGGGCGCGCAGGGCGCCGATGATCTTGACGCGCTGGCGCTCGAACTCGGCTGCCGAACTGGCTCCACGGCTGGTGGGGAAGCCGCCGCCGCTGCCATTACCGTTGAAGTAGTTGAGGACGTTGAAGCTGGCCACCTTGACGTTGCCGCCCACCGCCGCCGGGGCCGGGGTGCGCGGGTTGGTGCGCGTGAAGGCGGGGGTCTCGGTGGGGTGCAGGCGGTAGTCGAGGGTGGCCGGGCTGCTGGTGTTGATGGGGCCCTGATCCAGGATGCCGACCAGATTGCCCACCACCGTGTCGCCGGCGCGCACGGTGTTGCCGCTGCCGATGTAGGGCGTCGGGTTGGGGTTCTGCCCGGTGCTGCCGTCGTCCAGCACCAGCAGGCGGCGCTGGTTCTCGTCGTTGAGGGCAATGGCCTCGGCCGAGCCGGCGGGGAAGCGGTTGGTGGCCTTTTCGATGCGCCCGCCCGCTGACAGGGTGAGCTGACCGAAGCGGCCGAGGAAGTAGTTTTGGGCCACGGTCATGGGGCTGACAACGCGCACCAGCATGCCCTCGTAGCGCTCCAGCTCGCCATTGACGCTTTCCGGTAGGCTCACGTCGGTGGGGGCGACGCTCTCGCCGGTGCCCAGCACCGTGACGGTGTTGGGGTTGGTGAGCTCGGTGAGGCCGCTGAACTCGGCCACCGTGCCCTTCACCGAGATGCGGTTGCCCACGGCCACGCCGGCCGGCATGGTGGCGTTGTTCACATACACGAAGAGGCCGTCGGAGGTGGCCGGGTTGCCGTCGCCGGTGAGGTCTTGCAGGTAGAAGCCCTTGAGGCCCGGGAAGATGGCCGTGACCACGCCGCGGGTGGTCAGCGTCTCGCCCACCCGCGGGCTGGTGCTGCCGCTGCCCTGGATCTCGGGGATGGAAATGGTGGCCGCGGCGGCGCTGACGGTCACGTCCACCGTGCAGCTGGCGCTCTGGGCCTCGTTGTTGGTGAACAGCACACGCACCGGGTAGGTGCCGGGGCTGACCGCGGCGCTGGCCTGCAGGCTGACGCTGGCGGCGGCACCGTCGGCGGCCGAGGGCGTCACCGGGCCGAGGCTGATGCCGGCCACCGGCGCGCTGTCGATGCTGGCGCCGGTCACCAGGCTGTCCAGGTCACTGGCCGTCAGGGTCACGCTGCCGGCCTGGCCCTGCTGAACAGTCAGGGGGCTGCAGGCGGGGACGATGGGGGCATTCACCGGGGCGCCGGCACACTGGTTGAGGGGGCTGGCGCTGTTGCGCGGGGCCGGAGCGCCGGTGCTGAAGTCGGCGCCGTTGTTGTCGGTGTCGGTACAGCCGGCCGCAGCCCGGAACAGGGCCGTGGTGGCGCTGGCCGCCGGGGCGGTGCTGGCGCCCTCCTTGAAGTTGGCCGTGCCATAGCCCACCAGATCGACGATCTGGGCGTTCTGGGCCGGGGTGCAGGGCGTGCTGCTGCCGTTACAGGCAAGGCCTGTGGCCACATTGGCCAGCACGACCTTGCCATTGGCAAGCGCCAGGTTGGAGGTGCCGGTGGCATCGGCCGCGGGCAGGGCGCTGCCGCCGCTGGCGGTGGCAAGCCGCACCAGCAGGTACTGGCCCGGCTGCAGGGTGCCGCTGAGCGCCGCCACCCCGTTGCCCGAGAAGTTGCCGGTGCCCGTGGCGCTGCCGTACTGCACCGACCAGCCGCTCACATCCACCGGGTTGCTGCTCCGGTTGAAGAGCTCCACGTAGTCGGCGCCGTAGACGTTGCCCCCACCCCCGTAGATCTGGCTGATGACGATGTCCGATGCGGCACTGGCGAGGCCGCTGACAGACAGGATGCCGGCGGTGCAAAGGGCCGCGGCGAGGCGATGGGGCGTGGGCATGGGAGGGCTCCGGGATGGTGAACTGACCCGGCACTGTAGGCAAGTCGTGCTACAGCGTTCGTGGGGCGGAATCCGCCGCCACTCCTCCGTTCGGATGGGTTTGCTGCAAGCGTGCTGAAAGATTGGTGGCGGGGGAGCGTCATCAACGCTCCGCCGCCATCGTGCTCTCCTGGAGGGGCGACTCGTAGGGGCGACTTCAGAGGGTGTCGCGAAACCCTCTCCCCGTCGTTGAGCTAGGATTCTGGCCGGAGTCGATGAAATCGGTGGGGCCATGGAGCAGAAGAAGATCAAGCGTCGGGTGACCCGGATCAAGACAGGGACACAGCTGGGTTTCGAAGAGTTTGATA
>NZ_JBIJDC010000057.1:0-27855 GCF_044344315.1 Zoogloea sp. | reverse complement strand
GTCCTCGGTACTGAGATCGTCACCGGAAACCCCTGGTTGCAGGAGGCTGCCGTGATCATCCGGCACCACCACGAACGTCTGGACGGAAAAGGTTACCCCGATGGTTTGCGCGGTGAGGAAATTCCCCTGATTGCCCGGATCTTCGCCGTCGTGGACGTGTTCGATGCGCTCACTTCCGAGCGCTCCTACAAGTCGCCGATGGGGCTCGACGAGGCCATGCAGATCATCCTGCACGAATCCGGAAGTCACTTTGATCCGCGCATCGCGACCGCTTTCATGGATATCGCCCCTGCGTTGTACGTCACGATCACGCAGGCAGAGACGAACGAATTACGACAACGTCTGCATGAGGCGCTGTTGCGCTACTTCAAGCTGGGCGTCTTGCCGCCGGTTGTGTAGTTCACGCCAGGCGCAGGACGTGTTCGGTTGGTGCGAGTCCCGTCGAGCCTTCGGTTGGTGATACCCTGATCGATTACCTGTTTTGCCTTCCATCTTCATGCCTGAAACCACCCGTCTCTTGATTGATCGCTGGAAGCAAGACCCGAATGGAACGTACCAGTCCTGGTTCTTGTGGCCCGAACGACTGAAGAACTTCCGCTCGATCCGACGTGGAATCGGCCAGGTCATCAAGGAGATCGACGAAGGCTCGTTCGGCAACGTCTATCGAGGATCATCCCTCCAAACGGTCGTGGCCTCGATTGCCGAGCAGCGTCAGATCTTCAAGGGGAAATCACAGAAAACGGAACAAATCGTACGCTAGGCCGATGTCATCTACCTTGTTTGTCTTGAGTACCCTTTACCAAGCCTGAGTTCGCAGCATGCCCATGCGATCCCAGAACGTGAGATGCCGTCTTGCCGCTAGGCACAATCGCTTGAGACAACCCGTCAAGAATGCCGCAGTGCGCAGCATCCCGCGACTCGCCACACCGCTCGCGCAGGTCTTTTAGTTGTCTCTCCAGTTCCTGGAGTTCTTGCATCCGTTGGGTGACGTGCCCAATGTGCCGATCAAGCAGACGGTTCACATCCGCGCAGTTCTCCTGGGGTGACTCCTTGAAGTGCAGCAAGACCCGGATCTCATCCAGCGTCATGTCCAGACCGCGACAACGCCGAATAAAGAACAGTCGCTGGGCATGTGTTTCCCCATAGATGCGGTAGTTGCCTTCGCTGCGGGCAGGCACGGGCAGCAGCCCATCACGCTCGTAATAGCGGATCGTTTCCACATTCGTCCCGGCAAGGCGGGCCAGCTCCCCGATTTTCATCTTCGTCTCCTATCGCTCAAACGGGCCGAGCCGGTTGGAGCATGATGATCGCCATACTGGCCAGTGCGACCGCACTGCCGACAAGATCCCATCGGGTCGGCACAATGCCATCGATCCGCCACAGCCAGATCAGGGCAATCGCCACGTAGACACCCCGTAGGCGGCATAGATTCGCCCGGCGGCACCCGGGTGCAGGGTCAGCAGCCAGGCAAACAGCCCCAGGGACACGACGGCGGGGATCAAGAGCCAGAGTGAGCGCTGCTGGGTCAGCACCAGCCACGGCAGATAGCAGCCGAGAATCTCGGTCAGCGCGGTGATGGCAAACAATCCAACAACTTTGACGAACTCAAGCATTGGTTCGGCTCCGATTATTTTTCCATTATTGTAATCAGTTGACTCTGTAGTCACTCAAGGGTTTCTAATGCTAAAAAACAAGGAGAACGCCATGAGTATTGGTCTCAACCCGAAGCCTTTTCAGAAAGCCGCCCATTGCGGATGTACGGGCGGCTGTTCCGCAACAGTGTCCACAGCGGCAGAAATCCCGGCAGCCTCCGATCTCGCTCAAAGCGATGGCGTGCCCGTCTTCGTGATTCCAACCATGGACTGCCCGAACGAGGAGAATGACATCCGTCGGGCAGTGGCCAGTATCGATGGCATCCGTTCCCTGCGTTTCCAACTGTCGGCACGCACCGTTTCGATAGACGCGACGACGGATGCCCTCGATGCGGCCTTGGCCGCCATCCGCCAGGCGGGGTTCAGCCCCAAAGCGGTCTCGGCAGATCAGGCAGCGAACAAAAACGTCGGCGTCAGTGAACTATGGCGTGGCATTTTGGCGCTGGGGCTGGCCGTCGGTGCGGAAGCGCTGGATTTCTTCGCGCCCGAAACCTTGCCTTTCAAGGGCTTCGGTATGACATTGGCCGTCGCCGCCATCTGGCTGTCCGGCATTTCCACCTATAGCAAAGGCGTGGCGGCATTGCGGCGCGGGCAGCTGAACATGAACGCGCTGATGGGCGTGGCCGTGACCGGTGCCTTCCTCATTGGCCAGTGGCCCGAGGCGGCGATGGTCATGGCCTTGTATACCATTGCCGAACTGATCGAAGCCCGCTCCGTGGATCGGGCGCGCAACGCCATCAAGGGCCTGCTCGACTTGACGCCGGAGACGGCGGAAGTCCGGCAGGCTGATGGGACGTGGCTGGAAATACCAGCCGCGGAGGTAATGCTGGATGCCTGCGTGCGGGTCAAAGCCGGATCCAGAATACCGCTCGATGGTCAGGTGACGGCAGGAAGCAGTGCGGTCAATCAGGCGCCGGTCACCGGCGAAAGCATCCCGATAGACAAGGTGGCGGGCGACCCGGTATTCGCCGGCACGATCAACGAAACCGGCATCCTGGAGTTCCGAGTGACGGCTGCTGCCGACAACACCACGCTGGCCCGCATCATCCATGCGGTCGAACAGGCGCAGGGGACGCAAGCACCGACCCAGCGCTTCGTCGACCGGTTTGCCGCAATCTACACCCCGACCGTGTTCGCCATTGCGGTTGCCGTAGCCCTTCTGACGCCCTGGCTCCTCGGCTGGACCTGGACGCAGGCGCTCTACAAGGCCCTGGTGCTACTGGTCATCGCTTGCCCCTGCGCGCTGGTGCTCGCCACGCCGGTAACCGTGGTCAGCGGCCTGGCGGCGGCGGCCCGACGCGGCATCCTGATCAAGGGCGGCGTCTATCTTGAGGAGGCCCGCAAACTGCGGGTCATCGCTCTCGACAAGACCGGCACCATTACCGAAGGCAAACCCCGTCTGGTCGCCACAGAACTGCTTTCCTCGACGATCCCCGAATCCCAGGTGCTTGCCTGGGCGGCCAGCCTGGCCGGGCACTCGGACCATCCGGTCTCCAAAGCGATTGCAACCGGTCTCAAGCTTCCTGAAAATGGCTTGACCGATTTTGTCGCACTCGCCGGACGAGGTATTGAAGCTCGCACGGATGGCCAACGCCTCGTTCTCGGCAACCATCGCCTGATTGAGGAGCGCAAGCTGTGCAGTGCCGAAATCGAGGCTCGCCTTCAGGTGCACGAGACGCAAGGCCGGACGGTCACCATGCTGGCGTCGGCTCAGCAGGTGCTGGCAATTTTTGCGGTGGCAGACACCATCAAGGACAGCTCACGGGAGGCGGTGGCCGATCTGCACCGTCTCGGTGTCGTCTCGGTCATGCTGACCGGCGACAATGTGGCGACGGCCGCAAGCATCGCCAGGGAAGCCGGCATCGACGACGCCCGGGGCAATCTTCTCCCGGAAGACAAACTGGCGGCCATCGAAGATTTGCAGACTCGCTTCGGGCTAACCGCGATGACCGGCGACGGCATCAACGACGCACCGGCGCTGGCCCGTGCTGACATCGGCGTGGCCATGGGTGCTGCCGGCACGGATACGGCGATGGAAGCAGCCGACGTGGTGATCATGAACGACGACTTGCGGCGCATTCCCGAGACCATTCGCCTATCCCGGCGCACCCATGCGGTGCTCTGGCAAAACATCGGGTTGGCGCTGGGGATTAAGGTGATCTTTCTCGGCCTCGCCGTTTTCGGCAATGCGACCATGTGGATGGCAGTCTTTGCCGATATGGGTGCGAGCTTGCTGGTGGTGGCCAATGGTTTGCGGCTGCTGCGCAAATGATGCGCCGGGAACGCCATTTCTGCGGCCGGCGGCGCTGGTTAGCGCTGGCCGCGGCCATTGTCTTGGCCGACCAAGGCATCAAGGGGTGGATTGCCGCTCAGTTTCCCTTGGGGGCCAGCCAAGCCGTGATGCCATTTTTCAACCTCGTTCACCTGCTGAATGACGGGGCGGCCTTCAGCCTGTTGGCCGGCGCCGGGGGCTGGCAGCGCTATGCCTTCATCGCCCTGGCCTCGGCGGTTTCGGGCGTGCTGGCCTTCCGGTTGCTGCAAGGCGTCGCAACCCGGTGGGAAGGCTGGGGATACGGCCTGCTCTTGGGCGGCGCCTTGGGAAACCTGACAGATCGCGTGATCCGGGGCGCTGTCGTGGATTATCTGGATCTCCATGCCGGCGGCTGGCACTGGCCGGCCTTCAATCTCGCCGACACGGCGCTTTGCCTAAGCGTCCTTATCCTCCTGGTAGGAATGACACTGGGGCCTGACCAAGCGGAGATACCCCCAGTAGAGACAGACAACGTATGAGGTCCAGGATGCAACCCTTTGCCCTTTGCTACAACGAGGAACCCGAATTGACTCCACGCTTTTTCTCCCTGCTTGCCCGTCTTGCCTTGTTTGCCTTCATGTTGGTCGGTGCGTTCCATCCTGCTTTGGCCGCCGAAGAGCCTCTGCCGCCCGATGAGGCCTTCCGGTTCAAAGCGTCGCTCAAGCGTGCCGACACGGTGGTAGCAGAGATCATTCCTGCAAAGAAGCACTACCTTTACAAGAACAAGGTCCGCTTTGCCCTCAAGAACGCCAGCGGCGTCATGATCAAGGAAGTCAAACTGCCGGCGGGCGAGATGAAGAATGATCCATTTTTTGGACAGATCGAGGTCTATAAAGCCCCCGTCGTTGCTCAAATTACTCTGGAGCGCTCTCCCAAGGCCAAGACGTTCACCCTGTATGCATCCTATCAAGGGTGCAACGAGAAGTTGGGTGTCTGCTACCCGCCGATCGAAAAAACGATCGACATGAAGTTCGATTGACACAGGTCGTCACGATAAGAATAATTCTCAGCCATGTGCCGCCACCCCCGTTTCCGCTCAATCATTGCGATGCTGCTGGCCTTCTGCCTGGCCAGCGCATCGCTGTGGAGCTATGGGGCGGAAGCGACTGCAGATGCGTTGTCGGACGAGATCGCCCATTTTTTTCCCTCCCAGGGTGAATTGCCTGATCCGGGTTTGGCCGACCAGCATTGCAATCAGGGCTGCCACGCACAATCCCATCTGACCGGGGCCGTGTACAGTCCTGCGGCGTTCTCCCCGATTCATTTCACCCCCCAAGAGCACACGAGAGTGCCGGGCAGGGCGAGGATCCCGACCCGTCCAAGTGAGGGGCCCTATCGCCCCCCTCGAACCGTCTTTCAAGCCTGAATCCCGTCGTTCGTTTTGATTCACGGCTGGCGTCCTGCGCGCCGGCCAGCGCTTGAAAGGTTTTTTCTCATGTGGTTTTGCAGCACTTTGGCTGTGGTGCGCCCCTGGCGGCGCGCTGTCGGCATCGTGACTGGGGCATGTGTTGCCCTGGCTCTCCCTCTGGCATCGGCCCAAGCGGCCACTGCCCTGACTCTCGAAGAAGCGTGGCGCCTCGCCGAAGCCGCCAATCCGACCCTGCGCAGCACGCACGCGAGGCTTTCGGCTGCCGAGGGTGAACTGACTGATGCCCGTAGTCTCCTCTGGAACAATCCGGAACTTTCCGCCGAACGGCTGCGGCGATCGGTTCCGCAGCCCGGCCTTGCCACCGAAAAGCAGCGCGACTGGAGTGCGGGGCTCGCACAGACCTTCGAAGTCGCCGGCCAGCCCGGTTACCGGCGCGAAGCCGCCACTCAGGAGCTGGCCGGGCTCCAGGCCACACTGCAGGAGACTCGTCGTCAGGTGCGTGCCGAGATCGAACAACGTTTCGTACTAGTGTTGGCGCTGCAGATGCGCATCGCCACTGAAGCGGAGGCACTGAAGCTCGTCGAGGATGCCGCGGCTGCGGTTCGCAAGCGGGTGGCGGCGGGAGAGGACAGCCGCCTGGACGGCAACCTCGCCATCGTCGAAGCCGAGCGCGGCCGCAACCAATTGGCCGCCCTGCACGAGCAACTGACCGAGGCTCGGGTGGAACTGGGCAGCGCCTTGCAATTGGTGCCCGATCACCTGCCCGAGGTCGCCGGTAATTTGATGCCGGCGACCCCAAGATACTCCCTGGAGGAACTGCTCGCCACGGCCGGCCAGCGGCCCCAATTGCGCGCCTTGGCATTGCGGGAAGCAGCGGCGGCCAAGCGTCTCGGCCTGGAGCGGGCAGCGGTCTATCCGGACATTACCGTCGGGGTCAATGTGGGCAGGGAAGGACCCGGCGAGGCCCGGGAAAAGCTGGTCGGCGTCAGCCTGTCACTGCCATTGCCGCTCTTTCGCCGCAATGCGGCGGGCATCGGCCGGGCGACGACCGAACTCACCCAGGCCCAGATCGAGCGGCAGGCCGCGGACCGCGATATTCCGGCCCAAGTGCGCGCCCTGTGGCGCAACGTCGAGAGCCTGCACGCCCGCGTGAAGCGCCTGGAAGACCAGGTGCTGGTGAGCCTCGACCAGAATCAGCGCCTGTCAGTCACTGCCTATCGCGCCGGCGAAATCGGCCTCCTGCAACTCATCGTGGTCAACCGCCAGGTGCTCGACGGGCGACGCGACCTGATCGAGGCCCGCAGCAACTTGCGGCTGAGCACCATCGCCCTCGAAGCAGCGGCCGGTTGGCCGGCTGCGGGAGAAGAGCGATGAGACCGCAGGCGCCAATGTTCCTCAATAAATCTTTTTCCCGGGTGCTTTCCATGCCAACGTTTTCCCTCCGGCGCGCCGCCTGGCTCGCCCTCCTCACCAGCGCCATCGCACTGGCAGCCTGTAATCAACCCGATGCCCCGCCGGATCAGGCCAAGGCCGCGCCACCCGCCAAGGGAAAAGCCGCTTCAAGCCAGGAAGCAGGCGAGAAGGAAAATGCTGAAAAGGAGTCCAACGAAGCGGGCGAGGCCGGGCTGCTGAGGCTGTCCGCCGAGGAAATCGAGACGGCGGGTATCCAGGTCGAAGACCTGGAGATGAAACCCGTGGCGGACCAGGTGGTCCTTACCGCTACCATCCGCGCCAATCAGGACCGGATTGCCCACGTCGCGCCCAGGGTGTCGGCGCGAGTGGCCAAGAGCGTCGCCAATCTGGGCGACAGCGTGAAGGTCGGGCAGGCATTGGCTGTCCTGGACAGCCTTGAGCTGGGCGAGGCTCATTCCGCCTATCGCCAGGCCCAAAGCCAGTTTGCCCTGGCCAAGGCCGATTTCGAGCGGGCGGAAAAACTCAAGGTCGATGAGATCATTCCCGAGAAGGACTATCTGCGGGCCCGGAGCGAATACGAGAAGGCACGCGCCGCCTGGCGCGCCGCCGATGACCGGCTGCGGCTCCTGGACGGGGAGCACCGGGACTCGGACCAGGGGCCGACCTCGCTTTTCCCGCTGCGGGCTCCCTTCGCCGGCACGGTCATCGAGAAGCGTGCGGTGGTGGGCGAACTGGCACAGCCGGACAAGAGCCTCTTCACAGTTGCCGACCTCTCGACCCTGTGGATCGAAGCCAACCTTTTCGAAAAGGATTTGAGCCGGGTGCGCTTGGGTGCCCGGGCGATTGTGACGGTGAGTGCCTATCCGGAGGAAACCTTCCAGGGACGGCTCACCTACATCAGCAGCACGGTTGATAAGGAGACCCGGGCCGTGCCGGCGCGGGTGGAAGTACCCAATCCGGACCGGCGTCTGAAGCCCGAGATGTTCGCTACCGCCGCCATTGCTACCGGGGGTGCGACTTCGGCCATCACTTTGCCGCAGTCGGCAGTGCTGTTGGTGAATGGTCAGCCCATGGCCTTTGTCCGCGAGGAAGGGGGCTTTGAGCCTCGTGCCGTCGAACTGGGCGAGAAGGTCGGCAGCCGCGTGATCATCCGGGGTGGCATCAAGCCTGGTGAGTCGATGGTGGTCGCTGGCGCCTATGCGCTGAAGGCGCGGCTCCTCAAGTCGCAAATCGGCGACGCAGACTGAGGAACCGCCATGCTCAATACCATTGTCGATATTTCGCTACGTTACAAGGTCTTGGTCCTGGTGGGCTTTCTGCTCGTCGTGGCCTTTGGCGTGCAGGCGTTCCGGACCGTGCCGGTGGATGCCTTCCCGGACGTGACGCCGGTGCAGGTCAACATCTATACCGAATCGCCCGGGCTCGCCGCCGAGGACGTGGAGAAGCTCCTTACCTTCCCGGTGGAAATTGCCGTCGCCGGGCTGCCCGGCGTCGAGGAAATCCGCTCGGTGTCGCTGTTCGGGCTCTCCTACGTCAGCGTCTATTTCAAGGACAACGTGGACATCTACTTCGCCCGGCGCCTGGTTGGGGAAAAGCTCCTCGAAGCCCGGGAACGGATTCCCGAAGGCTATGGCGAGCCGGCCCTGGGACCGAACACGTCGGGACTGGGGCAGGTATTCTGGTACACCGTCGAGTCCGCCGATCGGAAGCTCTCAACCATGGACCTGCGCACCCTGCAGGACTGGAGTGTGCGGCTCATGCTGCGCACCGCACCCGGCGTGGATGATGTGACTTCCTGGGGCGGCGACGAAAAGCAGTTCCAGGTGCTCATCCAGCCCCAGAAGCTGATCAAGTACGGCTTGACCTTCAAGGCGGTGATGGAGGCCCTGGCCGCCAACAATCGCCAGGTGGGCGGCCAATACGTCAATGTCGGGCAAGAGCAGTATCTGGTGCGCGGCCTGGGGTTGGTTTCAGGCACCCGCGACATCGGCAATGTCGTGATCACCCAACACGAGGGAGCGCCCGTCTATGTGCGTGACGTGGCCGAAGTGAAGGAAGCGCCGAGCCTGCGCTTCGGCGCGGTCACCAAGGATGGCCGGGAAGTAGTGCTGGGGCAGGCCTTGGCACGCATCAACGAAAATGCCAAGAACGTGGTGGATGCGGTGAAGACCAAGCTCAAGGTGGCCCAGCAAGCGCTGCCGGCAGGCGTCACCATCACCCCAGTGTACGACCGCACGGAGTTGGTGGAGAAGGCGCTCAAGACGGCGGAAAGCGCCCTCCTGGAAGGATCCATCCTGGTCGCGGTGGTCCTCTTCCTGTTCCTGGGGGAGATCCGTTCGGCCGTGGTCGTGGTCGTGACGCTGCCGCTCGCCATGCTGATCGCCTTCATCCTGATGCAGTCCTTCGGGATGTCCGCCAACCTGATGTCCCTGGCCGGGCTCGCCATCGGTATCGGCATGATGGTGGATGGCGCGGTGGTGATGGTGGAGAACAGTTTCCGCCTCCTCTCTCACCAAACCGGCAAAACCCCCAACAAGACGCATGTGATGTTGGAGGCGGCGCGGGAGGTGATTAACCCCATCGCTTTCGCCATCCTCATCATCATCGTCGTCTTCCTGCCGCTCTTTTCGCTCACCGGCCTGGAAGGCAAGCTCTTCAAGCCCATGGCGCTCACCATCGCCTTCGCCATGGTGGGTTCCCTTGTCTTGACGCTCACTCTGGTGCCGGTGCTGGCAGCGCTGATCCTGAAGCCGAAGGAAGAGAAGGATACCTTCATCCTGCGCCACGCCAAGCGCTTCTATCTGCCGATGCTGGACTGGGCGCTGGACCACAAGAAGCCGGTGATCGGCGGCGCCCTGGCGTTGCTGGCGGTAGCGCTCGCCGTCTTCCCATTCCTCGGCAAGGAGTTCATGCCGACTCTGCAGGAAGGCACGCTGATCTTCCGGGTGACCGGCATTCCGTCTACCTCGCTGGAAGAGAGCCTGGTCGTGGCGAAACGGTTTGACGCCGCGCTCAAGCAAAGCTTTCCCCAGGTCACCTCCACCCTGGCCACCATCGGCCGCGCCGAAAAGGGCGAGACCGCCGACGTGAATTACATGGAAGTGCTGGTAGATACGAAGCCGGAGAGCGAGTGGCCTCGACGCATGTCAATGCCGGAACTCGCCCACGAAATGCAGGAATCCCTGGAAAAGGCCATCCCGACCGTCGTCTTCGGCGCCACCCAGCCGATCCAGATGCGGGTCGAGGAGCTTATCTCCGGCGTGCGGGCGACCCTGGCCCTCAAGATCTATGGCGAGGACCTGGCCGCGCTCGATCGGTTGGCCGGCCAGATGAAGACCGTGCTGAGCACGGTGCCCGGCGCTGCGGACCTGTCACTGGAAGCGAACAAAGGCAAGCCGCAGATGGTGATCAAGGTGAACCGCGATGAGGCGGCCCGCTATGGGATCAACGCCGATGAAATCCTTGAAGTGGTGCAGGCCGGCATCGGCGGCAAGACCGTGTCGACCGTGATTGATGGCGTCAAGCGCTTCGACCTCCAGGTTCGCCTCGATACCGCCTTCCGCGACAGCCCGCAGGCCATTGCCGATATCCCGATCCGAACCCAGGCCGGGGCGCTGGTGCCGCTCTCCCGGGTGGCGACGGTGGAGACCGACGAGGGCTATTCCTTCGTGCGGCGCGAGCAGTTGCAGCGCTATGCGGTGATCCAGATGGACGTGAAAGGCCGGGACGTGGACGGTTTCGTGCAGGAGGCAGGGGCGAAGCTGCGGGAGCAGGTGAAACTGCCAGCCGGCTACTGGACCGAATGGGGCGGCGCCTTCGAGAACCAGCAACGGGCCTTGGCCCGGCTGGCGCTGATCGTGCCGCTGACCATCGGGCTGATCTTTATCCTGCTCTATACGGCCTTCAACTCGCTCACCCATGCGACGCTGATCATCGCCAACGTGCCCTTTGCCGTCATCGGCGGTGTCTTGGGACTCGCCCTTACTGGCCAATACGTGTCGGTACCCTCGGCCATCGGCTTCATCGCCGTGTTCGGCGTGGCCATGCTCAACGGCATCGTGCTGGTCTCCTTCCTCAATGACCAGCGACGGCGGGGACTCTCGATCCGGGAGGCGGTGCGCCAGGGGGCCGCCTTGCGCCTGCGTCCGGTGTTGATGACGGCTTCAGTCGCCATCCTGGGACTGATTCCCATGCTGCTTTCGCAAGGGGTCGGTGCCGAAACCCAGCGGCCTCTGGCCACCGTGGTGGTGGGCGGCCTGTTCACCTCCACGGCGCTGACCCTGCTCCTGCTGCCGCTCATGTACGAATGGGTGGAAAGCCGGCGGGAGCGCAATACCTCAACCTGACCTGAAGCGGCGGCTCCGTGTCTGTCGGGGCCGCCGCCTGGAGAACGATATGAAAGAGATCAAGGCATTCATCCGCCAACACCGCATCGCCGATGTGCTGGAGGCATTGCGCGATTCTGGGCTGTGCAATGCGGGCGCGGGCGCCGGCTGTTACAACGTCACGGTTTCCCGGGTGCAACGGCCGCTGGCCGATGCCGACCCGACCCAGCAGCACTTTTCGATGGACCTCGCCGAAGCCGTCGTCCAAGAATACAAGCTGGAACTCCTGTGCGCGGACGATCTGGTGGATACGCTGATGGACCTCATCTCCCAGGCAGCGCACACGGGGCAGCCCGAGGCGGGTTGGGTTTCCGTAAGCGATATTGAGCGGGCGGTGGAGATCCGGTGAGCTTCGGTGACCGGTCAACACGGCAAGCAGGTTTATCGAGGTTCATTTTGTCAACGGAAAGAAACTCACCGAGGAGATTGGTATGAAAATACATAAACAAGGATTGGCAGTGCTGGCCGGCGTCATGCTGTCGGGTTCGGTCGCGCTGGCCGCGCCGATGGCCTACGTGCCCAACGAGAAAAGCGGCACGGTGTCGGTCATCGATACCGCCACGGACACCGTCGTGGCGGAAATCAAGGCCGGGAGCAAGCCGCGGGGACTGGCCGTCAGTGCCGACGGGAAGCGACTCTTCGTCAGCGACCAGCCGGACAGCGCGCTTCTGGTCATCGACCTGGAAAAGCGCGCCGTGGTCGGCAAGGTGGACCTGGGCGAATCGCCGGAGGGCGTGAGCCTCTCCCCGGACGGCAAGTGGGTGGTCGCGGCAGTCGAGGTCAGCAACAGCGTGGCGTTCATCAATTCCGCCACCCTGCAAAAGGAATTCAGCGTTCGCACCCGTGGCAAGAACCCGGAGCATGCGGTCTTCAGCCCGGATGGCCAGTGGCTTTATGTCAGCGCCGAAGAGGCGGATCAGGTCGATGTGGTCGATGTGGCGAAGCGCGAACAGGTAGGGTCAATTCTTGTCGGCACCCGGCCCCGCGGCATCGGTTTCCTGCCCGACGGCAGCCGCGCCTACGTCGCTTCCGAGGTGGCAAGCACGGTGTACGCCATCGACGTGAAGGCGCAAAAGGCCATTGCCACGATCAAGGCCGGCACCTTCTCGAACGGCGTGGCCATCCGTCCCGACGGCAAGCGAGCCTACATCTCCAACGGCAAGGATGGCACCGTCTCGGTGATCGATACCGAGACCAATGCGGTCGTGGCCACGATTCCCGTCGGGAAGCGCCCGTGGAACATGGCACTGACGCCGGACGGCAGGAAGCTCTACGTGGCCAACGGCCGCTCCAATTCGGTGTCGGTGATCGATACCGAGAGCAACCAAAAGCTCCATGACATCCCGGTCGGCGAACTTCCCTGGGGTGTGGTCGTCCGATGAGTACCGGAGACACGTGCCCTGTCGATACGCCGGCGCCCGCCCGCTATCCGCGGAGGGCGGTGATCCTGCACTGGATCGTGGCGCTGCTGATCATCGCCTTGCTGGCGAGCGGCTGGACCATGGTCGACATTCCGAGGAACACCCCCGAGCGGGCCTTCTTCTTCAACCTGCACAAGTCACTCGGCATCGTCGGGGCGTTTTTCATCGCGGCATTGATCGCCTGGCGCGTCAGGCATGAGGTGCCGACGCTGCCCGCAAGCATGCCGCGGTGGGAAAGGGGAGCGGCCGTCCTCAACCATTGGTTGTTCTACATTTTGATGGTGCTGGTGACGCTCGCCGGCTACCTCACGTCCTCTTTCAGCAAGTACGGTCCGAAGCTCTTCGGCATCCCGCTTCCGCATTGGGGATGGGAGGACGCGGCACTGCGCGGCGATTTCGCGGCGGTGCATCGGGTGGCCGGGCTCGTCTTCGCGGTGTTGATTGTGCTTCACGTCGCTGCAGCGCTCAAGCACCTGTTGTGGGACAGAGATGGGGTGTTCCAACGGATGATGCCCGGCGCCAAAATGAAGGTGCCATAGCAATTCATGGTGAATGCTTCGCATCGGAACAGTCTTTCGAAGGAGACACGTCGATGATCAGGAAGGAAATCGCAAAGTTCTTTTCCGGCGTCGCAGCCAACCAGGTGCTGACGCATGGAGCCCTGGCCGCATCCGGCGTTCAATTCACCGTGTTCGGGATCAGCTATACAATGACGCTCAACCTGACGGCAACTGCCGCCTGGGCGATCATTCTGGCCTTCCTGACTTACTATGGATGGATAAGACGGTGATGGCGAAGCCATCGGCCGGGAAAACAAGCTCGTGCCGTCGCGAGCAGAGGGCGCGACAGCGTCTCGCACGCTTCGAATGCCGAATATGAGCAAGACGAAGGGCGAGGACACGGAAATCCGGCTCGATGCGAGCAACGCAGACGAGCCACGCACGCTGCTTTGGGTGCTCGGAATCAATTTCACCCAGGTCGCTGTAGCCGGCACCGTAGGCATCGCGGCGCAATCCGCGGGCCTGCTGGGCGCCGCGCTCGACAATCTCGGGGATGCCGCCGTCTATGCCGTGAGCTTCTATGCAGTGGGCCGAACGGTTATCGCCAAATCGCGTGCGGCGACCCTGTCGGGCATTCTTCTGATCACCTTGGCCCTCGGGCTGTTTGTTGAAGTCTTGCGCCGTTTTTTTGCGGGAGCCGAGCCGCTGGGGCTCGCGATGATCCTGACCGCGCTCGCGAACGCGGCCACCAATCTGCTCTGTCTCCGGCTGCTGCGGGCGCACCGCGCCCACGGCGTGCACTTCAGGGCATCATGGATTTTTACGACCAATGACATGGTAGCGAATGCCGGGATCGTTCTGTCCGGCGCCCTGGTCATGATCCTCAAGTCTCCGCTTCCCGACCTCCTGATCGGGCTGGTTGTCGCTGGAATCGTGCTGAAGGGCGGATGGGACATTCTCCGTGAAGCGCGCGCGGCACGCAGCGCGGCAGGAAAACCATTGACATGAAGTTTGATTGACGCCGGTTATCCTATTTTCCCATTACTGGACTTTAGCCCGTCTGCCATCTATTGAAAGGTTATATTGCCATGTTGAAAAAGCTCGTTATTTGCCTGTTAGCGACCACTGCACTACAGGGCGCCCTTGCGGCACAACTGCCCGAAGTGACTGTCTATAAGGATCCTGATTGCGGCTGCTGCACCGAGTGGGTCAAGCACATGCAAGAGTCTGGCTTTCAGGTGAAGGAGGTCAATACGCGAGCCATGGACGTGGAACGGCAACGGTTTGGGGTGCCCCCGCATTTGGGTAGTTGCCATACCGCGAAAGTTGGCGGCTACACCGTGGAAGGCCATGTGCCTGCCTCCGCCGTCAAGAAAATGCTGGCCGAAAAGCCGTTGGTACGGGGCCTGACCATTCCTGGCATGCCAACCAATGCCCCCGGCATGGGGCCGCACATCGTGGGAACGCTCAAGGTATACACCTTGCCCAAAGTGGGTGAGTCGTCTCGCCTCTACTCGGTCGAATAGCGCCGATTCCCGAAAGTGCGGTTGGGGAAATTTTGGCAATGCGCCGATGTGGAGGACCGTGTTTGCGGACATGGGCGCCAGTTTGCTGGTAGCTACCAATGGCCTTCGGTTGTTGCGAAGGTAAGCACGCCGGTCTATGCTGAATCAATCCAACCCGAAGGAGATCGATCATGAAAAAGACTCTATTGATTACCGCCATGTCCGCCTTGATGCTGTCAGCAACACCGGTATTTGCGGAACCCGCAGCCCCCGCCGACAAGGCGGCTCAGGCGAAACCTTCTGTGCCGAACGTGGCTGAGTACGACAAGCAGATGGCACAGGCCCAGGAAAACATGAAGAAAATGCAGGAGCAGATGGACAAGATTCGCCAGACCCAGGATCCGCAAGAGCGTCAGAAGCTGCTGCAGGAGCATTGGACCACCATGCAAGGCAATATGCAGATGATGCACGGCATGTGGGGTAGCGGCGGCATGGGGGCATGGGCTGCTGCATGGGCGGCCGGGGCATGATGGGGCACGGCATGATGATGGGCGATCCGACGATGGGCTGGGGTCACATGGGCAGCTATTACTCCAAGCTCACCCCGGAGCAAATGAAACAACGGCAGTACATGATGGATCGCCACATGGGCATGCAGCAGATGATGATGGACCACATGATGCAGCACCAGCAGTACATGTGGCAGCGCTGATGGTGTTGGAATTCTGACGCAAAATTAATGGGAAGAGGAAAACGAGCATTCTTGATGGCCAGCCAACTTCGCTACATCAAGACCTCGCAAAATTGCGCCAATTGTTTGGCCCCGGCAAACATTACGACCAAATTGCCAGCGGCATGGACAGCGATCACATAAGGAGTTCGGCATCGCCGGTACTCCGTGCCCAAAATGGGGAGACGCTTCGATGCCTGCTGGCGTGGCGTTCGGGCCAGGGTCCGGCCGGGATTTGCAGAAAGCCTGATGGAAAGCCGATTGATGTTCGCTTCGACTGATTTGGGTCAGCCTGTTTCGGGAAAAGAGCCAGAAAGGCGACAAGCCTATGGTTTTGGTTCGTGCTTCCCGAATGGCGGATTTTTATCGCGTGGCCTCGCGGTGTCATTTTTAGCTATACCCCAACCTGATGTCAGGGCTGACCGCTTACAGAAGTCCGGATAGAGTCGAATATTCAATTTATTGACACATGCCGCGACAGGTCATGGATTTCTACCTGACAGAATTCGCTCGGGAGAGAACTTTGAAAGGTCAACGCGTCGGCTACGTCCGGGTCAGCAGCTTCGATCAGAACCCGGAGCGTCAATTGGAACAGGTTCAGGTGGACAAGGTATTCACCGACAAGGCATCGGGCAAAGATGCGCAGCGGCCACAACTCGACGCACTGCTGGCCTTCGTGCGCGAAGGCGATATTGTCGTGGTGCATAGCATGGATCGGCTGGCCCGCAACCTGGACGACCTGCGCCGCTTGGTCCAGAAGCTGACCCAGCGCAGGGTGCGCATCGAGTTCGTCAAGGAACACCTCACGTTCACCGGCGAAGACTCGCCGATGGCGAACCTGATGCTCTCGGTCATGGGTGCGTTCGCAGAATTTGAGCGGGCCTTGATCCGCGAGCGGCAGCGTGAAGGTATCGCGCTCGCCAAGCAGCGCGGGGCCTACCGAGGCCGCAAGAAAGCGCTGTCACCCGAGCAAGCGGCCGAGTTGCGACAGCGGGCCGCCGCTGGTGAGCAAAAAGCGACGCTGGCACGTGAGTTCGGCATCAGCCGGGAGACCTTGTATCAATACCTGAGAACGGACGACTGACCTTGCCGCGTCGCTCAATACTTTCCGCGACGGAACGGACGGGCTTGCTGGCTCTCCCCGAAAGCCAAGATGACTTGATCCGCTACTACACTTTTAACGAAACCGATGTGGCGCTGATTCGGCAACGCCGGGGCGATGCGAACCGGCTCGGTTTTGCGGTGCAGCTCTGTCTGTTGCGTTATCCAGGCTATGCACTGACCAGCGACTTGGCGGTAGCGGAACCGGTCATCCAATGGGTTGCCCGCCAAGTCCGAGCTGAACCCAGCGCGTGGGCCAACTACGGCGAGCGCGATGAAACACGGCGCGAACATCTCCAGGAACTGCGTGCCTATCTCGGGCTGTCACCGTTTGGCCTGTCTGACTTCCGCTTTCTGGTACGTGGCCTGACCGATTTGGCCATGCAGACCGACAAGGGCTTGGTGCTCGCCGCTCAAGCGCTGGAGACACTGCGGCAGCGGCAAATCATCCTGCCGGCACTGACCGTTGTCGAGCGGGCCTGCGCGGAAGCTGTGACGCGTGCCAACCGGCGCATCTATCGGACATTAACCGAGCCGCTGACGGCTCAGCACCGGCGCCGGCTCGACGATCTGCTGAAGCTCAAACCGGAGAGCAACATCACCCGGTTAATTTGGCTGCGCCAATCACCTGTCAAGCCGAACTCCCGGCACATGCTGGAGCACATCGAACGTCTGAAGGCATTCCAGGAACTGTCTCTGCCTGAGGGCATTGGCCGCCACATCCACCAGAATCGCCTGCTGAAGATGGCACGGGAAGGCGGACAGATGACGCCGCAAGACCTTGCCAAATTCGAGAGCGAGCGGCGTTATGCCACCCTGGTCGCATTGGCCTTGGAGGGCTCAGCCACGGTCACGGATGAGGTGGTCGATCTGCACGACCGCATTCTGGTCAGTACCGCCAAGAACAAACATCAGCAGCAGTTCCAGAAACAGGGCAAGGCGATCAACGACAAGGTACGGCTGTACGCCAAGATCGGCCATGCCTTGCTGGAGGCCAAACAGTCCGGCACTGATCCGTACACCGCCATCGAGACCATCATCCCTTGGAAAGATTTCACGCAGAGCGTCACCGATGCCGATCAACTCGCCCAAGCCGAGTCGTTCGATCACTTGCACTTGGTCAGTGAGCAATTCAACACGCTACGCCGCTATACGCCGGAATTCCTGGCTGTGCTCAAGCTGCGCGCAGCACCAGCAGCGCGGGGCGTGCTGGACGCCATTGAAGTAGTGCGCGGCATGAATTCCGACAGCGCGCGAAAGGTGCCGGCGGACGCGCCGACAGCCTTCATCAAACCTCGCTGGAAATCACTGGTCTTCATCGACGGTGAAATCGACCGCCGTTTTTATGGGTATCCGGATTTGAGTGTGTTTGAACGGTCACAGCCGGCCTTCTTCGAGTAGCCGGATCAGTGTGTTTATGTCGGCGCCGTAGTTCTTCTCTGGCACCTCATCCGGGTGTGGTTCTGCGGCTTTGAGGACGGGCGGCCTGGGCGGTGCCACCCTGGCCAGGGTAGGAAGACCGTAGCCCACCAGATCGTCCGCCATGTCATACCCCCGCACCGACACCGGCTCGCGCTTCCGCTCGAACTTGGGCCGGGACAGCTTGTGCTTGTGGGCACCCTCGGTGAACAGAATCTTCGCCCGCAGCGCCTCGAAGCTGTAGCCGCGCCCGAGCCGGTTCATCACCCGGATCAGGCTATTCAGGGACTCGGTGTAGGCATTGGTAACAGGGTGGTCGAAGTAACCGAGAATCCACGGCTGCCAGTTCGACCAAGCGCGGATCAGGTCATGGAAGGCGTCCCGTACTTCTGGCGTCACTGACCGATTCCAAGCCTCGTAGCGCCGCAAGGCATCCTCCGGGCTACCCAACCCTTCATAGACGCCGTAGAAGTCTTCCTTGAGCCGGTATGCCTGCCCCAGCTCGGGATAGTTCTTCGTCCATCCATCCATGAGCAGCCGCTCCTGGTCGTTCAGGTCGCGCTCGCGCTTCAGCAGCACGAACCGGTCGTGCATGAGCCCCCGGCGCTGCTTTGGCGTCAGTTGCTCTCTGAGGCTCTTCCGGACCTTTTCCAGCGCATCGTTCGCCATCCGGACGACGTGGAACTTGTCGATGACGATGCGGGCGTCAGGAATGACCGCCTGGACGGCATCGCGGTAGGGCGTCCACATGTCCATCGCCACGTACTGGACATCCTTCTTCCCTTCCAGGTTGTACAGGTAGTTCACCACCGTCTTCTTGTCCCGGTTCGGGAGCATGTTGACGATGGTGTTGTTGCGGATGTTGCTGATGACGCACCGGGGACGGATCAGGTGGATTTCGTCGATGCCCATCCACTTGGGGGTCTCAAAGCGGAATTGCGCCTCCAGGTCGTTGATGTAGTCCCGGAAGATGTTGCGCACCGTCTTCTCGTCGATACCGACTTCCTCGGCGATGCTGGCGAAGGTGCGTTTCAAGCTCTGCTGTCCGATCCACTTGGTCAGCCGGTCGGTCATTTCCCGCTTGGCGTTCACTGCCGGCAGAGACTCCATGAAGGTCTTGCCGCAGGCGAGGCAGCGCCAGCGCCGGGTATCGACGTAGATGCCCACGCGCTTGCCGTGGGTCGGTATATCGCGGATCAGTTGTTCGTTACGGCCGTGGCCGCGAAGCGAGTCTGACCGGCAGGAGGGGCATGCCGTGGCCGGGTTCGTGACCTCGGCGGTGATGTGGTAGTCGTGGTCGGTTTCCTCGACCCGAACTACCTTGTAGTCAGGGAGGTTCAGGATATTTGCGGGCATTACTTCGTCGATTCCATCGCCGGCCGCATCAACCGGCAAGCTGTTTGATGCGATCCGTCAGGCGGCCGAACGCTTCGTTCACGTACTCCAATACCTTTGGTTCTGCGCCCAGCGTGCGCAGCGAATCTTTAAAGGCGTTCAGGTCGGACAGCCACTGCCGATGCAGGCGGTTCAGCTCGTCGAGTTGAGGCTGGAAGACTTGGAGGTTGCCGCTTGCACGAAACGCCTGGTAGCCGCGCTCAAGCGTGGCCGCCGTGGTCAGCAGTTGCGCACCCATTTGCTTGTGCTGCTCGGAGAACTCAGCCATGTCGTCATAGGGTCGCGATGCCTTCTTGCGCTCAGCTTCAGATGCCTCTTCCATGATGATGGCGTAGCGGTAGAATCCAGGGAATTCGCGGGATAACGCCATGAGCTGCTGGTCGGAAGTGCCGACCCAAATCCTGTGCAGATCTGGCACGTACCCCATCATGCGATCGATGATGGCGTGCGACTCGTTGATGCTCTGGGTAGCGAGCTGTTGCATGTGCTGGTCGATCTTCGCGGCCAGTCGGCGGAATTCGTTCGTGCTCATGCCTCGGCAGCCTCGACTTTTGTCATGTGGCTCACCACCTACTCATCCCATGGTTGCACGCTGTTCGCAAGGCATCCCGTGTCGAGGACGGCACGGGCGCGTTGTTGAGCACAAACAAGCTGGCCGACACCGCCCTAGCAACCTCGCTGCCGAACTTCTCGGCGATCTGCTGGGCGAAGTTGTCAGCGTCTTGCCCCACGTACAGAAGCACAGCCTCACGTAAGCGAAGCTGCCCGAGCATCGCGTCCACAGAGGCTTGTCGTGCCCGTTGAAGCTCGGCTTGCAGCTCCGCGATGAAGCGATCCTGCCGCTGAATCTTCTCGACCAGCGCAGTCTCCACGACCGCATCGAGCGTCATACTGTTCATCATTTGGGCATCGCCTCTTCACACATGCGCCGAATCCTCGTTGCTCCCCAACCTTGGATGATCTTGTCCAAGGAATCGCCGTAGCGTGCGGCCGAGTTGAAACGCGCCATGAAGGCATCTTCAACCCCGGCAGTTCGGGCTGACTCCAGGCAGCGGTGGAAGGCATTTCGTGCGCGGTCTTGTCTCAGCGCCGCAACGGCAAACTGGAGAAGCGCGAGCCCAGCAAGCGCAAGAACCGTGAGTAGAACCAGTTTCATCGTTATTGCACTCCCTTCTTAATCTCGGCGTACATGGCATCAGGGGCCAAATCGATCTCACCCGGCCAGGTCACCGCACCGTGCTCAACGAACGCCTGGGCGAAGAGCGCAGAATCGGCGAGGGAAGCAAAGACCCCGGCGCTGGGCGAATGGACCAACGCGGTCAGGTCCACCGTTCCCTCGGTGCCGTCCACGAATCGGACATGCAGCCGGAAGTCCGGTAGCGCTTCCACGGTCGCAACACGCCACGGCATGCGCGGCTCGATAGGCGGCGTTACGGCAAGGGGCGAATCTTGTGGGGCTGCTGATTGCGTGCGCATAGCTCCCAGTCCTCCATGAGTTCGGCGCGATGTTCCTGCGCCCATTCCAAAATCAAGGCAAGTGCCCGCCGGGGCATCTCGCCTTCCAGGATGTCCAGGGTCCGGATGTCGATCAGCACTTCATGCTCGGCGTAGAGTGCATGGAAGTGCGGCGGCGCGTGATCGTTCCAGAACATTTGAATCAGGATTCCGTAAAACGTGCTGATGGTCGGCATCTACGATTACCTACCTCAGAACGGACTCGGCGAACTGTAGCCCGACTTACGCTCCGGCTCGGACTCGGGTTCCATTTCGGCCGCAACACGCTGGAGTCCGTCGAGGTCGATCACGCGGAACGTCCAGTTGCTTCCAGTTTCGTGCTTGACCTCGAACCGATGCTCGCCGACTTGCAGGTAATGTCCCTCCGGCCCGGCAGGGGCATCTTCGGTGAGGCTCGCCATATCGTGGTAAGCCTGTTCCCCGTCGAATTCGCCGGTCGCCACGTCCACCACAACTCCCGATCCGACATCACCACCTTCCCGGAAGGTGAAATACAGCATTGCGTCGATTGCACTCATTGATTCACTCCTTTCAAGTCCATCGATTCTGGGTATGCACGCCATAACTCACCAGTCTGCGCACAACCCGCGTCAGCTTGTTGCGGAACGCCCTGTCATCTGCCACGCCGAGCCTGTTTGCCAGATCGCCCAGAAAGTCCTGATCGTTATCGTAAAACCCAAGCAGTGAGAAGCGGTGCAGGACTGATTCCGCAAGCTCAAGAACCAAGGCGATGGCAATGTCGCGTTCGGAGGCGCCGCGCACCTGCCGCAGTCCTTCGCGGACCATCGGACGTTCTGCCTGCATTGTCTCGCCGGTCATCATGCCGCTTGCGCTTTCGCGTCCCGTTCCAACTGCACCATGTCGCGGGCATCGTTGAGCACAACCGTTTGGTCGAACCCGTGACGCTTCGCCCACCGGCTCAATTCGAGCCGAGCACCCACCGCAATCCGCTTGCCGCATCCGGGAGCAAGCTCTTTCACTCGGTCGATGTACCGCTGCTGCGCTTGCGTCAGTGTCAGATTTGCCATGGTAACCTCATAAACACATTGTAATCCGGTTTTAGTATAAGACGACGCCAGAAGAAAAGCAACAACAAAATCCGGTTTTGCTATCGATTGTCACGCGCTCGTCATCGGGCAGAAAACACACTCAAATCCGGATACCCGTTTTTATGAAATCTGCGCCCTTTCGGAACTGAAAAACTCGCTTCGCTCTGGCGACATCTGGGTGCAAGGCTCCCGCCAGTTCCGCGACTTTGACGAATACCTGTTGCCGGTCGAGAAGTTCGTCACACTGAAGCAGGCGAAAACGTTGCCGATTGCAGTGAACCCGGACTGCGACCAATACCTACATGAGCGGTTGCACCTGCTGGAAGAACAACTGGCGACAGTCAATCGTTTGGCGCTGGCCAACGAACTACCGGATGCCATCATCACCGACTCCGGCCTGAAGATCACACCACTCGATGCCGTTGTTCCCGAAGCGGCGCAAACGCTGATCGACCAGACCGGCATGTACTTGCCGCGCATCAAGATCACCGAGTTGCTGATGGACGTAGACGACTGGACGGGCTTCACCCGCCATTTCGTTCATCTGAAGGATGGCGAACCGGTCAAGGATCGGACGCTATTGCTATCGGCCATCCTGGCCGATGCCATCAACTTGGGGCTGACTAAAATGGCCGAGTCCTGCCCCGGTGCGACCTACGCCAAGCTGGCCTGGCTGCAAGCCTGGCACGTCCGTGACGAAACCTATTCCGCCGGGCTGGCCGATCTGGTGAATACCCAGTTACGCCATACTTTTGCTGCGAACTGGGGTGACGGCACCACGTCATCGTCTGATGGGCAGCGCTTTCGGGCGGGTGGCAAAGGCGAGAGCACCGGCCACGTCAATCCGAAGTACGGCCACGAACCCGGCAGACTGTTTTACACCCACATTTCGGACCAGTACGCACCGTTCAGCACAAAGGTGGTCAACGTCGGCGTGCGCGATTCGACCTACGTGCTCGATGGCCTGCTGTACCACGAATCTGACTTGCGGATCGAGGAACACTACACCGATACGGCCGGCTTCACCGATCACGTGTTTGCCTTGATGCACCTGCTGGGATTCCGTTTTGCGCCGCGCATTCGTGACCTGAAGGATACCAAGCTGTATGTACCCAAGAGCGGAGAGGACTACTCAGCACTGAACACGATGATCGGCGGCACGCTGAATATCAAGCACGTCCGTGCCCATTGGGATGAGATTTTACGACTGGCGGCGTCCATCAAGCAGGGTACGGTGACGGCCTCCTTGATGCTGCGGAAACTCGGCAGCTACCCACGCCAGAATGGCTTGGCGGTTGCGCTGCGCGAACTGGGGCGGATCGAGCGCACGCTGTTTATCCTGGACTGGCTGCAAAATGTCGAGTTGCGTCGTCGAGTCCATGCCGGGTTGAACAAGGGTGAGGCGCGGAACGCGCTGGCCCGGGCCGTGTTCTTCAACCGGCTTGGCGAAATCCGCGACCGCAGTTTCGAGCAGCAGCGTTATCGAGCCAGCGGACTCAATCTGGTGACCGCCGCTATCGTTTTGTGGAACACCGTCTATCTCGACCAGGCAACGCAGGCGCTGCGCGAGACCGGCAAACCCATCAATGACGGACTGCTGCAATATCTGTCGCCATTGGGCTGGGAGCACATCAACCTGACCGGTGATTACGTCTGGCGGCAAAACAAGAAGGTTGAGGATGGAGAGTTTCGGCCGCTACGCAGCGGAAAACCTTAGCGTACGATTTTTTCCGAATTCTGCGGCGACCCCTTCAAGGGGGCCGATCATGCGTTCCTGTGGAAGCCCAAACTGCGGATTCCGGACATCTACGAAGACCGGGACAATCAACGCGCCTTTGGACGGCTGCTGCATGCGTGCCACTGCTGCACCAAGGAGGCCGACGTGCTCCAGGCGATCCGCACGCTCGAAGCCAAGAGCATCAAAGGCCTCGGCCCCGCCGCGGCCAACCTGTTTTACTTCATTCACCCGACGATCGTCGTCCCGTTCAATACCGCCATCGTCAAAGGCTACAACGCGTTGACCGGCGCTGCCGTCAAGCTTGGGCGTTGGGATCATTACCTTGCGATGCGGCAGGGACTCATCGAGTTCAATCAGCGCCACCGGGATCTTCTGTCCAATGATCTGGGCGCGGTTGCCGGGCTCATGTTCGATCTGGGCATGGAGCGCTATCCCTTGCCGCCCGCCGAGGGAGATGCCAAGGCAACCGATGCCTGGGCCAAGGATCTGGCCGCAGTCCGGGAGGAAACCGCCGCCTTTGCCAAGCAACTCGACAAGAATCGGGTTTCCGACGAGGGGCATACCGAAGTGCAAGGGTGGCTGAGAGACCTGGGGCTGGCCCTGGGGTTCTCGGTGTGGATTGCCAGCAACGACCAGAGTCGGCCCTATAACGGAGGGCGCCTCGCCGATGGGTGCCTCACGGTCTTGCCCCTGGCCTTGCAAAATGAAGGAGCTGACGCGGTGCGGCTCATCGATGTGATCTGGCTGGAACGAGAATCCGGCACAGTGGTGGCGGCATTCGAGGTCGAACATACGACCTCGATCTACTCCGGCATCGTTCGGCTGCTGGATCTGGCTTTGTCCGGTGGCGCGGCCCAGCGCCATCATCTATTCCTCGTCGCTCCGGATGAACGAGAGGCCGATGTCCGGCAGCAGGTGCTGAGGCCGGCCTTCTCACAGGTTAGGGAGCTCAACATCCGCTACCTACCGTACGGAGAGCTACGCCAACACCGGGAAGCCATCGCCCGGTTCGGAGTTGGCATCAAGCCTGTGGAAGCCATCGCCAGAATGTTCTGATGTGCATTTTGAGACTAGTCGCCATCGACAATGAATCTCGTGAGCCCCCAAGCTGCCTCAGGGTGCATTGAGGGCTCTCATGCCATTCAGGCGGCAACGGAAGAACTAGCTCCCATCGCCATGTCGTAGTAGCGAGTCAAGCCGCATGACCTCATCGCCATGCATGATGATCTTCCGGCCATCCTTGGTTTCCATGACGGTTTCTTGCTTCATGCGAGTCGCACGGCCGTACTTGTCTTCCATGGCCATTTTCCCGTCCTTGAAGATATAAACCGTCGAGCCATCTTTCAGCTCGATGACCTCTTTCGCTGCCGCCCGCGCCTCATCAGAAGCGAATGCACCCGTTGTACCTATGACGCTCAGCGCGGCCACGACCAACATTTTCTTTAGCATTTCTCTCTCCTTTGGTTGTGTGCAGGTGATCCTGCACTTCTATGATGGACGTTGGCTCCTTACGGGAGCCAAACCGTCCGATGACAGTTTTGTCAGCGGCTTGTTATGTTGTCGGGCCGCTTTGTTGCTGGATGAAACGCGGCTGTTGGCAGTCCCGACTGAGTGTCAGGGCTTGAGTAACAGGCGCGAATGTGGTCGCGTCGGATCTACAAGTGAGTCTCGTCGGGGCTACTTGCCCTTGGTCGCTTCGTAGAGGCCGTGTCCGCCCACACCTTCTTCGTGGTTGTCCTTACCCCGATCCAAGGTCTTTTCGGCTTCGCGCTTTTTGGCCTGGCTTTCCTTTGTCGCCGGCGGCATCTTCTTGGCTTCATGGAGTGCGTGACCGCCAACCCCCTCCATGTGGTTGTCCTTCTCCCGATCCCAGTTCTTCTGCAGATCGCGTTCCTTCTTCACATCGGCAGCCGTGGGTTTGCCTTGCTTTTGCAGTTCGTTGAGGGTGTGTCCGCCAACGCCTTCAACGTGATTGTCCTTGTCGTTGATATCTGCATGGGCAGCGCCGGCAGTGAGCAGCAGCGCGGCAAATATGGTGGAAATGAGTTTCATGATTTTCTCCTTTGGTTCGGTCATGAGTGAGCCTGCAGTTGAAGCATGCGCTACCGACCCTTACGAGACCCGAACATGGGGGTGACAATTGCGTCACCTGCATGTCAGGAACAGGAGCCTCGTCCAGACTTCCAGAGGATGGTCGCTCCCACCACCGTCCCGATCACAAAGTGAAAAAAGGGCTCCGACGCCGTTGACCTTCCCATGATGGCAAGGTCTAGCCTGCTCCTGTCACCTCAACAGGAGTTGCATCATGAGTTCTTCCACTGTCACGCTGCCCCGCCAGGCGCTATCGATCGGTATTGAGGGCATGACCTGCAGCAGTTGCGCTGCCCGCGTAGAAAAGCTGCTGGGTCGCTTGCCCTGCATTTCCAGGGCCACCGTCAGTTTCTCTACCGAATCGGCGTTGCTGGAGTCCGACTCGGTCGTTGATCTGACGACCGTGCGCCAGGCGATTGAGAAGGCGGGTTTCCATGTCCCTGAGGAAAACCGGGTTTTGGCGATCACGGGGATGACGTGCAGCAGTTGCGCCGCGCGAGTGGAGAAGGTTCTGGCCGGGGTTCCCGGTGTCGTGAGTGCCGTCGTCAACCTCGCCACTGAACAAGCGCATGTCACGCTGACTCGTGGCGTGCCTACCTCGGCCCTGATCGAGGCCGTCCGGAAAGCGGGTTACGATGCCGCATTGCAGACGGAGGGCTCCCCAGCTGCCGCAGCATCAGTCCGCCAGGGTGCCGAATGGTGGCCTGTTGCAGTTGCGGCGACCCTCTCCCTTCCGCTCGTGATTCCGATGCTGGCTGATCTCTTCGGCGCACATTGGATGCTGCCCGGCTGGGTGCAGTTGTTGTTGGCAACCCCTGTTCAATTCTGGCTGGGGCTGCGTTTCTACCGTGCAGGCTGGAAGGCACTGCGTGCAGGTAGCGGGAACATGGATCTCTTGGTGGCCCTTGGAACGACTGCGGCCTACGGACTCAGCGTATATCTCCTGGCAAAGCCGACAGGCGGTGAGATGCCTCACCTGTATTTTGAAGCTTCAGCCGTGGTGATCACGCTGGTTCTGCTGGGCAAGTGGCTTGAAGCCAGGGCCAAGCGGCAAACCACCGAGGCGATCCGGGCGCTCCAGGCTCTGAGACCCGCCGTTGCCCGCATTCGTACTGACAACGGTGATCAGGAGATCACCATCGATGCGGTCCGCGTGGGCGACGTGGTTGTTGTGAAGCCCGGCGAGCGGGTCCCAGTGGATGGTCAAATCATGGAAGGAGAAAGCCACTTGGACGAATCCATGTTGACCGGTGAAAGCCTGCCGGTCCCCAGGCAGCCGGGAGATCGCGTCAGCGGTGGTGCGATCAATGCCGACGGCTTGCTGCTGGTGCGGACAACGGCCATCGGTACGGAAACCACTTTGGCCCGGATCATCCGGTTGGTCGAGAGTGCCCAGTCTGCCAAGGCGCCCATTCAGAGCATGGTGGACCGGGTGAGTGCGGTATTTGTCCCGGTGGTCATGCTCATCGCCCTGCTGACCTTTGGTGGATGGTGGGCGTACGGCGGTGATGTCGAGACGGCGATTATCAACGCCGTCGCCGTGCTCGTGATTGCCTGTCCGTGTGCATTGGGTCTTGCCACGCCCACTGCGCTCATGGCGGGAACGGGGGTTGCCGCCCGACACGGCATCCTGGTGAAGGATGCGGAGGCGCTGGAAGTGGCGCACAAGGTGACAGCCGTCGTCTTCGACAAGACCGGCACGCTGACGGAAGGCAAGCCCCAGGTCGTGGCCCTCGAATCCGGCAGCGGTGATGCCCGGCAGCTCCTCAGCCTTGCTGCCAGTCTTCAGTTGGGTAGCGAGCATCCCTTGGCCCGAGCCGTGGGCAAGTCTGCCCAGGACGCGGGGTTGAGCCCGGTGGTTGCGCGCTTCGTCCAGGCCTTGCCCGGACGCGGGCTTGCCGGCGAAATTGAGGGCACACGCTACGTTCTTGGCAATACCCGATTGATGCAGGAGCGCGGCTTCATGATGGACCATCTCGCAGACACCGCGAAGCACCTCGAAGCCGAAGGGCGGACTGTATCCTGGTTGGCGTCGGAAAGCGCCCAAGCGGTGCTGGGCTTGATCGCCTTTGGCGACCGGCTGAAGCCAGAGGCGCTGGCCAGTATCGACCGCCTCAAGCAGATGGGGATAAGAACCGCGCTGATTACCGGCGATAGTCGGGGCGCTGCGCATGGCGTGGCAACCGGGCTTGGAATCGATCAGTGTCTGGCCGAAGTGCTGCCAGGGGACAAGGCCGCCGCGATCGAAACCATGAAACAGG
>NZ_JBIJDC010000152.1:0-9878 GCF_044344315.1 Zoogloea sp. | reverse complement strand
GTCTTGATCCGGGTCACCCGACGCTTGATCTTCTTCTGCTCCATGGCCCCACCGATTTCATCGACTCCGGCCAGAATCCTAGCTCAACGGCGGGGAGAGGGTTTCGCGACACCCTCTTCAGTCGCCCATCCGCGCGCCGATCACCGGCATGCCCTTGACCGAAGTCCACGGGCGACCGAAGTCGCCCCCACAGCCCCTCCAGCCACCCTCAGCGTCTCCAATAGCCCTTCAGCTTCACCCATTGGGTGATCCGGCCGAGGAAACCCAAGCACCCGCCAGCATTGGGGATGCGTCCGCTTCAGGGAGGACAACTGAGGAAAGTAGATTCATTCCACCGCCCCACGTGAAAAGAGCGACTCACGTCGCCCTTTTCACCGCAAGCCGGGCACAACCGAGGCCGGACTCAGGCCTCCGCGATGCGCCTGGCGATGTGCTCCAGCGCTTCCTCCACCTGGTCGATCAGGATCAGGCACAGGTCGCCGGGCTGCAGACGGCCCAGGGCCTCGTCGATGGCCACGAACTCGCCGCGGATTTCGCACACATTCTTCGTCCGCGGGGCATCCACCAGGCCCTGCTGCAGCAGGGCCAGCACCTCACCATCGGCGCGGCCACGCTGGCATTCGTCCTGGTACAGGACCACGTCGTCGAAAACAGCGCCGAGGATGCGGGTCTGCTCGCGGATGTCCTCGTCGCGCCGGTCGCCGGCGCCGCTGATGACCACCGAGCGGCGCTCGGCAGGCATGCTCTCGACGGCCTGCACCAGGGCCTGGATGGCGTCCGGATTGTGGCCGTAGTCGGCGATCAGGGTGGCGCCCTTGTAATCGAAGACGTTGAAACGCCCCGGCGCGGTGGCGGCATCGTTGATGAAGGTAGCGACGCCCTTGAGGATGGTATCCACCGACAGGCCCAGCGCCCAGGCCGCGGCAATGGAGGCCATCGCGTTCTCGATCTGGAAGGAAATGGTCCCGTTGCGAGTGATGGGAATGCCGGCCAGGGGCACGCGGAACTTCTCTTCGCCCTGCACCGCCACGATGGCGTCGCCGTCCACAAACACCACCCGGTGGCCCTGCACCCTGTGAGTGTTGAGCACGTGGTTGTACTGATCGGCGGCGAAATACAGCACCGAGCCCGGGCAGGCGCCGGCCATCCTGACCACCATGGGGTCGGCAGCGTTGAGCACGGCCGTGCCATGGGCCGCCACGTTCTGGACGATCACGCGCTTGACCACGGCCAGGTCTTCCACCGTACTGATGTAGGACAAACCCAGGTGGTCGCCCATGCCGATGTTGGTCACCACGGCCACGTCGCAGCGGTCGAAGGCGAGGCCTTCGCGCAGCACGCCGCCACGGGCGGTCTCGAAGACCGCCGCATCCACATCCGGGTGCAGCAGGATGTTGCGGGCGCTGCGCGGGCCGCTGCAGTCGCCGGTATCGATGCGGCGCTTGCCCACATAGACACCGTCGGAGTTGGTCATGCCCACCCGATTGCCGGCCACACCGAGCAGGTGGGCGGTGAGACGCACGGTGGTGGTCTTGCCGTTGGTGCCGGCCACCGCCACCACCGGGATCCGGCCATTCTCGCCGGGCTTGAACATGTTGGCGACAATCGCCTCGCCCACCGGTCGGCCCTTGCCGTAGGAGGGCTGCAGGTGCATGCGCAGGCCGGGGGCGGCGTTGCATTCGACGATGCCGCCGCTCTGGGCCTCCATGGGTTCGAGCATGCTCTCGCACACCACGTCCACGCCGCAGATGTCGAGGCCGATGTTGCGGGCCGCGGCGATGGCGCGCTCGGCCACCTCGGGATGCACGTCGTCGGTGACATCGGTGGCCGTGCCGCCGGTGGACAGGTTGGCGTTGTTGCGCAGGATCACCCGCTTGCCCTTGGGCGGAACGGAGTCGGCGTCATAGCCCTGCTTGGTCAGGGTGGCCAGGGCGATCTCGTCGAAGCGGATCTTGGTCAGGGAGGTGGCATGGCCCTCGCCCCGACGCGGATCGCTGTTCACGTGATCGACCAGCTCGCGGATGGTGCGCTTGCCGTCGCCCACCACCAGCGGCGGATCACGCCGGGCGGCGGCGATGAGCTTGTTGCCGATCACCAGCAGGCGATAGTCGTGCCCCGGCAGATAGCGCTCGACGAGCACGTCATCGCTGATCTCCTCGGCCACGCGGAAGGCGTTCATCACCTCTTCCTGGGTGCGCAGCTTGACCGCCACGCCCTTGCCCTGGTTGCCGTCGCGGGGCTTGACCACCACCAGCCCACCGATCTCGCGGGCCGCCAGCCAGGCATCCTCGGCACTGGTCACCGAACGCCCCAGGGGCACCGGCACGCCGGCAGCACGCAGCAGGGTCTTGGTGAGTTCCTTGTCCTGGGCGATGGATTCGGCCACGGCGCTGGTCAGGTCGGTCTCGGCGGCCTGGATGCGGCGCTGCTTGCTGCCCCAGCCAAACTGCACCAGGCTGCCTTCGGTAAGACGGCGGTAGGGAATGCCCCGGGCCACTGCGGCCTGCACGATCGAGCCGGTAGACGGCCCGAGGCGCACGTCCTCGTCGAGCTCCTGCAGGCGCGCCAGGGCACTGGCCAGATCGAAGGCGCCATCGCTTTCGGCGGCACGGCACAGCTCGATGGCCAGGTCGAAAGCGAGTCGGCCAACCTTCTCTTCGGTGTATTCGACCACCACCTGGAAGACGCCTTCCTCGAGGGTCTTGGAGGTGCGGCTGAAGGTTACCGGGCAGCCGGCACTGGCCTGCAGGCCGAGGGCGGCCATTTCGAGAGCATGGGCCACGGAGATGGCGCCCAGGTGGCTCTCGGCCTCAAGAAAGCCCATCTCGGGAAACAGATTGCGCAGGCGTGCCTCGTAGCCGGGCACGGCATCGATATTGCACTCGGCCGGGGTGCAGGACACGATGGCCTCGATCGCGGTGTGCCGGCTCCACAGATTGGGGCCGCGCAGAGCCCGGATGCGTGAAACTTCCATGGATTTCAGTCCTTGTCTCTTATTGTCGCCAGCCGCTCTGGCGCGGCCGGCTGGTATGTCGGTTCGGTGGGGCGGGCGCTTCAGTCGTTACGCAGGGGCGCCTTCGGATCGTAGGGCGTGACGCCGGCGCGGATCATCGCCGGCGAAATACCCAGGGCCCAGGCCCCGGCAACGGCGCCGAGCAGATTGGAGAGCACACCCGGCTGCGCCGCGGCCCCCCCCGCCAGCATGGCGATCCGGTCCAGGCGAGCCACCGGATCTTCCTCGGCCCCGCGGGCCAGCACAATGGCACCGTCCCGGATGTAGACCGTGCGCTGGCCCGCGGCCCGCGCTGTGGCAATGGCAGCCGCGTCGGCATCCACCCCGTAGAAGATCACCTCGCCATCCGACAGCTCGGCCATCTCGACCACCGCCGGGTCTTCGGCGTTGAGCACGGCAACGCCGTAGGAGAGCACCAGATCCACCTGGGTGCGGAACACGTTCCACACCTTCTCGGCACTGTCGATGTAGAACTCGCCGAAATGCAGCTCGGGATCCACGTTGGTGACCACGCCCACCAGGCAGCGGTCGTACACCGTGCCGTCGGCCAGGATGCTGCGGCAGCTGTTCTCGAACACCGCGGCCTCGACGGAGCGGTTCATCAACACCCGCTCGGCCGCATCCCAGTTGGTGCCCTCGGCGGTCTCCACCTGGCGGCCATCCAGGAACACGCCTTCGCTGCAGGCCAGGCCGGTGTACTGGCCGGAGATGCGCAGCAGATGGGCGATGAGCCGGGCCACCGGCGTCTTGCCGCGGCTGCCCGTCACGCCGACCACGGGAATGCGGGAGTCTTCGTCTTTCTCGAAGAGGTGATCGACGATGGCCTCGCCCACCGGGCGCGGCTGACCGACCGCCGGTTTGATGTGCATCAGCAGGCCGGGGCCGGCATTGACCTCGACGATGGCCCCCTGCTGCCCGGCGAGGGGCTGGGAGACGTCCTCGCAGACCAGGTCGACGCCGGCGATGTCCAGACCGACGATACGCGCGGCCAGGCAGGCCAGCTCGGCGGTGTCGGGATGGACTTCATCGGTCACGTCGAAGGCCATGTTGCTGGTGCGGACGATCATCACCTCCTGGCCAGCCGCCGGCACCGAGGCGCCGGTGAAGCCCTGGCGGGCCACCTCCATCTGGGCTGCGGGGTAGTCGTCGAGCTTGATCAGGTAGAGGGGGAACTCGTGCTCGACGCCCCGGCGCGGGTCGGAGTTGATCTGGGTCTCGATGAGTTCGTCGATGCTGTGCTCGCCATCGCCGACCACCGACACCATGTCACCCTTGTTCGCGGCGACCATCTTGCCGCCCACCACCAGCAGACGGTGCTCGGCGCCGCGGATGAAGCGCTCGACAATGACTTCGGAACCTTCGGCCGCGGTCAGGGGGTAAAGCTCACGGATCTCGTCGGCGCTGCGCACGTTGGTGAACACGCCGCGGGCGTGGTTGCCGTCGCTGGGCTTGATCACCACCGGGAAGCCGATGTCGTCCGCCGCCTCGATGGCATCCTCGACGCCATCCACGATGCGACCTTCGGGTACCGGCACGCCGCAGGATGCGAGCAGGCTCTTGGTCAGATCCTTCTCGCGGGAGATGCTTTCGGCGATGGCCGGGGTACGGTCGGTCTCGGCCGTCCAGATGCGGCGCTGGCGCGCACCATAGCCCAGCTGCACGAGGTTGCCTTCGGCCAGCAGGCGGATGAAGGGGATACGGCGGGACTTGTCGGCCGCGGCCTCGACGATGCAGCGGGTGCTCGGGCCGAGCATGTAGGTATCGACCAGGTCACGCAGGCGCAGCACGGCGGCATCCACGTCATAGGGACGATCCTCGATGGCCGCCATCAGCAGGTCGTGGCCCATGTTGAGGGCCGCCATGGAGACATCCTTCTGCCAGGCGCGGATGACCACCTTGTACACACCACGGATGGCAGTTTCCCGGGCCTTGCCGAAGCCTCCGGTCATGCCGGCCAGATTCTGCAGCTCCAGCGTCACGTGCTCGAGGATGTGCCCGGGCCAGGTGCCATCGCGCAAGCGCTTGAGAAAGCCGCCCCGCTCGCCGATGCTGCAGCGGTGCTCGACCAGGCTGGGGAGCATCGTGGTGAGTCGCTCGTAGAAACCGGGGATGACATTGGACGGGCAGTCTTCCAGGTCATGGATGTCGACCCATGCCTCGAGGACGGAGCGGTAGGTCCAGATGTTCGGTCCCCGCAGGTGGAGCACGTTCAGGAATTCGATCGTTTTGTTGGTCATGGGCAAGGCGGAGGAAGTGACGAGCGGGGTAGCGGCACGGTGTAACAAAAACTGAACTTTCTCTTAACGCAGCAGGGCCCGGTTGGATTACCGGAGCAAAAAATATCAACAAGCCGACGATTCTGCCCGACCGCCGGGTGTACGTGCCTGTAACGAGTCAGTAAACTTCGAACGCAATTTTGCCCCACGCCGGCCCTTCTCTGTGGCCCTTTTGTCAGGCCCTTTTCTCAGGCCACATCGCGTCCCCAAAATGAATTCTGCGCCTGCACACCTTTCTTCCGCCTATTCCGACTATCTCGGACCCGCCGTTCCCGAAAGCTGGCGCGCCCAGCTCGACGCTGCGCTGGCCGCCGACGAGAAGGTTCTGGCCAGCCTGAGCCTCGATCTGGACGCGAGCCTGCAGTTCCGCAGCGGCGTCGTGGCCCTCACCGACCGCCGGCTGATGGCCTGGGACGAGGCCGCCGGCGCCTGGCAATCCTGGCCCTTCCGGGAAAGCATGCAGCTGCGTCACCGGGACCACGGCGGCGTCGCCGCCCTCGACCTGGTCGACACCGCCGGCAAGCTGGCCGGCTGGCGCTTCACCCTGGCCCAGGACCCGGCCGCCCGCAACCTCTCCGACCGCTTCAAGGCCCAGCTCGAATGCGTACTGGCCGGCCGCCAGCCGACCCCGCCGGAACCCCTCACCTGCCCCACCTGCGACGCACCGCTGCCGCCGGGCACCGATGAGTGCCCCACCTGCGCCCGGGAGATCCACACACCGCCCTCCACCTGGACCCTGTTCCGACTGTGGCGCTTTGCCCGCCCCTACCGGGGCCGCCTGCTGGCCGGCTTCGTGCTGACCCTGCTGTCCACCGCCGCCACCCTGGTGCCGCCCTACCTCACCATGCCGCTGATGGACGAGGTGCTGATCCCCTTCCAGAACGGTGCACCCATCGACGGCCACCGGGTCACCATGATGCTCGGTGGCCTGCTGATCGCCGCGGTCTTCGCCTGGGCCCTGGGCTGGGCCAAGACCTACATCCTGGCCCTGGTCAGCGAGCGCATCGGCGCCGACCTGCGCACCACCACCTACGAGCACCTGCAGGGCCTGTCGCTGGAGTACTTCGGCGGCAAACGCACCGGCGACCTGATGGCACGGATCGGCGCCGAGACGGACCGGATCTGCCTGTTCCTATCCATGAACCTGCTGGACTTCGCCACCGACGTGCTGATGATCACCATGACGGCGATCATCCTGGTGTCCATCAACCCCTGGCTGGCCCTCGTCACCCTGGTGCCGCTGCCCTTCATCGCCTGGCTGATCCACACCGTGCGCGACAAGCTGCGCTATGGCTTCGAGCAGGTGGACCGGGTGTGGTCGGAAGTCACCAGCGTGCTGGCCGACACCATCCCCGGCATCCGGGTGGTCAAGGCCTTTGCCCAGGAGAAGCGCGAAGTCGCCCGTTTCCGTGAAGCCAACGGGCGCAACCTGGCGGTGAACGACCGGGTGAACAAGGTGTGGTCGGTGTTCTCGCCCACCGTCACCCTGCTTACCGAGGTCGGCCTGCTGATCGTATGGGGTTTCGGCATCTGGCTGGTGTCCGAAAACGACGTCACCGTCGGTACCCTGGCCGCCTTCCTGGCCTACATCTCGCGCTTCTACACCCGCCTCGACTCCATGAGCCGCATCGTCTCGGTGACCCAGAAGGCGGCCGCCGGCGCCAAGCGCATCTTCGACATCCTCGACCACGTCTCCAGCGTGCCCGATCCGGCCACGCCCCAGCACCTGCCCCGCGTCACCGGCGCCATCGAGGTCAAGCGCGTCGGCTTCCGCTATGGCAACCGTAGCATCCTGCGCGGCGTCGACCTGAACATCGCCCCGGGCGAGATGATCGGCCTGGTGGGCCATTCGGGCTCGGGCAAGAGCACCCTGGTCAACCTGATCTGCCGCTTCTACGACGTGACCGACGGCTCCATCCGCATCGAGGGCATGGACATCCGCTCGGTGCCGGTGTCGGAATACCGCCGCAACATCGGCCTGGTGCTGCAGGAGCCCTTCCTGTTCTTCGGCACCATTGCCGAGAACATCGCCTACGGCAAGCCCGACGCCACCCGCGAGGAAATCATCGCCGCCGCCCGCGCCGCCCACGCCCACGACTTCATCCTGCGCCTGCCCCAGGGCTACGATTCCCTGGTCGGCGAGCGCGGCCAGGCCCTGTCGGGGGGCGAGCGTCAGCGCATCTCCATCGCCCGCGCGCTGCTCATCGACCCCCGCATCCTGATCCTCGACGAGGCCACCTCGGCAGTGGATACCGAGACCGAGATGGAAATCCAGGCCGCCCTCGAAAACCTCATCCGCGGCCGCACCACCATCGCCATCGCCCACCGCCTGTCCACCCTGCGCAAGGCCGACCGGCTGGTGGTGCTGGACCGGGGGCAGATCGTCGAGATCGGCAACCACGACACCCTGATGGAAAAGCAGGGTGCCTACTTCCGCCTCTACGAAGCCCAGACCCGCAAGCTGGACGACGACGCCATCGGCGCCGAGCCCCGCGTCCCCCAGCACCGCGAACACGCTCCCGCCTGAAGGCCCGCCATGTCACAGCAGAATCTCAACATCACCCGCAACAGCTTCAGCCAGCTCGTGTTCACCGATCTGGAAGGCAAGGCCCATCTGGTGACGCCGGTGCGCGCCTTCCCCATCGCCGCACCCACCGAGAACATCGGCCTGATCAACACCGAAGGCGAGGAAGTGGCGTGGATCGAGCGCCTCTCCGACCTGCCTGACGACAGCCGCCAGTTGATCGCCGACGAGATGGCCAGCCGCGAGTTCATGCCGGTGATCCAGCGCATCCGCCACGTTTCCAGTTTTGCCACTCCCAGCACCTGGGACCTGGAAACCGACCGGGGCCCCACCAGCATGGTGCTGAAGGGCGAAGAGGACATCCGCCGCCTCACCACCCCGGCCCTGATGATCACCGACAGCCGCGGCATCAACTTCCTGATCCGCGACCGCTACGCCCTGGACAGCCACAGCAAGCGTCTGCTCGACCGCTTCCTCTAAAAGCCCTGCTTACCGGCGACGGTGTCAGTCACCGCCGCCGCAGCCTCCCCCGCCACAGCCGCTCCCGCCGTCGCCGGCGTCCCCGCTGCTGCTGTCGGAGCCGCCCGAACAGCCCCCTCCGCCACCACTGCAGCCGATGTCGCCGGCGCAGTAGGCATCGCCCGACCGCGCCCCGTCGGGCCCCGCGCAGTTGAGGACGTAGCGAAAGCCGTCGGGGATCAGCAGCAGCGCATCCAGCGCAAAAAGCATGGGCAGGCGCTCGGGCTTGCGTGGGTTGATGCCATCCAGGCGGCAGGCCTGCAGCCAGGTACGGCGCAATCCCTGCCGTGCCGTATTGGGCGTGGCCATGTATTCCGCCGGCGTGTGATCCAGGAAGCGGCCGAGGCCACGGCGACAGAACAACCGGTAGCCCTTGGTGAACAGGATGAACTCATGCCAGGCCACGTCCACGGCCTGGCTCGGCATGGACACCATCCGCCCCTGGGCCGCCAGCGCAACCTGGAAGAAGGTACGCAGCTCCCGCAGCACCATGTCGGCCTGGGCATCGCTGAGGTGGGGATAGCGCTCACGGACCTTGCGCGCCAACCCTGCCGGAAAGCGGAAGTCGGCCACGAAGCGGGCCCGCGCACGCTGTTGCCAGTGCCGCCAGGCGAGGCCCATCAGCACCAGCACGCCCGTCGCCAGCAGCACCCGGGGGATCCATTGACCGATCTCCGGCTGGTGATGGGTGACGAGGCCACCAAGCACGGCAAAGACCAGCGCGACACCCAAAACCCGGCGCTTTTCCATCATCCCATCCACCGCCTTTCCCGGCTGCAAAGATCAGTCCGGCATTTTACCCGCCGCCTCCCGGGCCGCGCAGGCAGGGAGATCACACCGCCTTAACATTTTCGCAGCCGCCCGGTAACGCGAGCTTCTTAGTCTTGCCGCGAAGGCCATTTCGACACTCTAGGGAGACTCCATGAAAGATTTTCTGCGCGCGCTGGAGATTCAGCGCTGGGACGACCACCGCTTCTATCACCACAGCCGGATCAACCAGACCCTGCACCTGATCAGCGCCATCAGCTTCCTGATTGCCTACTCCCTGCTCTTCGTCGACCCGGTGAAAGCCGCGCTGATCGGCTGGCTGATCTCCATGGTCACGCGCCAGTCCGGCCACTTCTTCTTCGAACCCCTGGGTTTCGACGAGGAGAACAAGGTCAGCAATGAATACAAAGAGGCCGTGAAGGTGGGCTACAACCTGAAACGCAAGGTGGTGCTGTTGTCCATCTGGGCCTTCATCCCCCTGGCCCTGTGGCTCAACCCGACCATGTTCGGCCTCTTCGACGCCCATGCGGACATGGGGGGCTACATCGATCACCTGGGCATCCTGTGGCTGGCCCTGGGCGTGGCCGGGCTGCTGTTCCGCACCGTGCATCTGTTCTTCATCCGCAACGTGCAGACCGGGCTGGTGTGGCTGACCAAGATCCTCACCGACCCCTATCACGACATCAAGCTCTACCATCGGGCACCGCTGCTCCTGCTGCGTGATCTGCGCGCCCGTCAGGCCGCCTGAGCCCTCCCCTTCGCGCCGCCCGCTCCCGCA